>DASRUE010000071.1:0-12210 GCA_035687895.1 Bacteroidota bacterium | reverse complement strand
TTCCTCAATTGTCTCATCGATGCCGAATGCACCGAGCTTGAACCCGTGAGTTCCATCGATCGCTGTGACACGCACGGTGACAAGCGTTCCAGCCATAACCCTGATTTCCTCCGGAGTAAAGTGGAAGTGTTCTGCAGTCATTTCGAAGGACTGGTGAGGGACGGCATCCTTGTTGAGCGTCGAAGGAATGGCGGTGAACTGCTGTGACGACCCACAGCCGGTGAGACAGAGAAGAAACATGCCCCCCGCCAGTATCCTATTCATAAGGCTTCCCTTGCCGGTGTTGAGAAGAGAATATAAAGAAAGGACGTGAGAATCAAACCAGCCTTTTCTGAAGAGCGGGTGAATAGCCGGCTTGTCTTCAGCGGAGATCCACAACCAAATAGCGATGCAGGTAGTTCATGTGAATCTGAAACGATGATGAATCAGAAACTTGAACTACCTGCGAAAGAACCACACTGATGTTATCAGTACTCCCGTTCTTCTTCGCAAGCTCAACGAGCCGCTGCGCTGCCTCGGATACTCGCTCGCTAAGGGCAATCTCTACGATCTCTTCATCCGTCGCAACGTCTGTAAGCCCATCTGAAGTGAGAAGAATGAGATCCCCCGCGACGATTTTCCTGATGGTGATATCGGGGAATACGGTCGGATGAGGTCCGATAGCCTGCGTCAGAACGTGTGACATTACGTGACGGTTCCTGTGCTTCTGCGCGGCGCTCCCATTTCCCGTCAATGAATGATCTTTCGTTCGGTGCACCACCCGCTGATTGCGGATGAGGTATCCCCTGCTGTCGCCGACATTGAGAAACACCAGATATTGGTTGACGATAAGGGCCGACACGAGTGTCGTACACATGCCGAGGCGTTCCCCATCCTCACGACCGGCGGAATGCACCAAGGAATTGACTTCTGAGACAGATCTTACCAGATCGTCAAGGTAGTTGCTGCCGGATCGATGAAAGTAGCACGCGGGGAGTTCGGCCGTCACCATGCGACTTGCCACCTCGCCGGCATTGTGTCCGCCAAGCCCATCCGCAAGGACGAGCAGAGTTCCTCGTTCAGGATTCTCTGCCGATACCACTATGACAACGCTATCTTCATTGGATGCTCGCGTCTGGCCGAGGTCAGTGACCGCGAAGCTGTCCAGAATCGTCTGCGCTGACAACACAACTTCAGGGTCCTTGTTTGTCAATCTACACAACTCCAATGCATCTTTTCTGGTCGCATCATCTGTCCGTGAGTGTTCACACCTTGTTCAATCCCGCCCTACCGGAAAGGTCATGATGAACGACGCGCCAGCGCCTCTGGTTGATTCGACACGCATAGTGCCACCATGGTACTCCACTATCTGTCGGCAAATAGGAAGGCCATATCCATGTCCATCGGGTTTGGTGGTGATTTTTTCGACGAGGAGTTTCTCCCGTAGTTCTGAGTCAATTCCAGGACCATTATCAACTACGTAGAAGTAAACACAGCCTTTTGCCCTGTCATATTCCGTCCGGAATTCAATCCGGGCTTCCGGGAATTCCTCCACGGCATTGTTGGCAAGATTCAGAAGTACCTGTTGCATTTGGTCCACGTCCATCGCCAGCTCTGGAACTTCTTCCTGAACAGTTAAGACGATCTCATTCCTCTTGAACTTCGGCAACACTTTGATGAAATCGATGAATTCCCGTGCGAGCATGTTCGGGCTCACCTGCATTTTATTGGCAGAAGGCCGCGTCTGCGTCAGAAGGTTTTGAGAGAACTTCTGAATCTTCTTCGTCCCTTCCATGGTCTTATCAACAATGGTCTTGATCTCGGCGGAGCTGATGTTGCCGATCCGTTTGTGCAGGCTCTGAAGATGAAGGAGAACAACAGCCACCAGGTTCTTCAACTCATGGCTGACTTCTGCGGCAATCTCTCCCTTCATGGCCATGCGCTCGAACTTGATGATCTGTTGGTTGGCCTGACGGATGTCGTCGTATGCGGTCTTGAGATCCTGATACAAGCGGGCATTCTTGATGGCAATGGCCGCCTGGCCCGCGAGGATCTCGAAGAGGTTCAGCACATCGGCCTTGTCGATTGCCTGAATGTACTTGCTGTCAACGTAAATGACGCCGATGGTGTCGTCCTGTGTTTTGAGGGGACTGCAGAGAATCGTTTGCAACTCGAGGTTCATTATGCTCTGGCGTCGCTCAAACCGCTCGTCATTCAACGCATTCTCGATGCAAAGCGACTCCCCAGTGGTGAACACATCTTCCAGCACACTCGAACTGACCTGGAAGTTTTCCGCATGAATCGAGGCTCCTTCCTCATTCCGCCCCACTACAAACTCCAGCTTCCCCTCAGCGTCGGCCAGCATCAGAAAACCACGCTCCGCCTTGGTAATCCGAATGGCCTCATCCAACACCAACTCCAGAACGTCGGAAAGGACCAGCGAGGTGTTGATCTTCCGGACAATGTTCAGGATGGTTTCCAAATCCCGAACGCGAGCCTGCGAGGACCTTGCAGGAAGGATCCCCGTAATGCCGCGACCGAGTTCCTGCTGTATCAATTCGTCCAGGTTCATTGCGCCTTCCTCAATGTTACGAGTTCCTCTTCGATCTGCCGAACATCGGCACCAGCACCTACTCGTTTGAACAAGCCCGCGGCGCGTTCAAGAATTTGCACTGCTTCCGCGGTTTGTCCACGGACCTTTGCCAGCAATCCCAGTTCGAAATATGTCTCCGCCGCATTGAGACGATTGTTCAGCTCAAGGTTGATCCTGAGGCTCGTTTGCAAATACGATTCCGCTAGGTCTGGAGTTCCTATATCCCGGTGAATCATTCCCTTGAGTTTGTACGCGTCGGCCATACTCAGGCGATCGTTGCACACTGTAAGCGCATCGATGGCTTGCGTGACCAGATTTAGGGCCATGGCGGCGTCGCTCTGCCGGAAGTACACGGTTGCCTTCCCGAGTCTGGCAAGTCCCAGAAGGTTCACGTTACCCGTCGCGGCGCCCAGTTCTAGTCCTTCGTCGAACTCCCGTCGTGCGTCGGTAAGACGACCCTTGGACAAGTAGCTCATGCCAGTATTATGATGAAGTTCGCCGAGACGGTGAAGGTCGCCCACGGCTTCAAAGTGTGACTGTGCCCGCTTATAGTGCGCGAGGGCCACATCGTGTTCGCCCATCATGTTGGAGACAATCCCGAGATTCATCAAGACGGTCCCCGTCATGAGTGTCTGATCTGTCCGTTCGAAGACCGAGAGTGCACGCTCGAAGAACTGCCGGGCCTGCTGCAGTTTTCCCTGCTCCGCATAGTTCGTCCCGAGAATATTCTCCACGCGTCCCACCGCCTCGTGCGCTTGGAGTTCCTGGAACAACTGCTTGCTCAGACTCAAATCCGACATGGATTCTTTCCAGTGGCCCTGTCTGCCATGCACCTCGCCGCGTTTCATATAGGCTTCGGCCACGGCACCCTTCTGGGCAAGACGCCTCCCCTGGCCGACAGCAGTGGAGAACATCTCCTCTGCACGCGCCAGATCGCCGTGGCGTTTGAAGAGATCACCAATCCCCAACACAACATGGAGACTCTCTTCGTTACTCAATGTGGCCTGGCATCGTGTGATCAAAAGATCAAGTGACGTCGCACTGGAAAGGTCTCGCCCGCGTTGCTTTCCCCTCGACTTTCCTCTGTGCGTCATTTGCTGCTCCACCAACTCGGTCCGTTTCAGATCCCGAACCAGATCAGAGACCACGCCTGGAGTGCAATAGTTCTTGACGAGCTTGAGAATCTCTTTGTCAAGCGATTCAGGCATCGACGGGTTCGCTTTCAATCTTGGGTACTCGAATGTCTATCACTTTCACGGATTCTTACCTACCGAATGCGTAGCGGGAAAAATGGTGGAGTGTTACCACAAACCGCTGGTGTGCTACATCTACATCTGTTGACTGGGGCTCCCAACGGCGGGTCGACTCATTAAAGTAATAGAACGTGTACAGGTATGGGTCGTTGTTGCCCAGCCCGGCATCTCCAAAAGAGACATACAGCGTCCCAGGAACCTGAAAGACGACCCCTTCCGGACCGAAATCATAGATTCTGTTGAGCGCACCTTGGAGCCCGTTTGGTATTTCTACTCTCAGAACCCATTCGATCAGAGTCGTGCGTGTCACTGCGTTCGGTGGTACGACGAATCGAGAGTGGAGCAAATCAAGGGTTCCACCATTCGACGGCGTAACAAGACCTGTGACGATCCCCAGCACTCTTCTGAGAAGTCCCCCCGCACCACCAACGAGATCTCCAATAGGTGAGGTCGTGGAGGACTGTCCGATCTCGTCATGCACGATGGACTTGGTTTGAGTGCCTGCGTCTGGCGCAGCGGGCGCATTCAGAGAGTCCGCCTGACAGCCGATCAGCAGCGTAAGGGCCAGCATCCATACAAGCGCCCTGACAAACCATTTTTGACTATCCAACGCAGTGATCTCCGTTATCAATTGTCTATTGTTTGATGCAACGTTCATTACTTGTGGATCAACTTATGACGATCATTCTTGCTCATCGTTTCCTCCTATCGCTTTTATCGACCAAAGGCATATCGTGAAAAGTGCTGCAACCGGACAACAAACCTCTCGTTGGTAAGATCCACTTTCCGCGATTGTATCACCCAAGCATTGGATTCGGGATCGTAATAATAGAATTGGAATTGGTATGGATCGTTCCCCTCCAGTGCTGCATCTGCAAACGAAATATATACGTTCACGGGAATTTGGAAAGTGGTGCCTTCCGGACCAAATTCATACTCACGCCGCAATGCACCAGGGAGACCCTGTGGCACTCTCGAAGCAATCGTCCAACTGATGTTCGTGGTGGAAAGCAGCGCTCCAGGTGCAACGACGAGTGATGAATTCAACAAGTGCAATGTTCCACCATACTGTGGCGAAATCAATCCAGTGATTGTCCAAAGTGTGTCCAGAACCGGAAAACTCAGCAATGACACGATGTATGTACCATTCACCGAGACCTCGTACCGTACTCTTCCGCCGTTGATCGAGCCGCTGGCGTGGTACAACCATGTTCCCGTGGCTTCGTCCTGCCTGAGGACCCTGAAATTTGCGAAGTCCGGTGTTGAGGCGGGAAGTCCTGCGTCGCCAAGAGAAAGATCGACGCTGACTCGACCCAGAAACAACAAATCGATGACAGGTCCGAATGCCTGTGTCTTTTGGACGCCAGGTCCACCTGAATCCACAGAGCAGATTCCAAAGGATACAGCGGTCGGGAGATTGATGACCCCGACGGGATAGGTCACACTTGAAGTGTTAGTGGTGAGCGAGAGACCGACCAAAGGCAAGAGTAGCCCTGAACTGGAGGAACAGTTCCTGGCGACCACACTCTCCTCCTCCTTGCGTTCACTACTTCTTAGCGATGCCCGTGTTGCGGCACCTTGCTTCGAAACGTGCTGCAACCTTGGCGAATCTTCGGGGGTGTTCACCATGTCGGATTGGCACCCACCAGCCAGCATCATAGCAGCCAGGACCAGTGGTGCACCGAAAATGTCCCGTAATGAGTTCATCTGTTTGCCCCCTTAGGATGGACGAGAATAGTCAGCTACTGACCTAAGGTCAACCTGCATGCCAGAGTCCGCACGCATGTGGAATCCTGTTCAGACGAGCGAGACGGGGCAATTTCTTGGGCGGTGGGAGGATCCGATGAATTTCAGCGAACCAGATTCCAGAGTGATACCTATCAACGGGTGCAATAGAACGTTACATCACCAACTGCAAAACGTTACACTAGTCATCATCTCCAGACCGGCCGAGTATCCGGTCCAGTCTTGGACGAGAAATCTTCAACATTCGAGCCGCCTTCAGTTTACTCCCACCAACATGCTCCAGTACACGAAGGGCATACATCCGTTGGACCTCAGGTAGAGAAGCCTTGTCGAAGGGAATGAGAAGCATGAGGGTATCAACTTCTTTCGGTGGAAGTGACTCGGGCCTGTTCATGATCATCCGTCGCTTCGTCGATCTTCCCTTTTGTTGGTTGAACTCGAAGTCATCTTCTGTGATCCACTCGCTTTCCTCCAACAGCACAGCCCGTTCGATGGAATGCTTTAGTTCCCTTACGTTTCCCTCCCAGTCATGTTCCATCAGGAGCTGCATAGCTTGGTGGGTAATGCCCTTGATCCTCTTGTTGTAACTGACATTGAAGGACTTCAGAAAATCGTTCACAAGAAGTGGGATGTCCTCCCTCCGATCCCGGAGAGGAGAGAGTTCCAGAGGCAGGATTTTCAGGCGGTGAAACAAATCCTTCCTGAATTCCCCTGACCTCATTTTTGCCTCAAGATCCGCGCTCGTTGCCGCGACAATGCGTGCACGGACAGGAACATCTCGGATCCCGCCGACTCTTCGCATTGTCCGGTCTTCAATCACTTTGAGAAGCTTGGATTGGGTCGCCAGGGAAATGTCACCAACTTCATCCAGAAAAATCGTCCCATCGCCTGCAAGTTCGAACAGACCGATCTTCCTCTCTTTGGCATCCGTGAACGCTCCCTTCTCATACCCGAAAAGTTCGGATTCGAGCAACGTTTCCGGCAGGGCCGAGCAGGCGATGTCCACAAACGGACTATTCTTGTTCTTGCCATTATAGTGAATGGCACGTGCAAACAGCTCCTTCCCCGTTCCCGTTTCGCCGGTGATCAGGACCGTCATCGTACTGTTGTTGATCACCTTCTGTGCGCGCTCCATGGTCTCCTGCAACAAAGGTGAATTCCCGATGATATGGCGAAAATCATATACTCCCTGCTGGATTTTCACAAACTGGTCCTTCTTCTTCCGTGCCTCCCACTCGTTATAGAGAAGGGCAATCTGGTCGTTGATCTTTCTGCGCTCTTCGGGAAATGTAAAATAGGCTGATACACCAAGCTTTACTAAATCGACGGCAAACCCGTGATCAGGAGTGTCAGCAATGGCAAGCACGGGAACATCCGGAAACCGCGAGCAGAATTCCTTCAGCGCCGATCGGAGTGGCAGGGTGTCCGCCTGGACATGGATCAACACAAGACGGGGCATCCGGAACAACGCCCGCCCGACGAGAAAACCCGGCGTCGAAACGAATTGAAGATGCACCGAAGCCTCTGGGTCAACAAGCCGCCGGAGTTTACCTATCAACTCCCTCCTGCCACACAAGAGCATTTCGAATTGTTCCTTCGCTCTGGTCACGTTTTCCAGTCTCCTTGAAAATGAAGTCGGTCGTTTGCCAAGCTGAGCAGGCTTCCCCGACCTTCCGCCTTGAGAAACTGTTCTCGCAGACTCGCCGAATGGATGTTCCGGACGAAGAACTGGAGGATGATGCTCGCTTGCTGAAGGTAATGGTCAGCTTTGTCGTGTTGTCCGCGAGCATCGAATTCTCTCGCAAGCTCCAACGAAAGCTTCCAAGAAAGCTCAGTGAGCGGTTCCTTCTCAATCGCGTCGAGCCCTCGTTTGAAAAGCGCCAGGGGTTTTTCGTCAACGAGACCGGGCCTGTCCCGCGCGAGCAGGCCGAGGATAAGTCTCGCTTCAGCGACAATACCGGGATTTCCGTCCGCATCCACGAGTACATTTTTGATCAGTGCGATCGCCTCTTCCTCGTCTCCTTGTTGGCTCATACACTCAGCAAGCCGGAGAGTTGCCCACCACCTCCCTTCATCATCCTCTTCTTTTCGGAGAAGTGCCTCGGCATCGGTGAGTTCTGCTCTTGCCCGGGCAGTGTCCTTTCGTTGCAGCCAAAGCACTCCCTCAATGTACTTGAATTGTCCGAGAAAGGTATCCAATCCTCGTTCAGTGATCACCCGGCGTGCTCGTTCCGCACTTTCTCTGCCCTGCAAAGTATCCCCCAGCGTTGTCTGTAGCCGCGCAAGCTGGAGCAACGTTTCTGTCAGCCCCCGTGCGTCATCCATGGTAACATACAGATCGTACGCACGTAACCAGGTTTCGAGCGCATTCTCGTATTCCCCCTCCGCATGACACACTTCGCCCAGATTGGTAAGCGCATAGGCGACACCAGGCTTTGAATCGATCCGCTCCGAGATTTGCAGAGACTCGTTATACAACTCTTTTGCCTCCCGGAATTGTCTCAGCTTGTAATGTGCGATCCCCAGGCTGTTCAGAATCTGTGCTTGCTGGTTCAGTGTTCCGTATTGCCTGCTCATCTCCAGCGCATTTTTCCAACTCACAATGGCGCTTCCGTGATCACCTTTCGCGCTCATCGAGTTGCCAATGTTCAACATCGCATCGGCGATATGACGATGGTCGGCCACTTTCTTGTAGAAGTCCAGCGCATCATTGAAACAGGAAGCTGATTCATCAAACCGATTCTGAAAAAAAAGAGCGATCCCCAGATCTGTGGAAATAGCCGCGTGAAGCCTCTCGTAGGATCGGCGTGATGTCGATTCGAGCTGTAGGCGGCACTGACGTTCTGCTTCGACGAACCTCCCAACGGCAATGTCAACTCCTACCAACTCCTGCCGGAGTTGCATCTCGTCGACCTCATTTGGCGCCATGGTGGCCGCCTCTGTCAGGTATTGCCGTGACTCGGCATACTCGCCCAGCTTCGACTGACTGATCCCGAGCGTCGTTAGAAGCGCGTACCGATCCTCCCTCTCGATATCCTCCTTCTCGATAAGCTCGTTCGCAAGATCAATTGCCTCTTTGTAATGCCCGGCTTGGAGCAGTACTCCGGCAAGTTTGCTGCGAAGGCGGTGCAGACGATGCAGATTCTCACCCGAAGAAGCAGAACGTATTGCATCGTGGTAGAGTTCAATCGACCTCTGGAATGCCGAGAGTTTCATTCCCTCCTCAGCGGCAACCTCCGCCGCCAACGATGCCTTTTTCAATTTTCCCGCAGCTTGGTACTGGCGCGCACGTTCCTGCAAAAGTGCAAAGGTAGCCGGCATTCGCTCGAGGGCTTCGGCAATAGTCGCGTGAAGTTCCTGTTTGCCACTTGCAATGAAGGTATACACAGCACTCTTCAATTTAGCCTGGCGGAATGAGACCTGCCGCGCCGACGTGTCAAGACTGATATATCCTTCTGCGGACAGCCGTTGGAGATACTCTTCCAAACGACGACGCTCGAATGGCAATACAGAGACCATCAACTCAATCGGTACGGGCGCTTCGCAGCATGCCATCATTGCAAGGAGCAATTGACATTCACGACTGAGTCCCTCGTACCTATTCACCAGGAATTGATCGATATCTTTCGGCAGGCGCTCCAGCCATCCGTCTACAAGCGAAGGTTGTTCACCGATCAGATCGAGACTGTCGGGACGAATGATCTCGTGCAGGGAGTGGATTGCTTCCACGACCAGAGTCGGGACGCCGCCATACAACTGAAAGAATCGCGCACCGATTTCCGCCCCGACACTGGGCGGGTCAAAGGAGGCTGTACACAGGGCGACCACCTCCTCTCCTGTGAGTTCTGCAATTGGCAGAACCTCGACTTGTTGTGAGAGCGGAGTGGGGTGAGACGAGTCCTCCACAAGAAGAAGGAGGAGCCCCCCCTGTTTCGCGTCACGCGCAACAGTCTGCAAGACCGCAAACGACTCCGCATCGATCTCGTTTGTACTGGCTAGGATCACAAAGGGAACCACTTCCGAACACTCAAGTAAGAAACGGGTGTGGCGTTCAATCAGCCACTCACGGTCTTGTTGCCATTCACGAGCAACTGGTAACCCGGAGTCACGGTCGGGATCAGGCGAAGGGAGCTGGGGGTATCCAGGAGAAAGGCGTTCTTCGTTGGCAATACGTGACCGCGCCTCCGCCTGGAGAAGACCCATCATGTCCTTCATATAACTGAAAGGAATCTCCCGTTGACCTCCTTCCGCGTCGAAAACCGGCACTCCTTTGCTTCGAGCGTACCGCGCGACTTCCTCCGCCAGGGCATGCTTCCCCATCCCCTCTCTTCCTGAAATGACGATCACCTTTGGCTGATCCTTCGTGTCGTTGGTTGATCGGACGAGTCCATCGATCACCGTACAGAGCCGTTTTCGCTCCACACTCCTCCCGACGAAGGCTGGTCGCGCAACCCCACCGAAGAAGGCTCGCAAACCGCTCTCATCTCCCTGGAGCAACCGTATGGCTGTTTCTCGTGCGCTGCCGAATCGTTCCGAAGGTTTTTTGTGGAGGAGGACGCGAAGTACATCATGGAGAGCTGTCAATGTTGGATCAGTGCGAGCGGAAAATTCAGCCTCCTCGGTGAGAACTCTCTTGATAAGCTCGACAGGCTCATCTGCTTCAAATGGGCAACGGCCTTCCATCAAATGATAGAAGGTTGCACCAAGAGAGTACAAGTCAATTCGGTGGTCGTACGGTTCCCTCCGCAGCAGCTCAGGAGCCGTATACTCAAGGGTCCCTCTCAATGATTGCTCGATTTCCTCACTTGCTCTCTTACTAAATCCAAAATCGGTGAGCTTAAGGATGGGAACATCCAGATCGTTCCCTATACCTGACACCAGAAGAAGGTTCGCAGGCTTGACATCAAAATGAATTACTCCACGACGGTGGATGTAGTCAAGCACGTGCAACGTCTGAAGAAACAGGGCTTTGAGCAAATGCCCTCGCCCATCCGAAGTTGCACCAATTGTGTGGAGGATATCCCCGCCTTCAACATACTCCGTTGTAAAGAAACGCCGCTGTAAAAGTGACGGAACCGACGACGCGCGTACCAAACCAAAATCCAACATCCTCACCAACCCCGGATGTTGCAGATGCAACAGACTGGCAACCTCATTCTGAAACTGTATGTCCTCTCCGGCATGCGCCGCCGCGCTGCTGTGAAGGATTTTCATCGCCTGCTTCCAATGATGCTTGAGAGAATCTTCGACGAGGAAAACCTCTCCGCTCCCTCCTTCCCCGATCTTGCTCAGAATTGTATAGCGGTGATTGATCATTCGGGCAGACGCTCAGCAAGAGAGAGTCGATTCGAGATATGAGGGCTGGTTTCCTCTCCGACATAATGTGCCGCGACGATGACAATAGCTAGCACCAGCCCCGGGAAGAATCCGAGCCACCATGCATTTGACAGATACCCGGTCGCCTCTCCCATCATGTTCCCCCAGCTTGCAGTCGGGGGTTGAACACCCAGTCCAAGAAACCCCAGAGCTGCCTCACCCAGAGTGGCATTCGCAAATTGAAGGACGGCCCCCGTGAGAATCACATGTCGGAGGTTTGGCAGGATGTGCTTCATCAGTATCCTTCTGCGAGGCACATGCAGGAGTCTTGCAGCCAGAATGAACTCTCTGTCTCGCAACGCCACTACCTCGCCGCGAACGACACGCGCCATCGTCATCCATCCAGTGATGGCAAGTGTGAGGACAAGTGTCGTCAGGGATTGCCCAAGAAACGCCATGAGGGCGATAACAAGAAACAGCGCCGGGATGGATAGGAAGAGATCCGTCGTTCTCATCAGGAGCGCATCTACACCCCTCCCCGACATCCCAGCCACAAACCCCACGCATGTGCCGATCACTGCCGATCCTAGTGCCGCGAGAAGACCAATACCAAGTGACACCCTTCCGCCATGCAGCACCCTGCTCAGCACGTCCCTTCCGTTGTCGTCGGTTCCAAAAGAGAATACGATCGTCCTGCGTCTCGCCCCAGGAACACTCCCCGGGGGTTGCCCGCCATCCCCTCCAACGATGCGATCTGCGCGATGCAAGAGATACTCCGCACTTTGCATGTACAGGCGCTTTCTCCACCCATCCACCTGCGAAGAAGCTTGCAACGTGACTTCCACAATGTATCCTTTCGATAACGGAGGAAGAAGTCTCGTCGTTTCAAGTTGCCCTTGCTGTGATGGACTGAGTGGAGAAAGGAACGGAGCCGTCAGCGAGGTGAATACAAAGAATCTCAGAACGACATGCGCCAGGCGATATCCAGGCGACGGCTGACCACGGGAAGTACTTCCCACTTCGGAGGTGTTTGATCGCGAGTGAAGAACCATCCTCCACAGAAGCCAGATGAACGTCGACACCCAAACAACAGCGGCCACCCAGTATTCGAGAAGAGCCGAATTCCATTGGGTCTCGTTCCAGGAATCCAGCGTCAACAGCGCGAACGCGAGAAGCGAGCCAGCACTTGCCCCGATCACATCATAACGGATCCATGTGATGGCAGCGAGAAGCGAGAGCAACAGCAACAGAATGAGCGATAGTCGGTTCGTCGCTATCATGCTGTCAACCGGACGCGGGGATCCAGCACTGCATTTACGATGT
>DASRUE010000070.1:0-3011 GCA_035687895.1 Bacteroidota bacterium | reverse complement strand
AAGCTTCCCGCTGACGATTGGTGAAAACCCACTGAAGCTGTACGTCGAGTCTACGGCAACGAGCCGATAGTAGAATGGATAGTCGGCTCCCTTCGGAACGCGGTCAACAAACACCGGCTGATGGATTGGAACCTTGGTTGCTTGAAAGAAATGTTCCCTGAGCGTGTCTTTCGTCGCCTTAAACACATGATATCCCAGCAAATCCTTCTCGGTGTTTGCCTGCCACCGAAGCTCTATCATGCCTGTGTCGGTCTTTATCGTAATCGCCTTCGGCGGACGGGGAGCCCCGAAGTCCAGGACATCGGCAAGAGCAACCGGAGAGAGAGCACTTTCATTTCCGTCCTTGTCCATTGTCGCGATCGCATAGAAATAGACTGTCCGCTCAGACAGCCCTTCATCAACAAAACTATACGCACGAAGCGGTCGGGTCGTCACCCTCTTCATGGAATCCGGTTTATCAATGGCCCGATAAACGTGGTATCCCTCAATCCTTTCACCCTTGACAGCGCCCCACGTGAGAAAAACACTATCCCGCCTGACTATGGCTTTCGGCCCAGGGGGAGCATGTAGGATGATTTCTGGTTTCACTTCGACAGAGATCAGTTCAGAACGCTCACTCTCCTGAGCAAATGCATTAAGGCCAGTGACGCTGTACCAGTATGTCCTGCCAGCGAGAACAGACTGGTCGCGGTAGAACACATCCGGTATAACGGCCTTGCCTTCATGCTCGGTTTCCAATACAAGAACAGAGGAGACATTTACTCTTGCATAGGTCCCGGACTTCTTCTCGCTCCGATAGACATTGTATCCGGAAAACCGTTGCTCAGGAGCCCAGGCGAGCTCCACAAGTGAATCTCTCGTAGCTACCTTCAACCCCGCTGGCGGGTCGATCTCTGCGTCGCTTCTTTTGCCTTCGCCCAGAGCCACATCCGTCTCGACGCCACCATCTACTCTCGTGAGACGATAGGTATATCGCTCCCCTTCTTCCGCAGAAGTATCATCAAACCGCATACCAAGAGCTTGAGCAACCTGAGCATCAATGTCGGCCATCAATAGTGCAAGTGAATGTCGGTTCTCCTCCTGCTGGATAGCATCTCGGAGGTTGAGTCCTTTCGCCTTCGGAGCAAAAATCAGATTCTCCATTTCGTCATACCTATCGCCGAGAAGAGCTCGTACTTTCTCCCGGTCTCTGATCGGGACGATCGGCTGACTGTTCAGTCGTTGCCAATCGGCGTTCTCTGCTGATCGCCTGAAGATGTTAAAACCACCGTCCGGGTATTTTTTCACTTCGACAACCCAGCGGAGTATGACAGCTCGTTTGGATG
Source organism: Bacteroidota bacterium (assembly GCA_035687895.1). Classification (GTDB taxonomy): domain Bacteria; phylum Bacteroidota; class Ignavibacteria; order UBA10030; family UBA6906; genus JAERML01. The sequence goes on along the minus strand of DASRUE010000070.1, from coordinate 1,686 downwards.
ATCCCAAAAGGAGGGATTTGTGTTCTTGGGCCGTCGCAGACACAACGACGGCTAAGAGAAGAGGAATAAACCAGCACATAGACAATGCAATTCTTTGAAGCATGGGGTGCCTCACAGGAATCTATGGTCGCGGGAAAGATACTGTCACAACTCCCTCGTACCGATGATTGATAATCACTTGAATCGGATCTGGAACCGTTTGCGGCAGATAGAGTGGTTGACCAGACGTTTGGGCATCGGCAGTGATCAAGTTCTTCCAATCTCCAAACGTCCCACCTCCTCCACCGCCAAACTTGGACCCGCCACCGAGTATGAAAGCCCTCCTGTTCGATGGCAAGAACTCAAATGTGCCGCTGATGCTCTGCAGAGAGAAGCTCGTGACGTTGTCCCAGTCGATCGTTTGCGGACCGGTAAGCGTAAAGACGAACTTCCTCACGACCGGAAAAATGACGGGAGGTGAGCCTACCTGATAGAGAGTTTTCTCGGATGTCTTCATTGCCACTGCCGCAAATGCAGACAGTGACGCATGGCTCCCTGTCTCGAACGACATGCTGTATTTCTGCCGCGCAGGGTTTGTGGAATCGACTGACAGGTCAACAAGCCGCAACACATACATCCTGTTTGGCTGAAGGGAACTACCTGTTGGCGTGAATGCCCACCACCGGTTGTCACCGGATGGACGCGTCCAGGTTCCAGGGGCTATTGCACCTCCTGTTTGCTCGAACAGCTGTCCCACGACCTGCCCGCTTGAGAGAGCGGGAAGAACAGAGTTGAAACGCACATGCACCCGACCGAGGTTATTCCCTCCGTACCTGAACGCTTTCTCTCCCGCCTTCGGGTATGTGGCCTCGACGAATTCATAATAGTATTCCGGAATGCCACCTGTGGTAAACTGTGCTATGGCAGTGGTGTCTTTGAACGTCTGCCATTGCCAGTTCGATTGAGAACTCTTTTTCAGGAGCCTTGCCCTCACCTTCGTGCGGTAGACGGTGTTTGATTCGAGCAGCGCGTAACCGCTCGGACTGCATGTGAGTGAGAACTTGTCGGCAGAATACAGCACGATCGTGTTTGGCAGATTCGTGTAGACATTAACGTAGGTCCCGGTTCGCCTACTGAGCGTCCTTGTCACCTTGCTGATGCGAACTGAGTCGACCACGAGCTTCCAGTACACATCGTCACTGGTCGAATTCTCATTCTCATCAATGAAGTACTCCTCCCCCACAGCAATGCCCATCTGTGCTTCAACCGCTCCCAGCGATGCTGCAGTTTGTCCTCCCATTGGGTTCAGACTTTCCACCAGCGGGAAACTCGCAAACTCATTCTCATTTCCCTCATCGTTGCTCCCTTCGGGAAATGAGTAGTTCATCTTGTATGTTCCTTTGGCGGCTCCATTCGCCACCGAGTATCGCATCTTCACTTTTCCCCACACGCGCGTTGGATTCGGCGTTTTAAAATTGACGTTGGCAAGCAGTTGTCCGTCGAAGATTTCATACCAATCGCCGAGCGCTTTCACCTTGGCTTTTACGTTGCCATCGAGTTCTCCGCTCCCTTCGATACGAAACGGCCGATACGCGAGAGATGCTTCGGTTGTGAAGTCTACGTTCAGCACGCCCTTGAAGATCCCCACTTTCTTCTCACGATTGACATGGAAACCGACGCCCAATTGGATTCCATTCTTGTCAAGCT
>DASRUE010000069.1:0-25244 GCA_035687895.1 Bacteroidota bacterium | reverse complement strand
CCGGTACCTGCGCCGATAATGCAGTTTGCGCCAATTTCAACCAGTCCATATCGGAATTTGCCGCTTCCTTCGTATGCGTGCACTGTCACGCGAGTGTACGCCCCGATCAGCGTATTGTCTCCGATGAATATCAGCTCGGGGCGGAAATGATCCAGCCACGCAAGCTGCATGATCTCGACGTTCCTCCCAACATGGACCCCCATGAGACGGTAAAGCTTGTTCTTGAGTGGCGTTCCCTTCATCACAAATGACAGTGCCACCAGGATCATGACGAGGATTCTCCGTCCCGGGGGAAGATTAATTGTCCGCCAGTTGATGGCGTTCTTCTCTTCGGGAGCGCCGAGTCCGGAAATGGTGTAGTGTCGTCCGGTGGGGGTGAGGAAAGCAGCCAGAGCTGTTGCACCTTCGGCGGTGGAAGGGTCCAGTGTCTCCACGTCGACCGCCTTACCTCTGGCAGTCTTGCTGATGTACACCTTGCGCCCCTTCTTCCTGCCCATCGCGATTGCACGACGGATAATGTCTGCGGTAACTTCCCGCATGACCTCTTCAGGGGTCACCGATTTGCGCATGGGGAAACTCGCCGGTAGTGGAAGAAGTGTACTGCAGGTCTGGCCTGGTTCGATGCTTTGAACATACTCTCTTGTCTCTGAAATTGCAATACATCGAGCGACAGTGCAACTCCGGCCGCCCGCCTGCGTACATGAGAGGTGACACCACAAACCAACATCAGGAGGACACCATGAACACGCGTCATGTCTTCGGATGGATGATGGTGGTGCTGGTCATCGGTACGGTCCAATCGTTCAGCGAGCCTCTCGCAGTTCAACGCTTCATCAATTCCACAGTGGAACAATCTGAGCGGAACCTGGCACTCGCGCTGTCGAGTGGTTCGCTGGGGCTTCAAACCACGGCGGCCCAGACTGTTCGGGACTTGAAGGCTCTACTCCCCAATCATTCGTTCCCACTTCTGGTCATTCCACTTATGCGATTGGTCAAGGATGAGAATGGGGATGCGGCATCCCGGATTCTCGCTGCGCTTGCGTTGCACGATCTTCGCTCTGCAATGGGAGATTTCGCAATTGCGCGCACAGCGCGGTTTACTGAATGCGAACAGCTAAAACGTCTTTGCTGGTGGCTCTCACGCGATAGGGTGATGGAGGAACAACAGACAGCAGCGGAACGGAGTTTACCACTCCACCGTTTTCTTGGAGAACAACAGCCCGAGCCTCTAGTCGAATTTGATTGGTCGTCGCGATGAACACGCGGGAGCCGCGACAGCGCGGCTCCTGTGCGTCTGTCCACGAAGTCGACATGCATGTCCATCCGATCGTCGCAATTTTCTGGAACAGTGTGCTGGTGGGAGTGATCGACACGCGTGGTTGCGGGGTTCAAAACTCACTTGACTGAGGTTCACCCTGGCCTTCCTTCGCTTCGTCCTCTTTCATGTTTGCCAGCAGTTTGCTCATGTACTTCATCGAGAGCTTGATCTGAGAATTCTCGCCCCCGAGAAAGAGCCATACTTCCGTTGTTGGTGTATCCCATTGTGCCGCGAGCTTTACGCGGCCGGCCTTTATGGCCGAACCTAGCTTTTCATTGCTGCCGCGAGACATCTCATCTTTCCAGGTCGCGTCTTCAAGTCGGGGAGCGCCATACTTCTCCGAGACCGCCTTTTTCAGCTTTTCATAATCATGAATGTACAGGCTGTCGGCGCTATGCTCTATCTTGAAGAAGTAATGGCTGATCGTGAGCTGGTCCTGTACAAACAAGTATGCGATCTGGCACGGATAGCCGCCCACTATTCCATCGTAGGACAACATTTTCCCGTTGTCCATGACCAGCTTCGCTTCTTCCAGTATCTTCACCTGTTCGCTCGTAATGCCCCAATTCGTTTTCCTGAAGTCTGGCTCTTTGTCCTTCTGTGAGCAACCGCAGATACTGAAGACCATCAGCGCCGCTGCAATCCTGATTCCCATTGTCGTCCCTCGTTTGTTACCTCAATGTGCATAAGAAATCCAAGTTTTGCAACAGCGGGTAGTGCTCAATTGATGGCAGGAGGCCCGGCGTTGATTATTCCCTGACCAACTCTTCGAAGTGTACCTCGCCTTTTAGACTCTTCATATCGGCGTCGCCACGGGCCTGGGCTTTCAACTTTGGATTGAGGCGGAGCGCTTTGTCCAGCGCTTCCATCGCTTCCGATTCCTTGCCAGCGGCAAGGCGGATAACGGCGAGGTCATACAACACTTCCGGATTCTTCGGAGCAATCCGCGCAGCCTGCTCCATGTGCGGCAATGCATCGACGGGCTTGTGCTGGGTGTGAAGGGTCCACGCTTCGTTCCATGCGTAGTTCATCTGGGCATAATCGAGGAGGCGGCCAAGCTCGACAAACGGTTCCGGATGGTCATCCACTCGGATGTCGATGGCGCGGTCGGTGAACCCTCCGTAACCTGCGTTTTTCTTCACGACGAGAAGCGCTGCCGATTGTTTGCCACGCGAATCGCCACCCATTCGGTCACCTGCCACCAGGGCGGCATACATGCGGTCGGCAAGCGTGCCCTTGGTATGGACGAACGTGCTTTCCATCGCCACCACGACCGACTCACTGGCGAGGATATTACCTTGCACCGCGTAATCTGCTCCGCTCCGTCCGCCTGCCCATGGTATGCAGTCCTTGCCTGTGTATGTCACAGGTTTTCCCGTTGCTCCCACGATACCGACCTGTCTGCGTGTCGGGTCTGTATCTTTCTTGAGCAGCATGTCGAGCGCTTCCTGCGGGGTTGATCCCTTCTCAAGCAATTCCAGTCCGCGCCAGCCGAAGGAGGTGTTGGCAAACGATTGCGTTGCCACGGCACCCACATCTGCTTTAGCCCAGGGGACTACAGATCCGACGGCGAAGAACCTCGAAGCAACTGCAACTCCATACTCTCCGCTCGCAGTATCATAAGCAACGATAGAGAATGTAGAGACCAGCGCACGGTCGTCCACCTCTTGAGGCAAAACAAGAGAACGAAGAAGCAGAAGTGATGCAAGAGCGGCAATATTCCGCAGCCCGCAGTTGGATCGAGAACTGGTCGCCATAAATTGTTCCTTGACTATCAGTGTGGGTAGAACATAGAAGATTTCCATGCAGAAATCAAACGGCGCAAGGATAAAAGAACACAACGCAAACTGGCTAGGCCAAGACCCCCCGTTCAAAAGGAAAAGGGAAGAGCAAAATCACTCTTCCCTGTGATGTGCGCCGGAAGGGAGTCCCTGTCCGCCGGAGCGACATATACGTGAAGGTGGAGAAAACCTAACGCTCCACTTGCCGCAACGTCAAAATCCCCTTCCACACTTCACTTGTGCGCTCGCCGGGATTTGAACCCAGACTAAAAGCTTCGTAGGCTTCCGTGCTATCCGTTACACCACGAGCGCAATGAAAACTTTTCAAGGACCATTCCCAGGCAGCGTTCTTTCTTTTGCTGGACTTGATGCTCCCCGCCCGACCGCCTGTTGTGTGCATTGTTTTCGGTCAGGCGGGTATCCAGTTGAGCTACCGGCGCAAAAACCGAACTCCGTTGTTAAGGCGAACCATTGACCATTCGTGGTAGCCTTAACGGGGATCGAACCCGTATTTGAGCCTTGAGAGGGCTCCGTCCTAACCGTTAGACGATAAGGCCAGAATGAACTTTGGATTGCGCATTGAGATTGCGGATGGAAGAGCTGCATTCCTCAATCCGAAATCACAAATCCGAGATCCGCACTCCCCAAAACGCTGCCCCGCAAGGATTCGAACCTCGATAAACAGATCCAGAGTCTGCTGTCTTGCCATTAGACGACGGGGCAATACGTCAAATCGGTCAATAATTTACTCAATTCCCCTCCGAATGTCAACGATTCCGGCACGGAAGAAGGACATCTTGCATCGATCGGTACTTGCAACCTGAAGACACATGACCGTCGTGAACAGAACCTTCGGCGAGTTCGAACCCCACCACACGAACAAGAGTTTCTTGTTCGACACACGAACATATACGATTACCGGTTGACACTTGACAAACACCTTGACTTTTGCGTTCAAAACATATAGTTTCATTCAAATTTTCTTCGCACATTGGTGGTTGTCCGAGGTGCGGGAGAACGGATCGTTCTCTCTGTTTAACTTAGTTATGGAGGAACCTACTGATGAAACAACTCGCTATCATCTTTTTTCTTGTCAGTCATTTTGTTGCATGGGATAGTACCGTTGCGCAGAATACGCAGGGAAGGTGGTCGCTGGGTTTTCACGGAGGGGTAAACCAATGGTACAATGACTTCAACACAAGGAAGACTTCATCAGGCGGAGAAGTCATGCTGCGATACGGGCTCACGAGAGTATTCTCTCTTGGCCTTACAGGTGGTTACGAAGTATTAAAAAGCTCACAGAAGCCTCTATTTCCCTTTTATCCATCATCTGATTACATCCGACTCGATGCAATCCCTATATCGCTGGTTGGTTGGTTCCACCTGGCGCCAGGGAAGCTCTTTTCTCCATACCTCTATGTCGGCGGCGGTGGGATGTTTTACAAGCGGAAGGATGGCTTGGGGGTCTACATCCCGAATGATAAATACACAAACAGCATTATAATTCCGATGGGAATTGGGTTTGAGGCATTCGTCTCGCGAAAGGCATCGCTGGTACTGGATTTGGGGTACAGAGTGGTAGATGATAAGACTGAATCATTTGAGTACAATTCCCGTGATAGCTGGGCTTCCGTGAAGGCTGGTCTGAATATCTACCTTGGAAGTGGCGACGCAGATGATGATGACAGCGATGGACTGACCAACGGCGAGGAGCGAAGACTTGGTACCAATCCGGAGGCTCCAGACACTGATGGTGATGGTCTAAACGATGGAGACGAGGCAAAGCGCTTTAAGACGAATCCGCTGAAGGTTGACACGGATGGCGACGGTCTTGCCGACGGTGATGAAGTGCTGACGTATAAGACCGACCCTGCAAAATCCGACACTGATGCTGACGGTGTCTCTGATGGAGATGAGGTCCTCAAGTATAAGAGTGATCCGCTCAAACTCGACACAGATGGCGACGGCCTCACTGATGGAGATGAAATCCTCAGGAACAACACCGATGCCCTCAAGGTCGATACTGATGGTGACGGTCTGTCCGATTGGGACGAAGTGAAAACCTACCATACCGATCCCGGCAAACCTGACACGGATGCCGATGGGTTGACCGACGCGGACGAGGTCAAGAAATACCGAACAGATCCAACTAAGGTAGATACGGACGGCGGCGGGATCAACGATGGAGCTGAGGTTACGCGGAGGACGAATCCGCTCAACCCCAAGGACGACGTAATGAAGGAAACGATCATACTCGAGCGAGGAAAAACGGTCATCCTTGAGGGCGTCAACTTTGCGACAGGAAGCGCGAAGTTAACTCGTGAATCCGAGTCGATTCTGGAAAAAGCATATATCGCGCTTGTTTCCAATCCGGATGTGGGAGTGGAGATTGCCGGATATACGGACAATGTTGGGAGCGTGACCGTGAATGAGAACCTCTCCGCCCGTCGGGCACAGGCGGTGAAAGCGTGGCTGGTCAAGAAGGGAATAGCGGCGAACCGGCTCACGACAGCTGGCAAGGGCATGCGTGACCCGATTGCGCCGAATGACACCGCTGAAGGACGTTCACAAAACCGGCGTATCGAGTTTCACGTGCAGAAATAGAAGAAATAGAGGCAACAAGATGTAGCGCAGGCGTTCCACCGATTGTTCCGGTGGAACGCTTGTGCTTTGATTGGGCTGTTACCGGTAGGTACGCTCCACAGGCTGTTGTTTTTCTGGTTGTGCCAGACGTGCCTCAACGTCCTGAAGTGTTCGTACTGTGACACGGTTATCGGGGAGGTTCCGGGCGAGCTCCAACATCATTTCCTTCAATCGTTCCAGGTCACCGTGATTCGCAGCGAGTACAAGCAACCGGGCCGTCGCGGCTTCCAACTGGTACTCGATTCTTCCCCGGCCACAACTCATCACGAGATTCTCCAGCGCCATCTGTTCCCTATGCACATTGCCGAGAGCCTGATGCGTCAATGCCTGTACGTAGAAAGCTTCGGGATGACCTCGAAGCTCAATCTCCCTCTGAATACTCTCAAGTGCGTCAGGGTATTGCCTGAGTGAATAGAAAGCGATTGCCTGCATCAAGTTCGATTTTGGGTATGATGGGGAGAAACGATGGATCCCCTTCGTGGCGGCGAGAAGCTCGGTGAACCTGTTAGCCTTGAGAAGTGTCAGCGACAGATTGGAACGGACAAAGAGGTCCTCCTGATCGAGGGCAAGTGCTGCAGTGAATTCATCGATCGCCTTTTCAGTGCGACCGTCCACGTGAGCCAGTACCCCTCTCATGATGTGCGCGTCAGCTTCGACCGCTCGCCTCAAGGATGCGAAAGTGAACCAGACAAAAACACACCATGTTATCACGGGGAGAAACGCAACCCAACGAGGAGCAGAAAACGTAATCCGTCGGGTAACCAGCACCTGCGAAGAGAACAAACGCGAGTCCAAAACACCGAGTATGAGCCAGGCAAGGGCTGCCACAGGTGCCTGTCGGAGCGAGACGTTCGCCATGTTGTCAACGAAAATGGCAAGGAGTGAACAGGAAATAGCCCCGCTGTAAAGCCTATGCCATTCGCTTCCTTTCTGTATCACTCTCTTTGCCGTGGCGATTGCCAAACCGAGAATGGCCAGAAACACGACGAGACCAAAAACACCGAGGTCACTTGCTACTTCTATCAACTCATTATGGGCGTGAGGCACAACATCTTCACTTTTCACAATCCAGTAGTCGGGTGACCGGTATTCCCTCATTACCACTTCATAACTCCCCGGCCCATGACCCAGGAACGGCGCGGCTTTGAATGCTTCGAGACCCGCGCTCCAGAAGTAGAGCCTCCTTGCGAACGAGGAGGTGGGTTCGAAAGAAAAGGCATTTCCAATTCGAGGGCCCAGGTTAGGCGCAAGGAACGCAGCTATCAGCCCGCCAAGAAGAATGACCACTGGAACCGAAACCAGGGCCCGCTTGCTGAATCGCGTGATGAGAACCAACAGAGCCAAGCCGCCAACTGCAAAGGCCACGTAGCTGCTCCGCGATTGTGATATCACGAGAAGGAAAGTAAGTACAGTGACGAGGGCTCCATGAAAAACGCGGGACACGCGCGTGAGATGCTTGTCCATCATCCTCACAGCCATGAGGGGAAGCGTTAGGACGATATAGCCGCTGAGAAATACCGCATTCCCCAACGTTGAGCCGACACGACGGTTTCCGTCGGTGAAGAAATCCAGTACTAAACGGTCGTTGAAAAAAAACTGAAGCAAGCCCGCTACACCCACTGCACCGCTGAACCATGCGAGCACGTTCAGCAATTGGTGAAACCGGTCTTTTCGGTCGAAGAGGGAACTCCCGGCGAAAAAGGAAATCGCCGAGCTGAGTAGGAATTGAAGTGCAATGGGCGATCGTTCCCGTGTGGTTATCGAGCTTGAAATGAGAGCAACAACCAGGAGCATGATGACCGCGACATCCAGTCGGGTGAGATGGATCTCCAACCGTCCCGTGCGAAGCCAGGAAGTCCCTGAAAGGGCTGCAATCAGCAGTGCGCAGAGGACAAACAACGGAGTCTTCGCGATGCCACTGTCATGCGAGTTGATCATCAACACCAATGTGGTGAGAGCAAGCATGGAGAAGACGACCCAACGCTGGACAGATGGAAGAAGACCATCGACGCTGAGGTATGACGACGTCATATCGTTGTGTGGGGAGGGAACAATCTGAAAACTGTTCACAGGTCGGGCGCCAGTGAAGAAAGGCGATCGGTGACGGAACGACAGTTGAAACATTGGTCATTTCATCTTTAAAGTCAACTGCGGGAACTCCAAAGAGCCCGCCAGTCGCGTTGACTTTCAGACGTGCATTTCTTACCTTTTACGTAGGAGAGCGCGTAAGAACAGCATTCTATGAGTGAAATGAGGTATCGCCGGTGAGCATTCTTCGGTTCGGAGGAACGTCGAAGAATTTCTATGACTCGGGCAAGGAAGGGGTTCTCCTTCTAACATTTACGAATCCCCCGGACAAGACAAACCTCACAGAGACAGAGCGCCGGTTGCGACATTCAACGCTCGGTAAGGATACAACCCATAGTGCCGGCATTGGGGAGGAAGCGACCGGATTCGCGACTCTGATCAACGATATCTCATCCTATCTTTTCAGCTACCTCGCTGGCTTTCACATCCCGACCCACTTCATCGAAAAGGCATCTTCTTCTTCGATGCTGGTGAAACATCTGGCAATGATACCATTGGAGGTCCAAGTACACAACACAGCCTTGGGGGCAGGTGCTCGGAGGCTCGGCCTAAAGGAGGGCACAGATCTGCCTTTCCCGGTGATTGAACATTACCACAAACGCCCGGAACAAGAGCATCCCCTGGTCAATGAGTTCCATATTTATGCCATGAATATAGCCACACCCGAACAATTGCGGGTGATGAACAGGGTGGCCTCCAAGACCAACGTGGTGCTCCGCTCATTCTTCGGGCGGCGGGGTTTGAAGCTCCAGTCTTTATCGCTCGAATTCGGGATTGCCAACAACCAGATAATTATCGGGGATGAGATTTCCCCGCGGACATGCAGTCTCGTTCAACAGAAAAAGGGGAGAGCGATCAGGCACGGCAGGGTTCCCGAACTCGACACATATCGCGACGTGCACAGCCGGCTGTATAGCACAACCTCGCACGAAGGAAATTGGTGATTAGCAAGTACGGCTACGATGTTGTTCTCGTTGTTATCCTGGTGGCGCTTGTTGGGTCCTTGCTCTCATGGAATCTTATCGAGTGGCGGCCGGTGAAGTATGGCGTTATCACGTTTCTTTTCCTGTTCCTGATCTTTACTCTCAACTTTTTTCGGGATCCCGAGCGAGATACCCCGTCCGGAGAGAATCTCGTCATTTCCCCGGCCGATGGCGAAGTAGTGCTCATCAAAGATGTGGTGGAGGATGAGTATCTGAAGGGGCAAGGGATCCAGGTGAGTATTTTTATGTCACCGCTGAATGTGCACGTCAACCGTTTTCCGATTAACGGAAGGGTCGGTTACTACCAATACATTCCCGGTGAATATCTTGTGGCGTTTGATGAGAAGTCCTCCTTCAGGAATGAGCGGACGCACATAGGTGTGGAGCATGATAGCGTGAAAGTGCTCTTCAAGCAGATTGCGGGATTTGTTGCCCGTCGTATTGTGGCCAATGTCGCCGTGGGCGATACTGCGATCGCAGGTGCAAGATTCGGGATGATAAGATTCGGGTCCCGCGTCGACGTCATTGTCCCAAAAGGATCGGAGATCAAGGTGAAACTTGGCGATAAGCCTGTGGCTGGGGAAACAGTGCTTGCGGTGATACTGTAGTGGCCATTGTCGTCTCACAATAGTGACGCATCGATGAAAATCACTCGCGCCGTCGTTCCCAGTCTTTTCACCGTCCTGAACATGTTTTGCGGGTTCATGGCGATCATCCATGCGAGCAAGGATGACTTCATTTCCTCCGCGTGGTTTATCATCCTTGCGGCGGGATTTGATTCGCTTGATGGGGTTATGGCGAGGATTACAAAGTCGTCGTCGCAGTTCGGTGTTGAGATCGACTCGCTCTCGGATGTTGTTTCCTTCGGGGCAGCGCCGGCATTCCTCGTCTATCAAGTGCATCTGCACACGTTTGGTGGGTTGGGGATCCTCATCAGCTCGTTTCTCATGGTCTTTGGGGGCCTCAGGTTGGCGAGGTTTAACGTGCAGTTGGTCGGGCTCGACAAGGATCATTTCGTTGGTCTGCCGATCCCCGCAAGCGCGTTGACCGTTGCGTCGTTTATTATCAGCTATTGGAACGATACCACCGGCTTGGGACGTGTCGTGGGTGTCTTACCATGGATGTCGGCGGCACTCGGACTGCTGATGGTAAGCAAGGTGAAGTACGATACACTGCCCCGTATATCGCGCCGTGCGATTCGGAAAGAACCGTGGAAATTCATATTCTTCGCTCTTGCCATCGTCGTAGTTTTCGTGACAGCAGGGGAGGCGATTTTTCCGCTGTTTGTCCTATTCATCGCGCTCGGCATCATTAGGTATATCGGAACAATGGTGAAGCACATCCTGCGTGGCGAAGAAAAGCACGAGGCGGAAGATGCGCCGGAACCGACCCGCATCGACATCTAATCATTGAGGCAAACGTGTACGTTTCCAAGGTTCGCATCACTCTTCGTAAGTCGATTCTGGATCCGCAGGGGAAGGCTGTGGAGCACGCTGTCGCCAGCCTCGGGATAAGCCGGATTAAAGACGTGCGGATGGGAAAATACATCGAGCTGATAGTGGACGGGGCATCCGAGGCCGACGCACGTCAGACGACAGAAGAAGTCTGCAAGAAACTTCTTGCCAACCCGGTGATGGAAGATTATCACTACGAGATCGAAAAGGTGTGACATGTCCGCGGGCGTGAAATTCGGTGTTGTGGTCTTTCCCGGATCCAACTGTGATCACGACGCATATTATGTGTGCAAGAAGATCCTTCATCAGGAAGCAGAGTTTCTCTGGCACAAAGAGGCGGATCTGAAGGGTTCCGATGTCATCATCCTCCCTGGTGGATTTTCCTATGGCGATTATCTCCGGTGTGGTGCCATTGCCCGGTTCTCCCCGGTGATGAAAGAGGTGGTTCGCTTCGCGGAAAAAGGTGGAGTGGTCCTTGGTATCTGCAACGGGTTCCAGATTCTTCTCGAAGCAGGCATGCTACCGGGTGTTCTGCTGAGAAACAGTTCTCTCCGGTTTGTTTGCAAGTATGTTCACCTCCGCGTGGAGAATGCCATGACTCTGTTCACCGGTGCATGCGAACAGGGGGAGGTCCTGGCGATCCCGATTGCGCACGGAGAAGGAAATTACTTCACCGATGACGAGACACTGAAACGTCTCGAAGGAGATGGCAGGGTGCTGCTCAGGTACTGTGCTCCGGATGGTACCATCACCGATGAAGCGAACCCCAACGGTTCGCTGGCCAACATTGCAGGGATCATCAACGATGCAGGTAACGTGTTGGGCCTGATGCCGCACCCCGAGCGCGCGTCCGATCCGGTGTTGGGCCACACTGACGGGCAGAAGATTTTTCAATCCATCATCGAGCGCGTCATCCTCGGTGATCATTCACTTATGACCGCAGACAGCGGAAGGAGATAGCAGATGGGCAACATCGGAGCGACGGAAATTATCCTCATTGTACTTTTTGTATTGATATTCTTTGGGGCCAAGAAGATTCCAGAACTGGCACAAGGACTCGGCAAGGGGATTCGGGAGTTCAAGAAGGCGACACGCGAAATCGAGGATGATATCACCAGCGAGAAGAAAATCGAATCTAAGCCGGACGAGAAAAAAGCGTAGGCGGCCGCCATGTTTGAGAACATCGGCGGCACGGAACTGCTCCTGATTATGTTTGTCGTGTTCATTTTCTTCGGCCCGAAGAAGCTCCCGGAGATGGGGAAGAACATCGGCAAAGGGATCAGAGAGTTCAAGAACGCTATGCGTGGCATGCAGCAGGATCTGGAGAAGTCAACGAAGTTGGACGACAAGTAGCTCTCCGTTGATCAACCAGTGGGATGTGTTGATGCGACGCAATGGGAGCCTGTCGCGTCAAAATCATCTGTGTACACCCCTGACCTCACCGCAGAACGATATTCCACTCCATCACGACGACACGCGCAGAGCACGCTGTGAACACCCATAAGACCTTTAAGGCCACGCGTCGCGAGATCGAAGCGGGAACAACCACCTGTGAACGCATCATCCGGGCACACCTCGAGGCAATCCAGCAGGGGCAACGGCTCAATGCATTTCTTACTGTGCTTGCAGAAAAGGCAATCCATAGGGCGCAGCGAGTCGATGCTCGTATTGCGTCGGGAAATGCAGGATCCCTGGCGGGAATGGTGGTGGCCATCAAGGACGTCCTCTGCATGAAAGATGAACGAGTCACCTGCGGCTCGAGATTTCTGGGGAGTTTTGTGTCCCTTTACGATGCGACAGTCGTCAGACGACTGATCTCGGAAGACGCGGTCATTATTGGCAAGACGAACATGGATGAATTCGCGATGGGGTCCTCCACGGAGAATTCCGCGTTCGGTCCGGTATTGAACCCCGTTGACGAAACCAGAGTGCCCGGTGGTTCGAGCGGAGGGTCGTGCGTTGCGGTGGCGGCAGGGATGTCGCACACGGCGCTGGGAACGGATACTGGAGGTTCCATCCGTCAGCCGGCGGCATTTTGTGGTGTCGTGGGGCTGAAACCGACATACGGACGAGTTTCCCGCTTCGGATTGGTGGCTCTTTCTTCATCGTTCGATCAGATCGGGCCGTTTGCCCGAACGGTTGCCGATGCAGCCAGCGTTCTTCATGTGATCGCCGGTCATGACGAGAACGATGCGACCTCCTCCACCGTGCCTGTGCCCGACTATCACGCGTCGCTCACACGAGACGTCAAGGGATTGAGGATCGGTCTCCCGGAAGAAGCCTTCGGTGACGGCCTGGATGGCGAGGTGCGCCAGTCGATCGAGCGGACAATGGACCTCTTGCGCGAGGGAGGCGCAACTCTCAAGAAAACTACGCTTCCTCATTCGAGATACAACATTTCCACCTACTACATTCTAATGACTGCCGAAGCCTCTTCCAATCTTGCCCGTTACGATGGTGCGCGCTACGGACACCGGAGTGGAGGCGTGCGCGACCTGACAGAAATGTATGTGAAATCCAGGAGCGAGGGATTTGGCGCCGAGACAAAGCGCCGGATCATGTTGGGGACCTACGCGCTCTCGGCTGGGTACTATGATGCGTACTATCGGAAGGCGCAAAAGGTCCGACGCCTGATCCAGAACGATTTCTTCGCTGCATTCCGCGACGTCGATTGTCTTCTGATGCCCACCACTCCCACGACGGCGTTTCTCTTTGGAGAGAAAACAGAGGATCCGTTGCAGATGTATCTATCGGATATTTTCACTGTCTCGGCAAACCTTGCCGGCGTTCCTGCCATCAGTGTTCCGTGCGGAAGGGACAGCAAAGGGTTGCCGATCGGTGCGCAGTTTGTCGGGAAGCATTTTGATGAAGCTACTATTCTGCGTGTGGCTGATTTTGTCGAAGCTGTGGTTAGTGTTGCATGACCACATTTCTCAGTTCATATTTTCCCAGCGAATTCACTTGACACCATTCACACACCGGGACAACGAATCATGAGCGTACTTGTCAATAGGAACACCCGGCTTGTTGTGCAGGGAATTACCGGCGGTGAGGGGACATTCCACACCTCCCAGATGATCGCATACGGCACCAACGTCGTTGCAGGTGTTACGCCGGGAAAGGGAGGAACGATGTACAAAGGGAACGATAAGGACACCTTCGAACGTGCAGTTCCCGTCTACGACACGGTGGCGGATGCCGTTCGCGAAGGCAGGGCCGATACATCCGTGATCTTCGTCCCTGCAGCATTTGCGGCCGATGCAATCCTTGAAGCCGCGCAAGCGGGCATCAAGGTGATTGTCTGCATCACGGAGGGAATCCCTGCTCGGGACATGGTGCGGGTGTACGAGTATATCGGCAAGAATGGGACGCGGCTGATTGGCCCGAACTGCCCCGGGGTGATCACACCAGGCGAATGCAAGGTGGGAATTATGCCCGGATTCATTCACAAGAAAGGAAGAGTTGGCGTCATTTCCCGAAGCGGAACATTGACGTACGAAGCCGTGTGGCAGTTGACAGAGCGCGGAATCGGGCAATCAACCTGCATTGGTATCGGCGGCGATCCGGTGATCGGCACTCGCTTCATTGACGCTATTAAGCTTTTCAATGCGGATGGCAACACAGACGCGGTGATCATGATCGGTGAAATCGGGGGGACTGCCGAGGAGGAGGCTGCAGCGTACATCAAAAAACACGTGAAGAAGCCCGTGGTGGGATTCATCGCGGGGCGTACAGCGCCGCCCGGGCGTCGCATGGGACATGCCGGTGCGATCATCGCCGGAGGGAAAGGAACAGCTCAGGAGAAAATGGTTGCGATGAGGAAAGCGGGGATTCACGTTGTCGAGAGTCCGGCTTTGCTGGGTGAGGCGATGGAAAGCGTTCTTAGAAAAAAGGGGTTTCTCTCTCTCGCGCGCGCGAAGGCAACCCCGTCCCTTAAGAAGCGGCGCATTGCAAAAACCGGGAAAGCCAGGAGCGGAAAAGCAACCAGGCAAGCATCCGGACGCCGAAAACGATAATTACTTCAAACACATCTTCATTCAATAGCACATGGAGGTCCATTGGTAGAACGAACACTGGCGATACTGAAACCTGATTGTATTAAGAAAAACGTTGCCGGGCAGGTCATTGCCCGGATTGAGAAGGCCGGCTTCAGGATTCTTGGTTTGAAGATGGTCCGACTCACGAAAGAAACAGCCGGCGGCTTCTACGCCGTCCATCGTGAGCGTCCATTTTTTGCTGATCTCGTTACCCTCATGAGCTCCGGGAAATGTGTTTCCATCGCCCTGGAAAAAGAAAACGCCGTAGCGGACTTCCGGAAGCTTATCGGCGCAACAGATCCGAAAGATGCAGAGCCGGGAACCATCCGAAGAGATTTTGCCTCGAGCAAAGGTGAAAATATCGTCCACGGGTCCGACTCACCTGAGAACGGACAGAACGAAATCGCATTTTTCTTTTCTGAAAAGGAAATCATAGAAAACGTTTGAGTGTCTGCTGGTTTCTCATTGCAAGGAGGGCCTTCCCTCCTTGCAGCATTTCACGGATGTTCTGACCGCAACGGCGCACCTTGTAAGGAGACAACGCAATGGCATTGGGGATCTGGAAGAAGCTCTCCGAATCGGTCGTTCACAAGAATCCCTGGTGGACGTACAAACGGGATGAGTTCGAGCTCCCCTCAGGGAAACGTGGCGAATATTACTACTCTCACACCAACGGCTCCTCCATGGTTATTCCGATCATGAATGACGGGAAGGTGCTGATGGTCAAACAACATCGGTATCTCGCCGGCAAGGAGAGTATTGAGTTTCCTTGCGGCAGTGTGAAGGACGGGTCGAGTTACGAGGAGACTGCATGGCTGGAACTCTCGGAAGAAACGGGATACTCGGTCGGACGTCTTTTCATGGCCGGGGAATTCAATCCATATAATGGGATCACCGATGAGATGTGCCATGTGTACATCGCCAGGGAGCTTCAGTTTGTGGGAGGCACGCCGGATGAGACGGAAGAGTTCGAACTCATTCCATTGGCTGCAGCCGAGCTAGATCGCCGCATCCAGTCCGGGGAGATCTGGGATGGGATGTCGATTGCAGCCTGGCACATCGTGAAAACAAAAATCGATACGTGAAATGAGACTCATGATCCTTGGCCTGTGGTTGGTGGGCCTTCTTACCCTGTGTCCGGCTGGTGATAGGGTGAAACTCGGTGCCGATGTTCTTCTAGAACAACACCTTTGGTCACTAAAGGAGAAGCGTATCGGATTGATTACGAACCATACCGGTCGACTTTCCAATGGGGAGTATCTGGTAGATGTGCTGCTTTCGAGGGGGATCAATGTTGTTGCGCTGTTCGGGCCGGAGCATGGCATACGTGGTGAAGCTGCGGCAGGCGAGAGGGTCGCTGACGCTAAGGACGTGAAGACGGGAATTCCAGTGTTCTCCCTTTATGGGGCGACGCGAAAGCCGACACCGGCAATGCTCCAAGATGTCGACGTGCTTGTATACGACATCCAGGACGTTGGCGCCCGCTTCTACACGTACATCAGCACGATGGGTCTTGCAATGGAGGCTGCAGCAGAACGGGGGATTCCGTTCATCGTTCTGGATCGGCCGAACCCCCTCGGCGGAGAACTTGTTGATGGACCAATGATGGAGGATTCGCTCACGTCCTTTGTTGGCATGTATCCCCTTCCGGTTGTGTATGGACTGACGTGTGGGGAGCTCGCGCTCATGATCAAAGGTGAGGGTTGGCTGGGAAAGCAGAAGGAGTGCGATCTCAAGGTCATACCAATGGAAGGCTGGACGCGCTCCATGCGCTGGGAGGAAACAGAGCTTCGCTGGATTCCACCGTCACCGAACATCCCAACGCCGCATGTTGCGCTGATTTATCCTGCAACATGTATCATCGAGGCTACGAATGTCTCCGAGGGAAGAGGCACGGACCGCCCCTTTGCTACTATCGGTGCACCGTTCGTTGATGGCGAGATTCTTTCCGATGCGATGAATGGCCTTGGATTAGCAGGTGTGATGTTCCATCCGGCCTCGTTCACTCCTACCACATCAAAATTCAAAGGAATGCGTTGTTCTGGGGTGTCAATCGAGGTCAGTGATCCTTGGGTCTATGAACCTTCCCGCATCGCAATTTACCTTCTCCGTCAACTTCGTGCGCTTTACCCGGATCAATTCAACCTTTCCCGGTCGTCATTCCTGAGACTAATGGGCTCTGCGTGGGTCTACGAAAGTGTGTCAGGGGGTGAATCTCCCGAGAAAATCCTCGCCAATCTGCGCAACGCCCTGAAGGAGTACCGACTTCGGTCGACTCGTTACCACCTCTATCACGCCGACTGACGACCGGCAGTTAAGGTTTATTAATCGGTCACCAGTCCCAAGTGGTTGACTTTCCAAGCACAATTGGTTAAATTTCAACGGTTTTTTCCGACTTGCCTTACCCAATAAAAGGTGAGAAATGACCGATGGTGGCACCAAAGCGGCGGTAAGAGCTTTTCGATCCGGATTGTTCACCGTGAATGGTATCGTCGCTGCAGTTGTCGTGCTGGCGCTCATCATTGGTCTTTTTCTTGGTTCGCCGGTGGGGCGAATCATCTGTGGTCTGTTTCTCTTTGCAGGTCTTGTGGCGGCCGTGATTGCCTGGAGGAAACGGATAAACATCTTTGGCGGGGATGGTGGGGCGGACACTGAGGAAATGTATTCACAATCCCCCGAAGGAACTATGAAGAAACTACTCTTTGATGATTTCCAATCACGGGGTGGGAAGTATGTGGTGAAGGAGATCCAAGAAGAGGATGTGGTGGTGATGCCTTCAACAAAAACGGTTCAGCCTGTGCCAATAAGCATGCGGGAGGAAAAGGCGGAAGAGTTCCAGATCTCCGATTTCTTTGATCTCGATTCTGATATCTTTCGGAGTGATACCGAGCCAAAGAGCGAATTCAACTTTCTCCTCCACAAGGCACTTCTCGCCTTGAAGGATGTCGTATTTTCGCATTCAGCGGCGTTCTTCTGGGCAAACCATGAGAAACAGCAGATGGTTCTCGAGACGCATGCTACTGACAGTCAGAATTTCATGACAGCGAAGCGATTCGATGTGGAGGACGACGTGGTCAGTCAGGTGGCGCGGACAGGTAAGCCGCAGCTGCTCGGCAGAATTAATCCCGTTTCGGAAAGAGAATTGATCCGGTATTACGAATCGCCCGAATACATCAAGTCCGTTATAGTGGTGCCGGTCTACTTCCTCAAGGGAGACGGCGACCAGCTTCCCGTGGGTGTCATTGTTGCGGACAGCAAGGCGGAAGACGCGTTTGGGGCAGAAACGATGAGCATGCTCGGGAACTTCACCAAGCTGGTCTCGGCATTGATCAAGAGCTACACGGACAAGTATGATTTGTTGCTGGACTCAGAACTCTTGACCTCCATTCGGAGAATGAATGACCGGATCAAGTCCGATCCAACGGAGTTCACTATTCTCAACTCTCTCGCTGAAGAAGCAAATCGTCTGATCAACTGGGATTTTCTGACAGTCGCGATGTACAGTGATGAACAACGCGGCTGGGTGCTGCAAAAGGTGGTCAACAGATCCGGACAGCCGTACGTGACGCCCGATCAGGTCGTTGATTTCAATACAAGTGTAGCAGGCAATGTCATCAGGACCAATGTGGTTGAGCGCATCGATGATCTGGCAGCGGAAGAGCCTGTCCGATTCCATCCCCTGGAGCATATCGACGCGCAGGGAACATTTCTGTGCATCCCGATCAGCTCGATGAACCGCTGCTACGGTGCATTGTCTCTGGAGAGCAGGACGCCTGCAAATTTCTCGGGAAACGAAGTGGAAACCATCTACCGGCTTGTTGAGAGCGCGGCGATGGCGTTGGAGGTGCTCTACATGAACGACCTCGTCAAGGACTTCGTGATTGTGGACCAGTTGACGGGATCATTCAACAAGAAGCATTTTCTCAAGAAGCTGGAGGAGGAAGTCCAGCGGGCGGAGGACTTTGGAGACGACCTCGCACTTGTGTCCATAGCTCTCGACGGAGTACAGGAGCACATCAACAGGTACGGCAGAGAAGGCCTCGACTCTATCGTCAATACCGTGGCGAAAATCATCCGCACGAATATCCGTTCGTATGATGTAGTTGGCCGCCAGGAAGGTGATGGCATTGGCGTTTTGCTGGCGAATACAGCGGCAAGCGATGCATACCTTTGGGCAGAGAAGCTCCGAAAGCAGATTGCAAGTCATATTATCACGCTTGGCAACAGAAGCTTTTCGGTGACTGTCAGCGCCGGCGTGTGCGGGCTGGGCGAGGGAATGCACAAGGATGAGTTGATCTCCGGGACCTCACAGGTTCTGAACAAGGCAATGGAAAATGGCGGGAATCTGGTACGTGTGTTTTAACTGAAGAAAGGGTGTACTGAGCAATGGCAAAACAACAATCATTCGCCGACAAGGCAACCAAGGCTGCTGCGCAAAGAGGTTCCAAGTGTCCCACGTGCGGCAGTATCTTCCAACCGATCTTGATGGTCTCGTCTGAACGGTCCAAAGTTGGATCGAGCTACAAGTTCAACGAGCGTCGTGTGCAAGTCTGCAAGTGCAACGAGAAACAAATCTACTCCTGAGTTCGCTCTCACGGATGTAAACTTTCCGCGATGGATTCCGTATAGTTTGGCGTAAGCGGAGCGGAAGGCTTCATGGACATCATGGCCGCCGGCCGCGGCAAATGACAAACGCGATTCAATCACGAAGAAGATCCTACTTATAGTTCTCGACGGTGTGGGAATCGGCGAGCTTCCTGACGCGCGGGTGTATGGCGACGAAGGGAGCAACACCCTGAGGAATACAGCGGACGCCGTCGGCGGCCTGTCGCTGCCGCATCTTGAGAGCCTTGGGCTGGGGAACATCGCTGCCGCCCGAGGGGTCGCTCCAGCCCAGGTACCGCGGGCAAGCTTTGGGAGAATGATAGAACGCTCGAAGGGGAAGGATAGCACGACTGGCCACTGGGAACTGGCGGGCATCATAACGGAGCGGGAGTTTCCAACATTCCCTCATGGATTTCCCGAAGAACTGATGACCCGTTTTCTGCGCGCCACCGGCTGCGCAGACCATCTGGGAAATAAAACCGCGTCCGGGACTGCGATCATTCAGGAATTGGGCGCCGAACACGTGAAGACCGGGTTTCCCATCGTCTATACCTCGGCTGATTCAGTGTTCCAGATTGCGGCTCACGAGGAGATCATTCCTCTTGAGCGCTTGTACGAGATTTGTCGTATCACACGGAACAGTGTGTGTGTTGGAGAGTTCGCCGTCGGAAGAGTGATCGCCCGACCGTTCGTGGGCTCCATCGGTAACTTTGCCAGAACAGCTAACCGGAGGGATTTTTCGCTCATACCACCGTCGAATACAGTTCTCGACCTTCTACATGAGAAAGGGATCGAGACAATCAGCGTGGGAAAGGTGGATGACCTGTTCGCAGGCCGCGGCCTCCAAACAAAAATTCATACCCACAGTAATGAGGAAGGAATCTCCGTGATTTTGAACGAGGCGGCCAGGATGGATGGAGGCTTGCTCTTTGCAAATCTCGTGGATTTCGACACGCTCTACGGCCACCGGAATGACCCGGCTGGATTTGCTCGCGCGCTTGAGGAGTTCGACAAAGAGATTCCGCGCATTATTGAAACGCTTGACAGAAACGACATGTTGATACTGACAGCAGATCATGGGAACGACCCTGTCACGCCAAGCACAGATCATTCCCGGGAGTATGTCCCTCTTCTCTGTCTGAGCCGCAGTAAAGCGATCGGCGTGGACCTCGGTACGCGCGGATCATTTGCCGACGTAGGGAAGACTGTTGCGGATTTCTTTGGAGTTTCCAACTCGCTTGTCGGAACGAGCTTTTTGTCGCAGGTGTGCTAAGATGGAAAGAAAACGGACGAGCGTCGAATTCGATGGCGAAATCGATCACGAGGGGCGAATTTCGGTTCCGGCTTCGATTCGCGATCAGCTGGGAAACGGGTCAATTCAAATTCGGCTCAGCGCGATGGGGGTGGGTGCAAAGTTAGGTAACCGGAGGGTGACTGAGGAGGAAATCCAAAAAATCGCCGCGACACAGTTGGAGTCGCGGGACCAAGTGGTGAAGTTTCTCCTCGTCGAGGGCGCGTTGAAGGGGCGAAAGATGTTCAAACAGCATGTGCGACGACCAGTACGACGGGGGGACCGTTGAGTGTTGCCAAGATCGTCGTGCACACAGACGTCATACTGGATCACCTGTGTGGCGACAAGTATCCCTCGGTGCTTCGCCGCGCAATGGGAAAGTTTTTTTGCTATGCGACCGTCTTCCAAGCCGTTGAGTTGTTCTCATACGCTCGGACAAAAGTCGAACGAAGAGCCATGGAAGATGCTATGGCAGCGATGAAGCTGCTCGGACTCAACCCCAAAAACGCGCAACGCTATGGGGAACTGCTTCGATCAGCTCCACGGTCTGCGACGCTCAATATTCTGGTCGCCGGCTTGTGTCTTGAGAGTCGTCTCCCGATTCTGACGGGTCGTAAGAAGGATTTCACCGGAGTGAAAGGGTTGGAAATTGTGTCACCGGAAATGACGGAGGGATCGGCAACGGGAACGGAGATATTGCAGTCCATCCGCCAGTCACGAAAACGAAAGTAACGGGTCTCGGTATCACCACAAGGAATAAACCATGATCCTCGGAAAAGTCATCGGCACGGTGTGGGCAACCCGCAAGGATGAAGAGCTTGTCGGGATGAAGTTCCAGATTGTCAAGCATGTCGACCTGGACTATTCACTGAAGGATACGTTTGTCGTTGCGGTGGATACGGTGCAGGCAGGAGTGGGCGACATTGTTTTGCTCTGCAGTGGCAGTTCAGCCCGCCAAACTTCGGTGACAAAGAATAAACCCGTTGATGCGGTTATCATGGCAGTGGTAGACAAGATCGACATCGCAGATTGACCATGTTCTTTGCAGAGGTGATAGGGTCGGTCTGGGCGACGCGTAAAGATGAGCAGCTGAAGGGTTTCAAACTCCTGTTCATCCAACCGCTGAATGGGAAACGCGAAAAAGCCGGTGCGCCCATCGTTGCCGTCGATACGGTTGGTGCCGGTGTCGGGGAAACGGTGCTTTATATTACCGCTCGTGAAGCGGTGATCCCCCTGCCCGTGGAGATGGCGCCGGTGGATGCAAGTATTGTCGGCATTGTCGATAGGATCGACGAAGCAGCGGGTGTGTCATAGAAACGAGCGAACACAGCGAGGTGCATGAATGGTGAAGATTACCAAGCAGTATACGAATCGGGAAAGTCAGTCGCTCGACAAGTATCTGCAGGAAATTGGGAAAGTCGATCTCCTGAAGTCAGAGGAGGAAATTGAGCTTGCACAGAGGATCAAGAAGGGCGACCAGCGTGCGCTTGAGAAGCTGACGAAGGCGAACCTCCGGTTCGTGGTCAGTGTGGCCAAGCAGTACCAGAATCAGGGACTCTCGTTGGGTGACCTGATCAATGAAGGGAATCTCGGTCTGATCAAAGCAGCGAAGCGGTTCGACGAAACGCGTGGATTCAAGTTTATCTCGTACGCCGTCTGGTGGATTCGCCAATCCATACTTCAGGCGCTGGCCGAACAATCGCGCATCGTGCGCCTGCCATTGAATCGCGTTGGGGCGCTGAACAAAATCGGCAAGGCATTCAGCACACTGGAGCAGGAGTTCGAGCGTGAACCAAGCGCCAGCGAGCTTGCCGAAGAATTGGATATGTCGCTGTTCGAGGTGTCCGACACGCTGAAAATCTCCGGTCGCCATCTCTCCATGGATGCACCGTTCGCGCAGGGAGAAGACAACCGGTTGCTGGACGTGATCCAGGATGAGCGTCAACCCGCGCCGGACAACGAGTTGATGAAGGAGTCGCTCAGCCGCGAGGTGGAACGCGCCCTCTCTACGCTGAGCGACCGTGAAGCAGAAGTGATCCGTCTCTATTTCGGGCTTGGTCGGGAACACTCCCTAACGCTCGAAGAGATCGGTGAGAAATTCAAGCTGACCCGCGAGCGCGTCCGCCAGATCAAGGAGAAGGCCATCCGGCGGCTGCGGCACGCCTCACGTAGCAAGCAGTTGCGTGCCTATTTAGGCTGACGGTATTGACGAGAGATTTGCTGGGGGCCTGCCATTTTGCGGACAGGCCCTTTCGGTTTCGGGAATCCACCACATCGGGTCTTCATGAAGCATCACTTCACGGCCGCACTATCCCAGTCATGGTGGGTGAGTGTGGTGTTTGCCGCGATTATTGCGGGGTGTTCATCTTCGGCTCCGCGGTTCAAGAGTGGTGAGCCGCCGTCTCCTTTGGTTGTGCAAGACGACGATGAGTTCCGGTTTGCAGCCAAAGTACGCGAGGAGGAGATGAAGGAGGATGACCGGAAGGTTGACCTGAACAGCGTGAAAGAAAAACTGACTCCCAAGATACCTCCTCCTTCCTCGCGGTACAGCAACATCACCCCAACAGGAATCAACCGTGATCAAGTGTTGTTGGACGTGGTATCGTATCTTGGGACCCCGTATGCCTATGGCGGTTCCACCAGGAATGGAATCGATTGTTCGGGACTGACGTCCACCGTCTATTCCAGTGCGATTAACAAACAGCTTCCCCGCTCAACACGCGACCAGTATCAACAGGGGATGCGCATCTCGAAAGATAAGCTACAATTCGGCGACCTCGTCTTCTTCAACACCACCGGACGCACCCCATCGCACGTCGGCATCTATATCGAGGACGATCTGTTTGTCCATGCGAGTGTGTCGTATGGCGTCACGATTTCATCTCTCGAAAGTTCGTACTATAAGAAACGTTTCGTCGGCGCTCGCCGGCTTGTTGAATGAACGCCGCAACAATCACAAAGTCCCCAGTTGAACTTTGTGAGCCCTCGTTGTATATTCAGTTGCACATCCAACCCGGAGACTTCGTTGGCCATTCTACCCATCTATATCTACGAACAACCCGTCCTGCGTAGGAAGGCACGACCTGTCCGGGGGGCGAGTGAGGCATTGGTCCGGTTTATCCAGGACATGTTCGACACAATGCACAACGCAAACGGCATCGGCCTTGCAGCGAATCAAGTCGGATCGCTTCAGCGCGTGTTCGTTGTGGATATTTCCGATGTGGATGAAGAAAAATACCCAGCCGAGTCTGCCACAGCCAAAAGGCCGATCGTTCTGATCAATCCGGAGATCATTGCTGCTGAAGGGTCCTGGGTGATGGAGGAAGGGTGCCTCAGCATTCCCGACATCCGCGACGAAGTAGAACGTCCCAAGAACATCCGTGTGCGGTTCAACGATATCGAGTTCAGAGAGAGGGAACTTGACGCTGAAGGTCTTCTTTCCCGTGTTATCCAGCATGAGATCGACCACCTGAACGGCATCCTCTTTGTCGACCGGCTCAGTGCGGTCAAACGAAAACTCCTCACCGGGCGCTTGAACAAGATGCGAAAGGGTGAGATTGAAGTGGATTACCCCGTCGTGACCAGTGCACCTGTCGGTGCGGAACTAAAGTGACCGCGGAGTCGCTACCGAACTCTTCCACGATCGTATTCATGGGGACACCCGAGTTCGCCGTCCCTTCTCTTGAAATCCTCCTGAAAAACAAGTACCCCGTTCTTGCCGTAGTAACAGCGCCCGACAAGCCCCGCGGGCGGGGGCAGCAATTGTCGCACTCTCCCGTCAAAGATGCTGCACTCCGACGCGGCTTGGAAGTTCTTCAGCCTTCGTCTCCGAGAGACCAGGCATTTGCGAGTCACCTCCAACAGCTCCAACCGGATCTCATGGTCGTCGTTGCGTTCAGGATTCTACCACGGGAGGTGTTTACCATCGCCAGGCGGGGGGCATTCAATCTTCATGCTTCGCTCCTTCCTAAGTACCGCGGCGCGGCGCCCATCAACTGGGCTATCATCAAAGGTGAGACAGAGACCGGTGTGACGACGTTCTTCCTGCAAGAGAAAGTCGACACAGGACATCTCCTCCTCCAGGCGCGGATCCCGATCAGGGAAGAGGATGATGCAGGAACGATTCATGACAGGCTTTCGGAGGTTGGGGCGGAAGTGGTTCTCCATACCGTCCGCCTGATCGAACAGGGAAAAGCTGTTTCCACACCGCAGGATGAGCGCCTTGCTTCGGCCGCACCAAAGATCTTCAAGGATGATTGCAAGATCCGCTGGGACTCTCCTGCCCGTGATATTCACAATCTGATTCGCGGACTATCCCCTCACCCTGCAGCGTATACATTACACAACGGCAGGATACTGAAGGTGTTCAAGACAGCGGTCAGCACTACGAAGTCTGACAAGAAACCGGGGATACTTCTCGTCTCGCCATCTTCGTTGCGTGTCGCAACAGGCGATTGTTTGCTCGAGATCCTTGAGGTGCAGCAGGAAGGAAAGCGAAGGATGGGTGTAGAGGAGTTTCTGCGGGGGTACAGGATTGCGACTGGAGATCACTTCACATGACTCATGAAGGAGGAACAACAATGGAATTTGCGGGATACGTTGTGTTGGGACTTGTCGCCGGACTGTTGAGTGGAGTGATCGGGATTGGTGGTGGCGTCATCATCATCCCCGCCCTCGTTTATCTCTTTGGGCTGTCACAACATCAGGCGCAGGGGACGACCCTCGCGCTCCTTGTTCCTCCGATCGGACTTTTGGCCGCGCTGCAATACTACCACGCCGGATACGTCGATCTCAAGGTTGCCGGTTTGGTGTGTCTCGGGTTTTTCGTTGGTGGACTTTTCGGTGCGAAAATCGCCGTTGGCCTTACGGACCTGACCCTAAGGCGCATCTTTGGCGCGGTATTGCTTTTCCTCGCACTACGGATGCTGCTCGGAAAGTAACCCTCACCGTCAATCTTCCTCTCTGTACTCTTTCTCCACCAGCATGTGGACAATGCGTTGCCATTTCTCCCGGAGCGGGTGATTGATGCCGGCAACTATCCAAG
>DASRUE010000068.1:0-3559 GCA_035687895.1 Bacteroidota bacterium | reverse complement strand
AACTAAATCCTTCAATGGAGCGACGTCGTCTCGCAGCCACGAAACTGAGCCATCCACGAGATCACCCGTGAACACCAGGCAATCCGCTTTGAGTCCATCAACTTGTTCTGCGATCCCTTCAACGAATCGTCGCTTGATTGTCGGTCCGACATGAATGTCGGAGAATTGCACAATGCGAAAGCCATCGAACTCAGGCGGGAGGTTCTCAAGGGGAATATCGACTTCTTCAACGTCAGCTCGTTTATGTGATTCATACACGCCGTATCCAGTCAGTACTGCCGCTCCGCCGACGATGCCGATGTTTGTCGAGTACAAGAGGAAGCGTCTGCGTTCGATGTCAGTCGCGTTGGTTTCCTGACCACTCCTTCTTCGGATGAGATTGGCGATTCTCTTTCCTCCCGAACGAATCACCAGCACTGCGTCTCGGATCAGAACAAACGTGAAGACAAGCGAGAACAATCCCAGCGCAACATAGCCACCCCATGAGACCAGATCGACCGTCGTGCTTTGTACGCCATTGAGGAAAAATAGAAACGGAACTATTGGGAGAAGAAACCAAAAGGCAGTGCCCAGCCATGCAAGCCGTTTCGCTCGACCTTCAAGACGAGCCGGCTTGATAAGTCTGCGACCAACGTAGAAGTACGCCAGTCCGAGAACGCTGAACCAGATGAGGAAGAACAAAAAGAAGCGCATTTCCTGCGTTGAACGATGGGGATGATAGTAGAGTTCCGTTGCAGAAATAATAAGCATAAATCCTGTCTCATTCCCAGTTCCCATGGATAGCCCAACTCTTGCAGGGCAGCTAGTTTGATTTTCTCTCTTTAATCTGTACCTTTTGCCAGTTCTTACCCATCCCATCTCCCAATGCCCGAACCTAACTCGCAGCTTCAGACGCTCCAGGAAGAGAACCAGCGACTCAGGCGTGCAGTTGAAGAGCTCTCCATTCTCAATGACCTTGCCCGTGCCATCGGGGCATCGCTCGACTCCAAGGAAATCATGCAAACGATCATTCGCCGCTCGCTCCGGGCGGTGAATGCCGAGCAGGGCGTCATCACGATGGTGGAAGAGCAATCGGCAGATCCAATGAAGACGCTTGTCCGCGCCGTGACGGACTCGAGTCAGCAGGAGCAGTTCCATCTGCATCAGGCACTCGTAGGCTGGATGCATCTCCACAAGAAGCCGCTCATCATAAAATCACCGCAGTCCGATGAGCGCTTTCGCGGAGTTCGATGGGACGAATCGATACACTCGCTGGTGTGCGTTCCCATGATGGTCAAGTCCGAGTTGAAGGGTGTGTTGGCCGTCTACAACAAAAAGGAGGGTAAGGAATTCACAGACGACGACCAGCGGTTGCTGGCCATCCTTGCCGCACAGTCAGCGCAGATTGTCGAGAATGCCCGCCTCAACGAAAGGGACAAACTTTTCTTCAAGATGGAGCAGGAAGTACGGCTTGCGGCGAAAATCCAGAGCGACCTTCTTCCGCAGTCGGTTCCTTCCATTCCGGGGTACGAAATCGCCAGCACAAACATTCCGGCCCAGGAGGTCGGAGGCGATCACTACGATTTCATCACGATCGATGGTCAGCGCATCGCAATTTGCCTTGGCGATGTTTCAGGGAAAGGACTTCCCGCATCGCTGCTCATGGCTAACCTCCAGGCAACCCTTCGCAGTCAGGCGTTCTCAGATCCCACTCCTCAGCAGTGCATCCAGCGAGCGAACACGCTGTTGTTCCAGAGTACCAGCCCGGAGAAGTACGCGACGCTCTTCTACTGTGTCCTTGACTATCAAGACCATCAGCTGACGTTTACAAACGCAGGACATGAGTTTCCTTTTCTCGTTACACGGAATCGTGAAGTCCACAGGTTGCAAAAAGGTGGCCTGCCGGTGGGCATGATGGAGAGTTTCCCCTTTGAACAGGAATCGCGGTCGCTTCTACCCGGCGATCTCATCGTTATCAGTTCCGATGGCGTTGCCGAAGCAATGAACGCCGAGCGGGAACAATTCGGCGACGGTAAACTTGGAGAGCTCATTCAGGAACTCCATGAGGGAACTGCCGTTGAAGTCATGAGCGGAATCGTCAAAGCAGTGAAAGACCATACCGGTACATCGCCTCAGATGGACGATGTGACTCTTGTCGTCCTTAAGCGTCTCGAGTAGTTCCACTGTTCATACCTGCTTCTGCCGAAAGGAGGATTGCCTATGTATATGCGCATGGTGCAAGCCAGAATCAAACCGGGCGAACTCCCGAAACTCCAGGCCTTCTACAAGGATCGTGTCATACCCGCTCTCCAAAAAACACAAGGCTGCCGCTATGCAGGGCTTATGCTGAGCGTCCATCATTCCGAAGAATGTATTTCCCTGACACTCTGGGACTCCTCCGCTGATGCACTTGCCTATGAAAAGAGCGGGACATTCTCGAATCTGTTGGAGGAAATGAGGCCGCACCTTGTGGAATCGTCTGAACCAAAAATCCAACTCTCCCACGATCTGAGACTAGAATACGTCACAGTGCCGGAGGAACCCGTTGTGAGTACATTCGCTGTTGCTGCCGCCGGATCAGTGGCACGCGGCGGGCCCGAAGTGGTTGAGAACATCTGGGTGAGAATCGTCTCGTTGAAACTCCGCCCCGGCAAGTTCGAGGAATTCAAGCGAGTCTACGCTGAGCAAGTGATTCCGGCACTCCAAAACGTGAAGGGTTGCCGATACGCGTATCTTACCGAGCGGACCGGCAAGCCGAACGAAGTCTTCTCCGTTACGAGCTGGGACTCGCGTCGGGATGCAGAAGCATACGAGGGGAGCGGCTTGTTCATGAAGCTTCTCGAATCTCAACAGCATCTGCTGTCCGAGCTGTACGAATGGAAGAAATCGCGTGAGCGGACCGACAAAGCGGATATAACCACAAGCGAAGATGTAACCGTCGAGCACTACGACGTGCTGGCAGGAAAGAGCTTTAAGTGATGAGGATGATGCCATGAATCAAGGAATGACTTCCTCGTTCAGCAATTCGCTTGAAGCGATTACTGCGAGCGCTGAGCAACTTCAGGAGTTTCCCAAATCGAACTTTCATCCCGGCGATTGCCTGATCGTCAAAACATTCAACTCGACATATGTTCTTCGCGCCCAAGACGATGGGAGTTGTCTTGCATCAGGGGGATGGTTTGATAGGAAGGGACCCACCCCGATGAGAGTCCACATCAACGGATGCACGTGGGGCGGTTGCGTCATCAAGGTGGATATTGTGGCGGCACTGGGCTTATGTCTGGAGTTTGGCAATCGAGTGACGACAAGCCCGATTCAAAAGATCATAGTAATACCGAGAGAGAGACAAAACTAATGACCGGAAAAAGCATACTTCGGAATCGACAGTGCGATCTAACGTAGAACAGGGATATCTCGTCCTCGCGGACATTTCCGGGTTTACACCTTTCGTTGCTGAAAGCGAGCTAGATCATTCACAGGCAATCCTCAGCGAAATCCTGAAAATCATCATTAGGAATCTTACACCAGTGCTGACTATCGCCGAAGTCGAGGGAGATGCAGTCTTTGGATATGTTCCTCA
>DASRUE010000067.1:0-3805 GCA_035687895.1 Bacteroidota bacterium | reverse complement strand
GCTCAGATTTTGAACTATCTGAAAGCAACTGGAATGCGAGTTGGATTGGTGCTGAACTTCGGGAGACCTCAGCTCGAATACAGACGACGAATACTCTAACTTTATAACATCTGTGCCAATCCGTGCTATCCGT
Organism: Bacteroidota bacterium; assembly: GCA_035687895.1. GTDB lineage: Bacteria > Bacteroidota > Ignavibacteria > UBA10030 > UBA6906 > JAERML01. The sequence goes on along the minus strand of DASRUE010000067.1, from coordinate 3,672 downwards.
GGTTTCTTACTACTAAGGAATTCACATGCCAACGTACGAATACCAATGCAAGAACTGCGGCTTTGAGCTGGAAGAACTTCAGTCCATGAAAGAACCTCCCCTGGTTCGCTGCCCCAAATGCAAGACGGACAGTCTTGCGCGTATCATGAGCTCGGGCTCCGGACTCATTTTCAAAGGCTCCGGATTCTACCTGACGGACTACAAGAAGTCGGACAAGAAGGAAGCTCCCAAGACCAGGAAGAAGGAAGAGACAAAGTCCGATTCTTCAGCCTCCTCCCCATCCCCCGAAAGCAAGTCATCCGAAAGCAAACCTTCCGGCGACAGTGCCCCGCCGCCCGCGAAAAAGGAGTAGCCGCCCCCATCTGCCGTCCTATGAACATCGGTAACTGCTTGTTTCTCTGCTTCCCTCTGCGTAACTTTCCAGTGAAGTGCTGAAGACATTTCCACCGGCACTCCTGCCGTACGTCTCACCCGTTCTTTTCTGATTGATCAATAATCAACAAACAATTTTCTTCCCGTGAGGAAATGGAGGTCCGCATTCCATGAGCATTAGTCAACTTGCAAGAGCCATTCCTCCTTCTCCGACGCTGAGTCTGAATGAGGAGGCGAGAATCCTGAAAGAGAAGGGGGAAGCCGTGGTTCACCTTGGCGCCGGTGAACCTAAAAACAGAGCCCCCATCAGCGCGATACTAAGTTCAGCAGCGAAGCTGACGACCGGCGACATCAAGTACACGCCGACGGACGGCACACCCTCGTTGAAGAAGGCGATCATCCGATATACGGAAGAGAATTATGATCGGGTGGTCGGCCCGGAGAACGTCATCGTCTCTGCTGGCGCGAAGCAGTCGCTCTACAATCTTCTCTACACGCTCCTCAATCCTCAGGACGAGGTGATCGTTCTCGCCCCCTACTGGGTGAGCTACCCCGAGATGATCAAGATGGTCTACGGCGTGCCGGTGATTGTGAAGCCTGAAGATGGGACATTCCATCCACGGATGAAGGACATCGAGCAGGCAATCAGCTCATACACACGGGCCATCATTGTCAACAGTCCGAACAACCCCTCCGGGATCATGTACCGACCGGAGTTTATTGCTGAACTTGTCGCCTTCTGCGAGAAGAAGGGTATCTATCTCATCATGGACGACATCTATCACAAGCTGGTGTTTGACGGCAAGGTATCCGTCTCGGCATTCAAGTACACGACCAAGGATATTGAATCTACGAAGGTCATCGTCATCAACGGCATCTCGAAGCTGTACGGCATGACCGGCTTCAGGATTGGTTGGGTGATTGCATCGAAGCAGCTCGTTGAGGTCATGACCAACGTGCAGGCGCAAACTGTGTCGTGCACCTCCCTCCTCCTGCAGGCAGCAGCCGAAGGAGCTTTGACCGGACTGCAAAGCCCCATCGAGTCGCTCCGACTGACACTCGAGAACAACCGGAACGTGATGATGCAGGAACTCCAGTCGTTCAATGGCGTCAAGATCACCAAGCCGGATGGGACCTACTACTGCCTGCCCGACTTCCGCGCGTACAGCAACGATTCGGTCGCTCTGAGTAAGATGCTGCTGAAACGCGCGCTGGTGGTTACCGTTCCTGGAAAGGAATTCGGCATGGAAGGACACCTGCGACTGAGCTACGCGACAACCATTAAGGACATCACCGAAGGTGTTGCCCGGATCAAATGGGCGCTCGATCCCACGTCACCCCGGGAAATCTACATTGGCGAACGGAAACTTCTGCGAGACTGGCTATGAACAACATTCTGAACATCAAAACACCTGCCCAGGGAGAAGCCGGGGCAGTCAAGAGCGACTACGGACTGGACAATCACGGAATTTCAAATCTCCGGATGGCATACTGGAATCTGCCGACCGAAGCACTCTACGAAGAGATCACATTCCGGCAGGAAGCGCGGATTTGTCACATGGGGCCGATTGTTGCCAACACCGGGAAGCACACAGCGCGCTCGGCCAACGACAAATTCATCGTGAAGGAACCATCGACGGAAGAGAAGATCTGGTGGGGACAATACAACCGGCCATTCAGCCAGGAGAAGTTCAACGAGCTGTACAGTCGCTTGCTCGGTTTCCTGCAAGGCCGTGATTTATTCGTGCAAGATTGTTATGCCGGCGCCGATCCGGAGTACAAGATGCCTGTCCGCATCATCACGGAGCTTGCCTGGCACGGACATTTTGCCCGTAACATGTTCATCCTGCCGGAAACGAATGAGGAATACCGCCGGCACGTTCCCGAGTTCACCGTGATTGCCGTGCCGTCGTTCAAGGGGATACCGCAGGTGGATAGCACCGGGAGCAACACGTTCATCGTACTTAACTTCGCTCAGAAGCTCTGCATCATCGGCAACACGGCATATGCAGGAGAGATCAAGAAGTCCGTCTTCACGATCCTTAACTTCCTGCTCCCCCTCGAAGGCGTCATGCCGATGCATTGCTCGGCAAACATGAGCCGCGGGAAAGACGATACGGCGATCTTCTTCGGGCTTTCCGGTACCGGAAAAACAACACTCTCTGCCGACCCTCAACGGAGACTTATCGGCGACGACGAACATGGGTGGAGCGATGCGGGCGTGTTCAATTTCGAAGGAGGGTGTTATGCCAAGGTGATCAACCTGTCGGCAAGCGCTGAACCCCAGATCTATGCAACCACGCGTCGCTACGGGACGATTCTGGAGAACGTCGTCTTCGATCCGGTGACCCGGATGATTGACCTCGACGATCCGAGCATCACGGAGAATACGCGGGCGTCGTACCCTCTCGGCTATATCGAAAATGCGGTGGCAGAAAAAAGGGGCGGCCACCCGAAGAACATCATCCTCCTGACATGCGATGCTTCCGGCGTGATGCCTCCACTGGCCAGGCTCACGCCCGACCAGGCATTGTACCAGTTCATTTCCGGATACACATCGAAGATTGCGGGAACGGAAGTGGGACTTGGCAAGGAGCCGGAGTTGACATTCAGTGCTTGCTTTGGCGGGCCATTCATGGTGCATCATCCCTACTTCTACGCCGACCTCCTTAAACGGAAGATCCTGAGATACAACGTGAACTGCTGGCTGGTAAACACCGGCTGGATCGGCGGGCCGTACGGTATCGGCAAGCGGATCAGCATCAAGTACACTCGTGCATTACTCAACGCCGCGCTCGACGGTTCACTGTTGAACGTCGAATACCAGACCGATCCGGTGTTCGTGTTCAAGGTGCCAAAGACGTGCGATGGTGTCCCTGCAACCGTGCTCAATCCAGCGGAGTCCTGGCCGAGCAAGGAGACGTACATGCAGAAATATAAAGAGCTCGCATCCCGGTTCATCGAGAACTTCAAGAAGTTCGAAGCCGGATGTGCGCCGGAAGTGATTGCCGCGGGGCCGAAGAGATAGTGAATTTAGTGTGGAAGAGCAGGCGGTGGTGTGTTGACTTACGCCTACAATCATTGTACTTTCGTTTGGTGCTATTCCGCTTGTCCTACCAATCTCAGGAGGACATATGAGAACCTGCTCCATACTCCTCTTCTTCTTGTTTCTCTTCGCCAGCCCTAGTGCTTGGCCCCAATGGGCACAACCCCAACCAATTGACAGTATTACAGTGCCTCAATGGCTAGGGTCGACTGTGACATCTATTGCCATTGGACCACAACGGGAAGTGGCCATCG
>DASRUE010000066.1:0-8011 GCA_035687895.1 Bacteroidota bacterium | reverse complement strand
CTCGGGTTTCCGTCAGACAATTTTGGCGGGCAGGAACCTGGATCGGACTCCGAAATCAAGTCATTCTGCCAGACGAACTTCGGGGTCACTTTTGACATGTTCTCCAAAATTTCCGTGAAAGGAAGAGACCAGCACCCGTTGCACCGATTCATCACTGCGAAGGAAACAAACCCGGAGTTTCATGGTGATGTGAGATGGAATTTTCAGAAGTACCTCGTGGACCGAAATGGGAAGATCATAGGAAGGTTTGCATCTTCTGTAACCCCTGAATCCAGACAGGAGCAATAGAGCGTGCTCTTGAGTAGGGTGGTGCGGGAAAAGGAAGAAATGAAACAGCCTCTGCGATGTAGAGGCTGTTCTGTTCTTGTACGGTCAAGACAAGTCAAAAACTCGCTAGTTTCCTGGCTGCTTCGTACACATCGGCTTCCTGAATCAGTATCGCATGCTCAAGAATCCTTGAGAATGGGACCGGAGTATCTTTTGATGCAACCCGCGACACCGGCGCATCCAGGTACTTAAAACCATGTTCAGCGATATGGCTTGCGACCTCACCGCCGAATCCACCGGTAAGCTTGTCTTCATGGACAACAAGCGCACGGCCGGTTTTCTTGACGCTCACCATGACCGTTTCCTTGTCCCATGGCGCAAGCGAACGCAGGTCAATTACCTCCACGCTCACTCCTTCATCGGCAAGTTTTTGAGCGGCGCGGAGTGACCAGTGAACAGCTGTCCCGTATGAAATGATGGAGAGGTCAGTCCCCGCGTGGCGCACACGTGCTTTCCCGAATGGCACATAGAAGTTGCTTCCAGGGTTCGGTGCCTTTACAAAGAACTGGTTGTAGAGGAACTTCGGCTCAAGGAAGAGAGTCACGCCCCGGTTCCGCATGCCTGCACGGAGCAAGCCCACCGCATCATCAGCAAAGGCCGGAACCACGACGCGCAGCCCTGGCAAAGATGTGAACACGGCTTCGAGGTTCTGCGAATGATACAACCCCCCGCCGATGTACCCGCCAGAGGCGAGGCGGATCACAATGTTGGGGACGAATTGGCCGTTCGTCCTGTAGTAGTCGTGTGAACATTCAATCAATTGCTCCATGGCAGGCCAGAAGTAATCAGCAAATTGAGCTCCTTCAATGGCCAGCCAGATGTCGCTCCGGTACCGGGCAAACCCGTTAGCTGTCCCGACAATGAAATCCTCAGCAATCGGGGCGTTAAAGACACGTCTGCTGCCGAATTCCTGCTGCATCCCTTTCGTGACGTTAAAGACACCGCCCTTGTCCTTCGAGGCAACATCCTGTCCCCAGAGAAAAGTATTCGGATTCCTGCGGAACTCCTCCTTCAATGTTTCATTAATTGCCTCACGGAGCGTGAGTTGGTTCTGCATTTGTGGGTGCGCTGGCAGAGCGGTCGTAACGTCCGGTGGAATAACCTCATCCGGCACGACATGAAGTGTTGCAGTGCGCGGGTCGGGATCAGGGGATGCCTCCACCTTGGCGCAGGCAACGTCGAGCTCCCGTTGATTCGACGCCTCGATTTCCTGGAGTTCCTTCTCGGAAAAAACCTCTTCTTTGATCAGGTAGTTGCGGAATCGCTTCAGCGGATCCCGGCGTTGCGCACTCGCAATTTCTTCCTTCGTCCTGTACAGATCCTGACGGTCCGAGTTGCTGTGGGAATTGATCCGGACACAATCGGCGTGCAGCAATGCTGGACCATCGCCGCTCCGGATATAGTCAAGGGCTGCCTGCATCCCGCGCCAGGAGTCGAACACATTTGTTCCGTCGCATTTTACGATCTTCAGATTCCAAAGGCCGGAGAAATTCTCGGCCACACACGGATTCACCGAGCCTTCCGCAATGGGAACAGAGATGCCGTACTTGTTATTCTGGATGACGAAGACCACGGGGAGTTTCTCGCGCGCCGCACCAGCCAGTGCTTCGAACACATATCCTTCGGAGGCAGAAGAATCCCCAAAGCTTGCGAACGCTATCTCGTCACCGTCGTATTTCTTGATTGCACGGGCGACCCCCGTGGCATGGAGGCCATGGTTTGCTGTAGCGGAGGAGACGTTCTGCAGCCTGATTGAGGGCTTTGCAAGGTGATTACTCATGTGCCGCCCGCCCGAGCCGACATCTCCAGCCTTGGAAATGCCGTTCATAACAATCTCTTCTGCAGTCAAGCCGGCAGCGAGGCACGTCAATAAATCGCGATAGTATGGAAAGAGAAAATCCTTGCTCTGACGGAAAGACAATCCAAGGATCAACTGGATGCCGTCGTGCCCGACGAACGAAGAATGGTACGACCAGCCCTTCCCCTGCTTGACGTAGTTGTCGGCCTTTTGGTCGATCAACCGGCCAAGGTGCATCAATCGGTACCACTGGTTGAGCGTGTTGCGATGAACTGAAATCCCAAAATCGTCGAGGTGGAGGTCGGAGGTTTGAAGGTCTGAAGGGGAATCAATTGTCTGTTCTGTCGGCATCTGTATTCCTCAATATTGTCGCAGTCTCAATGAACGCACCTAAATATACGGCCTTTGTGTCAGACAATCAATAAACAACCCGATGGTGGCCAACCACATATGGAACTTCCACGGCCACCTCCTAAATGACCTCAGTCGCCGTTTTCTCCGCCCATCCGACTTTTCCGTCGGCGAGTCGAATTTTCACCCAATCGCTCAACCGGTCGACGATCTCCACTTTCACGCCACTGTGGAGGACGAACGCGTCGGTGCTCTTCGTGTCCGGGGAGTTCTTTGTCGTCACAATTTCGCCAACGATGATTGCGGTGTCTTCCCCTTTTAGATCCGATACGCGCGCAGCGAAGATCACCAGCGCGAATACCATCAGACACGCGCTCACCACACCGCCCAACAACGCGAACTTTCGGGCCCGGTACGTCCGGGCAAGCATCATCACAATCGACGCCGTAACGACTGCCACAAACAACAGGTATATAAGCCAGGTGATTCCTTCGATGGAAAAGCCAGCCTTAATGGCGTCCCAGTAATCCCAGATGAACAGCCGCGGCGTTGGCTCAATCTTATCCGTGATCATGAGGTTGGCTAGTTGCAGGTTATGCCGAAGGTCGTCATCGGTCGGCATTTGCTTAAGGGCGCGCTCGTAGTTGAGAATAGCGCGGGCAATGTTGCCTGTCTTGTAGTAGGCGTTTCCCAGATTGTAGTAGAGTTCTCCGCTTCCATAGCCGTTCTGTATGAGGGACTCATACAAGTCCCGAGCCTCTGCAAACTTAGTCTGCTGGTAGAGATCGTTTGCCCGGGCAAATACTTCCTCCGGACTCTGTGCAAAGCTTACAAAGATTCCACCAAAGAAAAGCAGGGGAAGAAAAATGAATCTCATTTGGTCTTTAGGGTCCGTTCAAGTTCAATGATGAGTTTCCGGGCCACGTCGTAGGTCTGCTGCATAGCTGTTATGGAAAGGCTGGCAGGTGCGAAGCGGGCCATCTCGCATGACTCCAGAAGTGACTTCAGGGAGGCGGCAAGAGCTCCGTTGACAGATCGCTTCTCCAGTTCAGACATCACGCCCTCAATGGACATCTCCGCCTGCTGGATATTCAGTTTATCACCGAGGTATTTGTACAGCGCCCGTGTTGCTTCTGCATAGAACGCCAGCTTCTGTGCCGATGGAGCGGAGGATGTGGTCTTCAGCAGGTGCTCTGCCTGCCTCAACCCTTTCTGGGCAACTTTGATTGCACGACGGTTCCGGTACCCGACCTCATCCAACATCACCGCCTGACGCTGACGAACATAAACAAACGCTCCTGCGAGAGCGAACAGCGGGAGCACCATCAGGACTACGAATGTACCGCTTGTATACAAGTACTCACCTCGTCGTGCGAGGCTCGCCGTTCCCACCTTGATGAAACGGATATCCTGGCTTAGCAACCGTACATCCTCACGCGCACCACCCGAGACAAATGGTGCTGCAGAAGCAGGGCCCTGCTCCACAGTCAGTTCAATCTGAGGAGAGCGGAGTACAACATAGTCTCGTTTGGTCAGGTCAAAAAATGAGAACGTCACCGGCTTGATCACCTTTTGGCCGGGATATCGCGGTATCAGGAGATATTCAAACGTTTTCGAACCGGAAATGCGGTCAGACTGCCGGTTGATAGCATCGGATACCTTGGGAGTGTATTGCTCGAAATCCAAAGGCAGTTCCACTTCCGGCGATTCGAGCAGCTTGACGTTTCCTGTTCCCGAGATTGTTACCTTCAGCGAGACTGGATCGTTCGTTTTGGTCGTTTTCTTGTCTACCGCGGTAGTCATAGTGAATCGCCCCACGGCCCCCTTGAAGCTTGGCGGCGCGCCAAGGGGCAGCGGCTGCACTTTGATGCGGATAGGCTCACTCTTGACCGTGTGATTCACCGATTGGCCGAATGGGTCACGGAAGAACGCGTCAAACGGATCCGCAGACCGGGATTGGATCTGGACCGTCGTCTGCATTTCCATCGGACTGACTTCGAGGATGCCTGATTGCGTAGGAAACAGGGCCAGCCGCCGAATCACCCCGACGCGGAATTGCTTCCCGTTCACCACTTCATTGGAAAGAGCAATGTTCTTTGGGTTCTCTACCTCTTCACTCCAGAATCCAGTCATTGCCGGATTCTTGTCCACCGCATAGTTGGAGATGGACACTCGCGTGTAGAGCTTGAATGTGAGATTGATCTGTTCTCCCTGCACAACAGTTGTTCTGTCAACCATAGCTTTCAGGAACAAATTGTCACCGATCTGCCCGGTCACGTCTGCAGGAGCGCTCGTTTGCGTCTTGGGCCTGGGTGATCCCTTGGCCACCTCCAGCGTAAATGGGGCAGTCTTGTAAACGTCCCCGCCAACCTCAATTGAAGTCGCGCCAATAGTAAACTTCCCTATCTCTTTTGGTTGGAGGATATAGGTATAGGTAATCGACGACGATACTGCCCCGTTGATGAACTGCATACTGGATGATTGGTTGGGGCCCGACATGATGTGGAATTTGCTCAGATCAGGCAACTGCAGATTTTTCCCGCCACCCATGCCGGCATTACGGAGAGTGAAGGAAAGAGTGAATTGATCCCCCATCCCAACGGGATTCTTGTCAACACTTGCATCAAACGCTGCATCCTGACCAAAAGAAAAAGAGGCGGTCAGGACGAGAAGTAACACAGCAACCACTGTCAGTCGCATCATCACCAATCCTTCTCCCCTTTAGGCCGCACTGCCTGACGGACGCGTAGTTTCTTTTGCACATCTTTCTCATTGTTCTTCAGGACGTCAAGGATCCGTTCGGCGTCTGCCTTGGACATTTGCTTTCCCTGCTGCCGCTTCTGCTGTTGTTGGGCCTGTTGCTGCTGGTCTTGTTGCTGTTGCTTCTGCTTCTCTTGATCCTGTTGTTGCTGGTCGTTTTTCTGTTGGTCGTTCTTGCTCTTGTCGTTCTTCTTGTCCTGATTCTGATCGTCCTTCTTCTGCTGTTGTTGCTGCTGCCTTAGCTTCTCCAACGCGTACGAGAGGTTATACTTCGCTTCCATATCGTCTGGGTTGAGTTTCAGGGCCTCCACGTAGGACTTCACCGCATCCTTGTATTGCTGTGCTCTCAGGTAGGAGTTGCCGATGTTGTAATGTGCATCAGCGCGCGTGTTCTTTTCTTCTGCCTTGAGCATCGCATTCTCAAACTCTTTCACCGACTCATCCGTCTTCCCCTGCTTGTAGAGCGCATTGCCCAGATTGAAATGTCCCTCCACGGACGCCGGCTCTTTTTCGACGGCCTTTCTGTAGTTCACCTCGGCGTCGCCAAACTTCTTTTCTTCGTACAGATCGTTCCCTCCATTCACGAGCGACCGGACCGACTGTCCCCACGCCATACCGCCAACCGCAAGCGTGACCATTATTCCAATAACCACTGCCCCATGCTTCATGTTCTCACGCCCTCCTCACGTTTCAATGGGTTCCAACGTGCGATCCACCCAATCTTCTTCTCGGATATCAACAACTCAATCAGCAGCAGAATGATTCCGGCAGCAATAAAGAATTGAAACCTGTCTTCGTAGTCGGTAAACTGCTTTACGCCAAACTCTCTCTTCTGCAGCGAGTTGATGCTCTTGTAGACATCATCCAGCTCGTTCTGTGCGTTCGTGGCACGGTAGTATGTACCATTGCCGACCGCAGCAATCTTCTCAAGCGATGTCTCATCCAGTTTGGTTATCACAATGCTACCTGATCGGTCACGCTTGAAATCCACTTGCATCCCCGCAGGATTGTACACGGGAATCGGTGATCCTATTGGCGATCCCATTCCTATGGTGTAGATAATGACACCCTTCTTGCCCGCTTCTTCTGCCACACTGAACGCCTCTCCCTCTGTTTCCTCTCCGTCAGTAATGATGACAAGAACTTTTGTCGTGGGATCCTCAAAGTCAAACGAATCCATCGCCCGCTTGATGGCGGCCTGAATGGATGTCCCCGGAGTCGGGACAACATCTGTGTCCACCACATCAAGGAACAGGTTGGCAGCGCTGTAGTCTGTCGTCAACGGAAACTGAGTGAATGCGTCTCCGGCAAACACGACCAAACCCAGACGGTCGCCGCCGAGCCGTTCGATCAGATTGCGAATTTCGAACTTCGCCTTCTCGAGCCGGTTTGGTTTGATGTCTTCCGCCTTCATACTCAACGACACGTCAAGGGCAATGAAAAGGTCAACTCCTTCCTGCTTGACTTCCTGCAACCGTGTGCCGATTTGCGGGTTGGTAAACCCCACCACAAGAAACACAAACGCGAGGAGAAACAGACCGAACTTCACCAACCGCTTCGTCCGGCTGGCGGACTTTGCAAGTCTCTCAAGAATATTCAACCCACCAAATCGCTGAAGTGCCCTCAGTCGTGCCCGTGCGAGAAACCAATATCCGGCCACTGCGACGGGTACAAGGATCAGGAGGAAGAGATACTCGCTATGTGCGAAACGGATCATCAGGGAAGTTTTCGGAAAACTGTACTCACGAGGACAAGCTCGATCAAGAGCGCAACCAATCCAGCCGCAAGCCAGCCATAGAAGAGTTCCGTGTACGACCGATAGGCCTTCACTTCGATGCGCGTCTTTTCCATGTCGTCGATCTCATTATAAATGAGCTTCAGGCTCTTGTTGTTTGTAGCCCTGAAGTACTGCCCCTGCGTCAACTCGGCGATTTTCTGGAGAGTCTTCTCATCGACATCGACCGGCACATTCTGGTAGCGGATGCCGAATGGGGTTTGCACGGGGTATGGCGCCTCACCAATAGTCCCAACGCCGATCGTGTAGATGCGAATTCCGAACGTCTGCGCGATCTGCGACGCAGTGATCGGGTCAATCTCTCCCTTGTTGTTCACCCCGTCGGTCAGCAGGATCATCACCTTACTCTTGGTTTTACTTTCCTTCAGCCGGTTGACTCCCTGCGCAATCCCCATGCCGATTGCAGTTCCATCTTCCACAATTCCTGGTTTCACTTGTCGGATCAGGTTCTTCAGAACGCGATAGTCGAGCGTCATGGGACACTGTGTAAAACTCTGGCCCGCAAACACTACCAGCCCGATCCTGTCGTTGGTACGGCCGTCGATGAACTCTTGCGCCACTTGCTTTGCTGCCTCGATCCGGTTGGGGCGAAAATCTTCCGCAAGCATACTCCCCGAAATATCCATCACCATCGCAATGTCGATCCCCTCCGTATAGACGTCCTCTCCGTGAGATGTCGTCCTCGGCCGTGCAAGCGCAACGATGACAAGGCCAAGAACGATAAGTCGGAGAGCAAAGGGAACGTGCCGCAATCGTTCTTTCATGGTTGGCCGGAGACCTGCGAATGGCAACAGGGTGGAGAACTGGATGTCGCTGCTGACAAAATGATGGCGGCGGACGTACCAGACCACCAGCAGCGGGATCAGCGCAAGCGCGTACAAGAACTCGGGATCGGCAAATTCAACGCTAGGCCCCAACATGAGCCTGCTCCAATTGAGGTGTCACTATCTGTGCTTCCGTTCCTCTTGTTTTCTCGACAA
>DASRUE010000065.1:0-5725 GCA_035687895.1 Bacteroidota bacterium | reverse complement strand
AACGATGCGTGCTGCCATCCGCCGTATGACCAGAGGCCACCCACCATCGCGACGGCCAGTCCGCTCCACATGCCGCCGGGAAGGGAAGGGAGCGTTGCACCCAATGTCGTCGTTGCCCCGGTTCCCCAGCCAATTCCGACGACAATCAGACCTGCGATGCCCGCAAGCTTCAAAACGGTAAATACATCAGAGAAAATTCCTCCGACTTTCACCCCAAGAACGTTGAGCACAGTGACGAGAAGAAGCCCGCCAATGGCGACAGTGGTAACACCGGTGGTTCCAAGCGGAATGAAATAGCCGAGGTACGTTGCGAAGGCAATGCTGAGCGCTGCGATGCCACCCGTATTCACAACGAGGAAGTACGCCCACCCGAACAGGAATGCAACGAGACCTCCGTATGCCTTCGAGAGATACACGTACATCCCGCCCGCCTGCGGCATAAGTCCGCCGAGCTCGGCAAAGGTGAGGGCTCCTGCAACGGCCATGAGGCCGCCAACCACCCAAACGCCGAGGATCGCCGCCGGGTCATGAAGGTGCTGGGCAATCACCGCGGGGGTGAGGAATATCCCTGATCCGATCGTCCCACCAATGGCGATCATCGTCAGGTCGAACTTCGTCAGCACTTGCTTCAGTTGGGTCATCTCAGGATTTCAGACATTCTTTGAGCGCCTCGACGGTGGCCTGCATGTCCTCTGCCGAACAGTAGAAATGAGGTGAGAACCTGAATTTCCCCTCGCGCACAGCGATTGTAATTTGACGATGGTACATCGATTTGAAGACAGCGGTTTCATCAATGCCAGGAGGGGGCGACACGGTCACTATCCCTGCCCGTTGCGCATCAACATCCGGTGTGAGTACGCGGAGACCGTCGATCTGTCGGAGTCCGTCCATAAGAGTTCGCGTGATGGCGAGGATATGTTCTTCGATTGCCTTCGCGCCGAACTCAAGAATTGTGGAGAGAGCTGCGCGCATTCCCCAGAGACCGGGCATGTTCAAGCTCCCTCCTTCATACCTGCGGGCTGTTGAAGCAAGAGGCTGCGTGTAGTTGTGGAAATTCCATGGATCTTCCGCCGAAAGCCAGCCGAGGCTTGTTTGTTGGATACGCGATTGGAGTTCCCCGGTCAGGTAGAGGAATCCCGTTCCATGCGGCGACATCTGCCATTTCTGCCCGCCGGCAGAGAGGGCGTCGATCTTCATGTGTTGGACATCGAGCACCACCGCGCCCACCGCCTGGATTCCATCGACCGCGAAGGTAATCCCTTTTTGTCTGCAAAAATCACCGATGGCTGCAAGGTCTGCGCGATATCCACCAAGGAATTGGACTGCGCTCAATGCCACGAGCCGTGTCTTTGGTGTTGTGGCATGCGCAATCATTGACGGAGTGACGATGCCATCCCCTGTTGCGACAATATCCAGTTCAACACCAAACCGCTTGAGGTTGAGGAATGGCCAGACGTTCGCTGGAAACTCTGCCTCGTTCAGCAAAATGCGGTCGCCGGACTTCCATTGAATTCCCGAAGCCACAATGTTGATTGCGTCCGAGGTGTTGGCGGAGAGGGCGATCCGGTCGGGGGACTCCGCGTTGATGAGGCGTTGAAGGAAGGACCGGCACTCGGCCACCATGGGAAGGTCGCTGAAGTATGTTTCGAGCCGACCCTGCGAGCGTTCCCGGAGATATGCCGTCATTGCTTCGACAACTCGTGTGGAGAGAGGACTTGTCCCCGCGTGGTTGAGGTAGATTTTCCCTTGCTGTGTGTGGGGGAAGAGGGAACGGGCGTTGCGAAGTTGTTCAGGCGTGAGCATGGGGGTTCATTACTTCAAACGATCAAACGTTGAGAGCTATTAAATTGGCACGTAAACACGACTTCTCTCATCAGTAGTTCGAGAGCATGTCGAACGACATCCCGATGCCGAGATAAATCTGGAAGTACTGCGGGTGAATGGTTACCGACCCCTCGCCGAGTTGTTGGGGGACCGAGAAACTTTTCACGTATTTCACTCCGCCATCGAGTGCAATGGCATTGTTGAAGTTCAGATCAAGGCCCAGTGTAAAGTCGTACCCGAACGCAAGCTTGGATTCGTCTCTCAGCTTTTGACGGATTTCATTCTCCCGGTTGTAGTCATTGGGAACGACAACATCGATTGTGAACGCATACCAGACAAGAGCGATATTCACTCCCGCATGAGGACGGAGAAAACCATTGCCGTGACCTCCGAGCTGCCCGCCCAGGTAGAGACGCCCGTAGTCCTGTGAGGTCTGCTGCTCCACACGCAAAAGGGTCACGCGGTCCTGGTAGTACGTAGTGCCGCTCAGGAGATTGACGAACTCGATTCCTGCCACCCCGGCTACGATATTTGCCAGTGTTGGTGCAGGAACGATGACATGAATTCCTCCTCCCCAGCCTGCGCGGCTGTACTCTTTGGCATCAATCCCATAAGGAACCATGCGGATGCCATAGATGCCGACTTTTCCACCCGCTGCGAGGCTCCCCGCCCCTCCAACCGCACAGCAAAAGAGAACGATGGCTAGTAGAAAGGGTCTGCGGCAGGACTCTCTCATAGGTCACCTTTTCATTTGTTATGAATGTAAATGGAACGTGCAGTCATACCATATCGATGCTCGCTCCATCTTCAAACCTGCACACATAAATCGTCGGTAGTTTGTTTGTTCGTTTCGGGTATTCCCGCAAGAGTCGTGCACTTACACCCTCCACTGCGCCGTTGTCCACAAGACAAATAGCGGACCCGCCGAATCCTGCCCCCGTCATTCTTGCCCCGTACACACCGTCGGACTCAGCGCAAATATCGACCACGGCGTCGAGTTCGGGGGAGCTTACCTCGTAGTCGTTCCGGAGACTGAAGTGTGATTGGTACATCAGCTTGCCGAACTCCACGACGTCTCTCCGCTCAAGGGCATCCACTGCTGCCCGCACCCGCCCGTTCTCGGAGAGAACGTGCCGACACCGTTTCTCGATCACGGGCGTCAGCAGGTGGCGCGTCGTCATGAATTGGTCCCAGGAAACATCCCGCAATGACTCGATGCCAGGGAGTCTCGTGGTGAGTTGCTTCACACCGAACAAACATTCCTGTCTTCTCTTGTTGTATTCGGAACGACTCAGCTCGCGCTGGACGCCGGTGTTGCACACCAACAAGCTGACCTCTTCAGGAAGTCCGACATGTTTGTACAGAAGCGTCCGGCAATCGAGATACAACGCCTGGTGCTGTTTCCCCATGCAGCTCACGAATTGGTCCATGATGCCACAACTGACGCCGACGAATTCATTCTCTGCCTGCTGACACAGCCGGATCAGGTCAATATCCGAAAAATGAAGATCATTCATTGCCGTGAAAGCAAACGCCGAGGCGATCTCCAGGGCAGCCGATGAGCTCAGGCCGGCGGCTTGGGGGATGTTGCCGGACACGCTGATGTTTGCGCCACGCAGGTTTGCCCCGCGGCGCTGGAGAAAAAATGCCACTCCGGTAAGGTAGTTCGACCATGTGCTGTATTTGAGCGGGCGGAGGTCTCCAAGTGTAACTTGCACAAGGTCATTCATCGTCTCCGAATGGATGACCAGCTGATCGTCCGTCCGGGGACCGGCTGCAATGGCAATACACCGATTGATGGCGGCCGGGAGTACCACGCCAAGATTGTAATCCGTGTGCTCACCAATGAGGTTCACCCGTCCCGGAGCGGTCGCCACACACAAAGGGTGTGCGCTAAAGGTTTCTTCATACACTTGAATTGCTTGCCGGACAAGTCCATCGCGTGTGTGCACGGGGCGTCTCTCCGGCTCCTACAGGGCAACCGTAACGCCACGGAGTTCTTCGGCCTTCTCTTCCGCGCTGGTGTCATTGATAAATGTCCCAGCTCCGGTCTCGCATCCGGCAAGGTACTTCAGTTTGTCCTTCGCACGGTGGGGTGGATAGAACTCGACATGGAAGTGGTAGTATGGATACTCTCCGCCATCCACCGGTGATTGATGCATCAGCATCATGTACGGAAAAGAAAAACCAAAAAGTCCGTCGTACTTCATGAGCACCGTTTTGAGGATCGGGGCAAGATCGGTGCGTTGCATGTCGGTCATGGTTTTCATGGAAGGACAATGTTCCCGGGGGACGATGTGTACTTCATAAGGAAACCGTGCAAAGAATGGTACGAAGGCAACCCAGGACGAATTCCCGGCCACCAATCGTCGGCCATCCGCAACCTCTTCCCGCACCATATCACAGATCAGACAGCGTTTGTGCTTTTCAAAATGTCCTCTTGATGCATCGAGCTCAGTTTTGATCTTCGGCGGTATGTACGGAAAAGCATAAATCTGTCCGTGCGGATGGGGCATCGTTACTCCAATGACTTCTCCTTTGTTCTCGAAGATCAGGACGTAGTGAATCTCCGGACGCCCCGCAAGCTCAACAAAGCGATTCCTCCAGACGTCGATCAGTCGCCGGATATGCTGCACGGGAAGTTGTGCAAGTGTCGTGGTGTGGTCGGGATGATAAAGAACAACGTCGCACTGTCCTGATGCATCGGCGACCTTGTACAATGGCGATCCGTTGACCGAGCGAACAGGCGGAGGTGTAACAAACGTCGGGAAGTCGTTCTGATAAATGTGGATGTCGTACGTTTCGGGAACCAATCCTGAGCCGGGACAAAAGGGGCATTGATCTCTCGGGTTCAACGGTCGATCAAGCCGGTGTGAGGCGCTGACGACCCATTCCTCCAACAAGGGATTCCAACGAAGTTCGGGCATGAAGAGAGAGAAGTGATGAAAAAGCTGTCACAGGCAGAGTTGATGACTTCGCCCGAAAATGTTAATCAATTCATGTTTGAATTGCAATTCATCGGGGTCTTTACGGAATGACTCAGGGCGTGATGATGATTTCCTCCACCAGCAATTCGTAGTCGTACTTGTTGAAGTAAATATTCTTGCCGTTGTGTTCCAACTCGCCCCGCTGAAAGTCCACGTTGTCCGAACGGGATGACTGCTTCCGTGGATCCAGCGTTTGGCTGTGGTCGCTGTTGGCCGACATCCGGTACTGATCGAGTCCGCCGAAGTAGAAGTCTCGCACCTCGCGCTTTTGTTCATCGGTCAGACTGTTTAAGTATTGCATTGCAAAGATCCCCATGTATGGGTCCACCGGGATCCATCCCCACGGCCTCACATAGATCTCCGTCCAATCATGAATCGTCTTGCCGCCGGGAAACGTAAACCAACCTGATTGCCATCGTGCCGGAATGCCATTCAGCCGGCAGAGCGTAATGAACAGCAGCGCCTCCTGACCGCAGTCGCCGTACATCTTCGTCGCGCAATACTCGCCGATGTTCCTGATCGTTGAATACTCGATGGCATAGCTATACTTGATCTTCACCGAAATCCACTCATAGAACTTCCGTGCCTTCTGGAGGGGGTTGGACTCGTTGCCTGCAATCTCCTGGGAAAGCTTTCGCATCCGCTCCGTGAAAACCACATGCGGTCCTTCTTGGGTATATGTCTCCTCGTCGCCGGGTCTGTAGTGCTCCACCTTCGACGGGTCCAGGGAAAAGTAGCTTCCGCGGGTTGTATACATGTACTCAGCCTTGATTCGTGTTGGCTGGTTTCCCGCCGATTGTTGCTCGATGTAGAGAGAGCGGATCGGACTCTCCTCCGGAGCAATGTGTCTCACACCGGATGAAGCCGAAACAAGCAGAAAGTCTTTCTGAAATGGAAAGCTCCGGGGAATGGGG
>DASRUE010000064.1:0-79565 GCA_035687895.1 Bacteroidota bacterium | reverse complement strand
CACCGGAGGCGTGCTGGTGAGCTTTGTTGCGTTCTTTGTGTATTTGCGGCGTCGAGCACGAATGCTCCACCGCATGTTTACGCAGCGTTTGAACTAACGTACTTTGAAGGAGATCCTCTGCTCATGGGCAACTGGCTTGGTCTACCAATAGATGCTTCCGCACATGGCGTCAAGATCGATGAGACACTTGGCCTTGTGCATGTTCTGATGTTCTTGTTGTTTGTCGGATGGGGAGCGTTCTATCTTTACGCTTTAGTGCGGTTCCGACATTCTGAGCATCCAAAGGCGGATTACATTGGCGTCAAGTCTCATTTATCGAGTTATCTCGAGATTGGTGTCGCTGTGTTTGAAGGAGTTCTTCTGGTTGGCTTTGCAATTCCACTCTGGTCGAACGTGGTGAACGCGATGCCGGATGAGGACGAATCAACTGTGGTGCGGGTGGTGGCGGAACAGTTCGCGTGGAACGCTCATTATCCCGGAGCGGATGATATTTTTGGGAAGACTGATATCAAACTTGTGACTGCCGAGAACCCCATCGGGCTCGACCGGTCTGACCCGGCAGGAAAAGATGACATCACAACAATTAACCAGTTGAACCTGCCTGTCAACAAACCTGTCATCGTCCATCTGACCAGCAAGGATGTCATCCACAGTTTCAGTCTTCCTCTGTTGCGCGTGAAACAAGATGCAATCCCCGGACAGAACATTCCTGTCTGGTTCGTTCCTGTGAAGACTACAGCCGAGATCCGCCAGGGCATGACCCATTCCTACTCCATCGCCGGGGGAAAGTACGATTCTGAATTGATTGGGCTGACCGCCACCAATGACTACAATGACAAGGCCGGGAATAGCATCCTTGCCACGGGGACAGCGATCACCGCAGAAGTAATTCCACAGCTCGTTGCAGGAGGCTTTTCGGAAATCTCGGCAACCCTGGACACACCAATAGAAATTGCATGCGCTCAGTTGTGCGGATTGGGACATTTCAGGATGAGAGGGTTCGTGACAATCCAAACGGAAGGGGAATACAAAGCCTGGCTTGCAGAGGAGGCTTCGTATCTTGAGGAATGACTCGGTGCATACGTCTGAGAGCAATATCTGGCTTCATCGCTTTGCAGTGATAACGACTTGTTCCACATTCTTTCTGATTATAGCTGGGGGACTTGTGACAAGCACCGACTCTGGTCTTGCCGTCCCGGATTGGCCGTTGTCCTACGGACAGGTTATGCCGCCGATGGTGGGGGGAATTTTCTACGAGCACGGACATCGGATGGTAGCAACGTTCGTTGGTTTCCTCACAACAATTCTGGCTCTCTGGCTATGGAGGAAGGAGGAGCGAAAGTGGGTACGAACTCTTGGCTGGTTTGCACTCTTTGCGGTGATTGCGCAAGGCTTGCTCGGCGGCCTGACGGTGCTCTTTCTACTTCCGATACCGATCTCGGTGTCGCATGCAACTTTGGCTCAGTCGTTCTTCGCGCTCACCGTGTTTTTGGCACTGGTGACATCACCAGCGTGGAAACGGCACCAATCTTTTGAGCTACCTGCTATCGGGAGGATTCGCTCCTTGTCCATCGCCGCAGCGGTGGCAGTGTTTGTGCAGCTTATCTTGGGCGCGCTCATGCGTCACACCCAGTCGGGTCTGGCAATTCCCGACTTTCCTCTTTCCTATGGTCGTTTGATTCCGCCTGTCGATTCATCGC
Organism: Bacteroidota bacterium; assembly: GCA_035687895.1. Lineage (GTDB taxonomy): Bacteria > Bacteroidota > Ignavibacteria > UBA10030 > UBA6906 > JAERML01. The sequence continues at coordinate 77,865 of DASRUE010000064.1, read as the reverse complement.
TCCTTCAATCAATCAATGAATATCGACTCTATCTTGACCTCCCGGCCGTAGACATGACTCAGATTTGGATACATTTTGCCCATCGAGGTGGAGCCCTTGTTGTCACGATAATTCTCCTCGTATTGGTGAGAACGATCTTCAGAGAATTCAAGGGGGACCCAAAAATGAGGGAGCCTGCCGTCGTTCTTGTGCTCCTCCTTGCTTTCCAGATCGCCCTCGGAGCCATGACCGTCTGGACAGGGAAGACGGTTGAAATAGCAACAGCACATGTTGCGGTAGGGGCATTGCTCCTCGCGACATGCGTGTTCGTAGTTTCCCGATCATACAAGCTCTACACGATGCCGACAATCGCAGCGGAATTCTCTCTTGCTCCGCAAGGAGGAAGGGCATGAGATCGAACCTGGGTCCTCATGGTGCCATTGCACTTGAAAGATCGCGCTTCGCAGATTATCTCACACTTACCAAGCCGGAGCTGACCTTCCTTTCGGTTGTGACCGCATTAGCCGGCTTCTACATGGGGACGGGTGAGACAATCGCCTTGGGGTTATTGTTGCATACGCTCGTCGGGACCGCTTTGGTAGGGGGTGGGGCTGGAGCATTGAATCAGTATATCGAGCGTGATCTAGATGGGCTCATGCGCCGGACCGAGAATCGCCCATTGCCCTCCGGACGACTTGGACCGTGGGAGGTGTTGATATTCGGATCTCTTCTCTCGCTCGCCGGGCTTGCCCAGCTATCGCTGTTCGTGAACGCCCTTACGGGATTTCTCGCTGCCGCCACGTTGGTATCCTATCTTTTTCTCTACACACCGCTAAAACGGATCACACCCCTGTCGACACTTGTCGGCGGGATACCAGGCGCCATTCCGCCCATGATGGGCTGGACAGCGGTGAAAAACGAGATCAGTCAGGAGGCATGGATTCTCTTTGCGATCCTGTTCCTGTGGCAAATGCCGCATTTCTTTTCGCTTGCTTGGATGTACCGAAAAGACTATGCCCGTGCCGGCTATAAAATGCTCACGGTTCTTGATCCCAAGGGTGACAGAACCAGCCGGCAGATCCTTTTCTACTGCGGGGCCCTCATCCCAACAACCATGATTCCCGTTTTGGCGGGTTATTCCGGCTTTGCATACATGATATGCGCCCTTTTCCTCGGGACAGCCTTCTTGCTCTCGGGGATTCACTTAGTGAAGACAAGGAGCAACGATTCAGCGCGGCGGGTTTTCCTTGTTTCGCTTCTCTATCTTCCGGCCCTTCTTCTCCTTATGGTGATTGACAGAGTATAAGTTCACTTTTTGCGCCACCGAAGGATCTTTTCTCCTTGGATATCCGCGATCTTCCTCTGCTGAATGCCATTCTGAATAGTACGAGTACGATCCTGCTGTTGCTTGGTTATTATCTGATCCGGACCCACAGAAAGAGCCAGCACCGTGCCGTCATGATTGCAGCGCTCATCACTTCAGGTCTCTTCCTGGCTTCATACCTCATCTACCATTACAATGTCGGATCTGTCAAATTCACTGGCCATGGCACAGCTCGCACCGTCTACTTCACCATCCTCATCACGCACACCGTCCTTGCTGTGGCGTTGCCACCTCTCGCAATCATAACTCTGGTTCGGGCCTTGCGTGAGCGCTTTGACCGACACAAGGCGATCGCCCACTGGACCCTTCCGATATGGCTCTATGTTTCAATTACCGGTGTGGCAATCTACGTGATGCTCTACCGGCTTTATCCTCCTATCGTCTAAGAATCCGTCGAGTTGGACCCTCTATCCCTATTTCGATCATCGAGATAAGATATTCAATCCAAACAGGATATCTTGATCTATCTGATAGATCGCCTCAATCATTCGGACAACTAGACCCGTCGGATAATCTCCGTGAGAAGCGCCGCAAAAGTAGTTTTGACGCGGTTGCCAACTTCTGTCACTTCTGCGTGGCTAAGCCGCGTCGCAGAAATCCCTGTGGCATGATTTGTAATACACGAGATACCCAAAACCTGCATGCCAAGACTAGCAGCCAAGCCCACCTCCAGCACAGTTGACATGCCTGCGGCATCTCCTCCGAGTCTATACACCATCTCCACTTCTGCCGCCGTCTCATACGTCGGGCCTTTAAGACCTGCGTAAACTCCAGATCGAAGTGGTATTTTTGCCGATTCCGCCGCATTGCAGGCAAGATGGATCAGCGATTCGCTATAGTACGAGTGATGTACAGAGGCGCCGTTCGGGCCTGAAAGCGCATTCTCCCCAGTCAGGTTGATCTGATCGGTGATGAGCATGAGGTCACCCGGGGAGAATCCACGATTGATGCCGCCAGCTGCGTTCGTAACAATTAATGTCCGTACTCCCAAGCTGTGGGCGACGTGAATGGGGAAGAGAGTCGCCTCCAGACTGCTCGTTTCATAGAAGTGTACCCTCCCCTGAAACGCTAGAAGGTTCTTCCCTTCGACTGAAGCGAAAACGAGACGACCGCGATGTCCTTCAACGCCAGACCTCGGATAATGAGGGATCGCGGATGTAGGGACAACCTGCGGAAAGGGGAGGGAGTCGGCAAATGCGCCCAAGCCGGAACCAAGAATCAGGGCGACGTCCGCTGGATTACTGCAATGCTCCCTGATGTAGGCGACAGATGCAGACACCTGTCGTAGCAAGGTATTCATGAGCTAAAGAACATACCAGCAATTGTTGCTGTCATCAGGTTGGCAAGTGTGCCACCGAGGACAGCTTTTAGGCCAAGAGCAGCGAGGTCCTTTCTACGTTCCGGGGCCAAGGGGCTGATACCGCCGATCTGAATTGCGATGGAGGAGAAATTGGCAAAGCCGCACAAGGCAAACGTAGCCATCATAATCGCTTTATTCGAGTAGAGCTTACCTCCTGCGATCAAAGATGATAAATCGAGATAACCAACGAATTCATTCAATACAACTTTGGTTCCAATCAACGATCCCACCTGAAGCGCCTCCCCCCAAGGGACGCCGATTGCTACGGCAAGAAACTGGAGAAGCAGTCCAAACACCAGCTGCAGCGATAGGGACTGGCCATAGGACTGGTTTAGGATTGTGTTGAGCCCGGTAATGTCGCCGATCCCGGAGAGGAGATAGTTCACCAGGGCAATAAGTGCAATGAATGCGAGGAGCATCGCTCCCACGTTGAGCGCAAGATGAAGTCCGTCGCCAGCTCCGGCGGCAGCCGCCTCGATAACGTTCGATGCGTTCTTTTCGATCTTGATGCGGACGGTTCCTTTAGTTTCTGGATCCCCTGTCTCGGGGTAGAGGATTTTCGCAATGGCAAGGCCGGCAGGGGCAGCCATAATGCTTGCTCCGAGAAGCTGAGCTGCGAATTTTGCTTGTGCAACCGTTATTTCGAGTCCATGTGCCTGTGCATATGAATAGCCGAGCATTTGAACATATGCGGCCAGAACGCCTCCGGCGATGGTACACATGCCGCCTACCATGATGGTCAACAGTTCAGAGTTAGTCATGCCCTTGAGAAAAGGCCTGATCATTAGCGGGGCTTCAGTCTGTCCGACGAAGATGTTTGCAGTGTTGGAGAGGGACTCAGCCCCGCTTGTCCCCATGACCCTTGCCATTACCCACGCCATCGCCTGAACTATCCTCTGCATAACGCCAAGGTAGTACATCAGAGACATCAGAGAAGCAAAGAAGATGATCGTGGGAAGAACCTGGAATGCAAAGAAAAATCCCATGCTCCCTTCATTTCCGGGTCCCACCGCAAGATTGCCGAAGATAAACTTCGCCCCGTCTGTCGTGAATCCCAGGATCTTTACAAACCCGTAGCTGACGTACTCAAAAAACAATTTCGGCCAGCCGAGGGGGGAAAAGTATACAGAGAGTTCGCTACCCTTGAGCATGAGAATGGCAAACACGATCTGCAGCCCAAAACCGGATAGGACAAGTCGCCAGTTAATGCGCTTCTTGTTGTTGGAGAAAAGGTACGCTATCCCAATGAGGACGCCGAGGCCTAGCAGACCGTTCAAAACAGAAAGTAGCGTCATGCGCTGATACTCCTCTCAAGGGGGGGAAGTCATGGTTGGGGTGGTTCGAAACATCGCCTGCAACGTGCTTCGTAGGAATCCTTGGCACCGACCAGCACTCGTTCGCTTGCTGACGTGGTTCGTTGAGTGCGATCCGCGGGATTGCCACACACAACGCAGATGGCGAGGGTCTTGGTGATATACTCTGCGATTGCCAGCAACTGGGGGATCGGCTCAAAGGGTTTGCCACGGTAGTCCTGATCGAGCCCGGCGACGATGACCCGTTTTCCCTTATTGGCCAGATCTTCCACCACATCAAGAATCTCCATATCGAAGAACTGGGCCTCGTCGATGCCTACGACTTGCGCAGTCTCTGCCAGGACGAGGATTTCCCGTGACTTCTCCACGACCTGAGAGGGGAGTCTGCCTTCACTGTGGGAGACGATGTGATCGGAGCTGTAGCGCGTGTCAATCCTGGGTTTGAAGATAGCGACTGACTGCCGGGCAATCTGCGCTCTCCGGATTCTCCGGATGAGCTCTTCGGTCTTTCCGCTGAACATGCATCCAGCGATTACTTCTATCCAGCCGGTATTTCTGGGGGAATCGTGAATAGTAGGTACGCTCATGTGTCGGGCTTCTTCTTTCGTAAACTGGTATCGTCAAAAGGAAAAGGGAAAAGCTCACTCATCTTGAAAACTCGTATGTCCCCATTTTTGTTACTCATAACAAAGTCGATGTTGCCTGCAAGGTCCATGATCACCTGTCTGCAAGCACCGCAGGGCGACGTAAAGCCGCGATCGTCGGTGGCGATTGCAATGGCTTTGAACTTTCTGTGTCCTTCGGAGATTGCCTTGAAGATTGCTGTCCGCTCAGCGCAGATAGTGAGTCCGTAGGAACTGTTCTCGATGTTACATCCTGTGAACACCTTGCCGCTAGCGGTTTGAATAGCAGCACCAACCCGGAAATGAGAATACGGAGAATGGGAATGTGTGCGCGCAGAGCGTGCACGTTGGACGAGAGTTTTGTATGTCATTAACGCATGGTGAAAGAAGTTGGGAAAATATATTCATTGCATGCTTCAAATGCAAGGAAGCGAACCAGTTCTACGCAACAAGAGAAGATGGTCGCGTCAGTCGGTGAAAACAGAAAAGGAGTGCGAGGCCGGCATATAGTTTCGGGTACCCCAGTAGTACGAGTGGGGCTGCTGCGAACTGGAGAGATTCGAACGGGAGAGGGATGGCTATAATGAGAACGGAGATAATGAAAATTGTCTCTGTTGCACCAAATCTTCTAGTGATGGAATACCTCCGGTGCAGCATCTCCGACAACCCGATGACAAGGGGAAGAAAGACAACGTAGTGGTGTTCCTCCGCCAACGGAGCGGTGACCACACTGGCGGCAACCATAGCCGCAAATGTGAGAGGCGCACTCGCCATACGGGCGCGCGCCAGCGTTGCAAGGACAATGGCTGCATTCAACGTGTAACTAATGATACGGACCGCGTTCGTTGGGAGATCGAGGATGGGGAAAGGGAGCCACCTGCTATCGTAGGTAAACAGGTGGAACAGCAAGCCATTGACAGTCTGGTAGGCAACATGGGCATGCACAGGGAGGAGACCGAGGGACGAAACCACTTCAGAGAAGTATACCTTCCAAGACGAAGCTCCCAACAACGGAATAGTGATAGCTACGACAACGAGGACTATGGCAGCGGCTGAAATGAGTTCACGCCACCGCTTTGTTGCGGCAAACCAGAGCAGGATGAGCGGACCGTACCCCTTTAGCAACAAGGTAGTCGATACCGGTGTTGCGGTCAGGAAAGATACGTCTCTTTTTAGGCCCCACATGGAAACAGAGAATCCAAAAAGAAGAATCACGTACATTTGACCAAAAGCGATGTTCTCATAAAGAGGACGCCAGACCAAAGTCAGTGCGAAGAGTCCGAGTCCGAAATTTGTTCGCAAGGATAGTCCGAAAGTCCTGAACAGGAGGGCCAGTGATGCACCGAACGCAAGCAGCAATAGGATTGTCCAAACGCTCTTTGCGTTCTCCGGGGAGAGCCATGCAACCGGAAGAGTTGCCAAAGCAGTAGTGGGGGGATTGTTAGGCATGTCCACGACGTTGGTAATGCCGTATGATCGCATCTTCATGTTGAAGACGTCGACATCATACAACGGAGCAAGCGGGTCACCTTGCAGCACAGTTCTCGAGTATGTGTAGTACATGGCGAAGCCATGCGTCACCCGTGGCATCCATTCGACCGCATAAAGCATCAGAATGCCAGCCGACGAAGCGCAGGCGAAACGAAGGAAGTATGTAAGGGTGTTAGAAAGAGAAAGCCGGTCCATCATCGAAATCAGAATCTGTCGAGGAGGGCGGTGTGTGGCTGCACGTGGAGTGTGCACACACACGTCTGGCATCGCTCAAGGGAATTCGCTTTCACCTGACGACGCGTCCGCTGAATCTCAGGCGTGTTCAACAGGACGTCGGGTGGTGACGATCGGATGTTCCCGTAGGCAGGGAGGAAGAAGCAGGGCTGAATAGCGCCTGTAGATGTGATGACAGCGGAAACGCTGGGCGCGTTGCAGAGTGTCGAAGGGTAGGAGGCCTTGAGAGCCAATGCCTCGAAATACTGAACGAGGTGAAACAACTTCTCGGGTGGTTCCGTAACGAACCCGTTCAAAAAGGCGTCACGGTATTCCACGGTCCATCGTTCCACGAGTCGCCGGAGTTCATATGTTTCATCCACTGACAGCATGATTTCGTTATCCGGGACGACAGGCCCTCGGGTCTCCCTCCCGAAACTTTCAGAAAGAACATCTGCTGCGAGAAACGAAATCCTGGTTGTGCCGAGCGATTCCGCAAAGGCAATCATGTCACCAAGGGTGCGAAAGTTTCTCTTCTGAACCACAGTCCGGATGGAAAGTGGACACCGACGGGGATGTGCAATGGCAGCCCGTATCCCGCGGACGATGTGGTCAAACGAGTCTATGCCGCGAATCGCGTTATGCACGTTCGCATCCGGCCCATCCACCGACACAATGATCTCTGCGAAGTGTCCGGCGATTTCTTCCAGGCGCTTCTCCAACAGCAGCCCGTTGGTGAGAAGTGTTTGCTTTATGCCAAGCCGCCTGAAGGTCTCACATATCTCAGGAAAATCCCTTCGCATGAGCGGCTCACCGCCGGAGTAGACAATATGGCGAAGGCCGACACCTTTCAGTTGGTGTGCCAGTGTGGTGATCTCCCGAAGCGCGAGTTCGTTGGGGAGGGGATTCCGGTAGGAGCAGGTTATGCAGCGGAGATTACAGCCCTCCGTGACATAAAGGATGCAGATGGGTAACGTACGAGCACGGGAGCCAAGAGTGTTCAAGAACGCGCTAACGTTCATGTTCAGGTGCAACGGTGGTGATGGGGATAAACTGAAAGATGAAAAGTGTCTCGAAGAGCTTCCGCTTCGAGGCGAGACAACTCATGGAAAAGCCATTCTCTTTAAAAATGCGAAGGACTTGCGACATCTCAGTATCAGTGGAGAGGACTGCAATGATCGAACCTCCGGGGGCAAGAAACCGTGTAGCGGAAGCGGCAAATCGATGGATGAGTGAATTCTTCTCGCCGGCTTTCCAGGCATGTTCAGCGATATGAGACGGATCTCCGTCGTAGAAGGGTGGATTGATGACGATATGATCGAAACGCTCCCCCTGCAAATGCTCAAAAAGATCTGAGTGCAGAACCCTGATCTGGAACCCATTCAACTTTGCGTTGTCTTTCGTTGCTGTAACGGCCGCCTCATTGATATCCACCGCAGTGATGAGCCCTCCCCGCGATGCAGCCACGAGTGAGACGAAACCCGAGCCGCAGCCCACCTCGAGCACGGACCGATTCGCCAAGTCCATCTGTTTGACAAAGTGTGCGAGAAAGCGGCTGGTATAGTAGAACCGTGGATGGAATACCGTAGGGGGGATGGAAAGCGACAACCCTTCGAGCACTACCTTGTCCGTGCGCTCAATCCGAGGCTTCACGTGAAGACGAAAGAGGAGCGACGAAAAACCTTTCCGCAGCAGGCGTGGATAGCGGGGGGCGCGAAGGTCGGGAAGCGGAACATCGCTTGGAGTGGAAAGCAGTGCCTCCGTTTGTGTATCGATGCTCATACGCCGCCTCCTGAGCCGGTGTCGTCTCGAATCACTTTGCCCTTGACGGCATCGGTCACATGATACACTTGCCTTTGTTGGTTCTTCGGGGCAAGCATCTCATGGACCACCTTTCCGACAAACAAGGTGTGATCGCCTGTTTCGACGGTCTGAACCACCTTGCATTCAAGGACACCCATCGCATCAACAAGAATCGGCAGGGGAAGTGCCTCACCCTCTTTTCGGGAGAGACTAGTGAGGGCAAATTTATCTGCAGTGCGGCCCGAGGTTCTTCCGGCGGCGAGCATTGCCGGCTCGAACTCATACGGCATGAAATTGACCGCGAATGCTCCGGATTTCCGGATCAATTCACTCGAGTAGTTCCTGGACTCAAGACTGATTCCGTATAGTTTTGGAAAAAAAGAAAGTGGGAGATGCCAGTCGAGAGGGAGGAGATTTTCTGCCCCTTCGTGTCGTACTGTGACCAATACAACTGATCGAGGATGAAGGTATGCTACTCGCATGTACTCAGACGCATAGAGCTTGAAGCGGATCCTGCGAATGAGTTCCTTCAGGATTTTCATTTTCGTTTCTCCAGCTCAACCATGAAATGGTCGCCAATCAAAAAGAATGGATAAAGGCTCGACAAAATTCTCTCCACAACATCGAGTCTTCGCAGTAACGGAACGTGGCTCACGTACAAACGAGGAAAACCCGCTGGAGGGAGGAAAATGCCGAGGCCACTGACACGCCTCACCAGAAAATCCCGATTCACAATCCGGCTGAACTGACGCGGAGAATAGAGTCGGAAGTTCATTGGCACACGTTCCTTGACCAATTCTTCTCCCCGCCGAAAGGCGCGCCGCCACGCCTTCGGCAATTGGAGTGTTGTTATGAGATAGAGGACTTCCCATAGACAGAAAGGGTTCAGGAGAACACAGAGCACGCGCCCGCCTGGTTTCAGCAGATTCGAGAGCCGATGCATGGTCCGCTCCAGATCATCGACGTGATTCAATCCGTTGAAGTTCGAGAATGCTCCATCAAAGAGAGGACTGGCGAGAATGCTCGGGTCGTCAGCGTCCATGACGTCAGTAGTCACAAGCGTCGTGAGACCTTCTGAAACTACCTTCTCGGCGGTCATCTGTACCATACGAGGAGAGATATCTGTAGCATGGACACGGATTCCAGCCTTTCCGAGAACGATCGCGTCTGTTCCCGTTCCACAATTGATCTCAAGAATACGTTGACCCGGCTTGAAAATGTCCAGCAGTTGTTCCTGGACACGCCTGCGCATCCAATTGCCGGTCCCGCTAGCGCTGAAGAGAGCGTCATATTCATTGGCGATCGAATTATGAAACTCTATGGTGCTTGCTTTCAATTCCATGTAGTGGAAAGGCCAGATATTAACTCAGAATCCTTCTACCTCAGGCTGCCGGTACCGGAACATGCGTTGGGCCACCGCGATCTCGTACGGAGCGAAGTAAATAGACAGCTTGTATCGCCACGTGCCCAGAGATTTGAGAATTGTCCGTTGGACTTTTCGCAGTCTTAAATCGGCGTTTGTCGGGTACCTGGCATGGAGCACGCGCTCAAAGTCCTTGATACGCGTAAGCACTTTTGGCGTTAGCCAGGGCGTGACGGGGTTCTTCCGGAGATCATGTAGTTGCCACTCTGGAAGGAGCCATTCATCAAGGGTCTTAGGATACGCAAAACCATGGGTCTGTGCACTGTGGTAGAGCTCCGATTCTTCAAAGTGGACAGGTGAATAAACATAGATAATAATTTCGCTTTCAGAGCTTATCTCCTTAATTCTCTTGATATACTGGATATCCCTTTCAAGATCCTGTTCCATAGTTTCAGTTGGACTACCAAGAACAAAAGAAAACTCCGGGACAATACTATATCCCTTCATTCGGTCAGCGAGGTCGAGCACGGTATCGGGTGTCTGGGTACCACCTTTTTCCATCAGGTCAAGAACCTTTTGAGAACTTGACTCGGCCCCAAAGAAAATCATCTTGCAGCCTGCCTGCTTCATAAGACGCCACGTGCTGTCACTGTAGTTCAGCATCGTATCGGGGCGCGCTTCTCCCCACCAGCTTATCTCATGCCCGTTAATGCGTTCGGCGAACTCCCTTGTGCGCTTTTCTGAGGTGAAGAAGTTGTTATCGTGAAACTCAACAGCGTTCACTCCATGCTCCCTCTTGAACCAAAGAAGGTCTGCAACGATCTTCTCAGGGGCCAGTCCCAGCCAGCGCGCTTTGTACACTGCCGCAACCGCACAGAAACCGCAGAGAAACGGACAGCCGACGCTTGAATGGTAGTTGATCGTCCTGGTTCCAACATAGGTCCTTCCTATGTACGGTGGAAGATGAACTTTGTGGTAGGGAAGAGCGGGAAGTTGATTTGGGTCGATCAACTCCTGCTTTTCATTGTGCTGAATGGTCCCGTGGTCAAAGGAGAGACCCTTGACTGAGGAGAGCGAGCCACCATCTTCGAGCGCATCTATAAGCTGCCGAAATGAATAATCACCCTGATCTCTAATCACGAAGTCCGCACAATCGGAGTGCAAGATGACGGTGGTATGTAGAGACGCGAAATAGCCACCCCAGATTATCTTCACGGTAGGAAACTGCTCTCGGACCATCTTGGAAAGCCTGATTGCCTGCATCAGTTGAGGCCCGGGCATAACCGTAAACCCAACGTACCGAATGTTCTTTTCCTTGATCAGTCGAGGAAGTGTCTCGAATATTTTCCTGTCAACATTGCCATCAACGATCTCATACGGATATCTTCCTTCTAGGGAAGCACCAATTGCGAGCACTGAAAGCGGGATGCGGTATCGCCACGAGGTTGCTTTGGGATTGACCAGGAGGATCATTGTCTTCGTGGATAACGGAAAAACATGAACTACTATTGATTGTAAAGCAAGATGTTTGAAACTCTTCTCAAAGTCAATAATTGCGAGATGGCCACTTGTCATGTTCAAAGGACAGGTACAACCGCAAATGTCCGAACATAATTGCGTACTCTGTACCCACGGCAATAAAGGCGGCGGCCAGTGCACCAAAACGAGGGATGAATATGAGATTAAGGATTGTATTCAGGGCAATGGCAACGACAAACACGGTTGCCACTGGGCGCTCCCGCTGAACGGAGAAGAGGGCTATTCTTAGAATTGAGTTGATGACAATTCCAGGGAAGGTGGCGGCAAGTATCCGCAGCAGCAGGACGGATTCCTCGAAGCGGAAAGTCGTAGCTATGATCAACCGGGCCCCAACACCGAGTATGAAAGCCGCGCCGGAGGAAAGGACGAGAGCGAAAAGGAGTGTCTTTCGCACCACGGCGCGATAATCAGCCTGTCTCCGGAACGAGGAGAAAACAGGCAGGGCGGAGCCGTAGAATGAGAAGGCAAACAAGTTACCGAGCATAAGGAATCGCTCGGCGCCCGCGTAGATTCCAGTCTCCGCCGCTCCTCGTAGAGCGGCAAGGAAAAAGAGATCTGCGCGCTCACCGAGAAGAGAAAGGAGGGCAATGATCGCGAAGGGAAGTCCTTGTACAAGCAAAGATCTCAAACCTGATTGCTGAATCGGAACGGAGTTGTTTTGGGATTGGAGCGTGGGCCGCAGGATGAGCAAGAGGATAAGTGATTTCCCATATTCGAGTGCAGCCAGCACAAAGAAGATCATGGTAAGGCTGTTGCCGCCAGCCGCCACTTCCCAAACTAAGAGGATCTGGAGGATGGACGAAACGATTGCGATAGCAAAGACGGTTCGCCGTTGGATCCGCGCCTTCAGGTAGCTCTCAGCCACCCCGGAAATGGAACGGGGCAAAATCAATAGGGATGCAGCGACAACGAGAGGCGCGGACTCCTGAAAGACCGAAACACCAACCGCGATGATAACAACGGTGACTGCAGATGCGGCGAGAGTTCTGATTCCCAAGAGAAACCGGAGAGATGGTGAGGCGGGTTCATTTCTACCAGAGTAGTCGCGCAAAACGATTGTGTTCAACCCCATGTCCGACAGAAGGAGAGCAATCAAGACGGCTGTTAGACAGAGGGAGAATTCACCCAAGCCCACCTTGCCAAGGTACCATGAAACGGCAATCGAGTTGAGAAACGTCGCGCCGTTGGTGAACACTGAGCTGAGGAAGTATATCGCGGATGATTGGAGAAGACTTCCAACGACATTGGATGGAGGAGAGGAGGTCAAGAACAAACAAGGGATGGTGAGAGATGAACGAATAGACAAAACCTGCCAGCATCTTAAATAGCAGGCATGGCACTCCGCAGTGTGATTCGCGTGAGCTCAGGCGGGCAGTTCAAACGGATTGGGAGTCCAACCGTGCCAATTCCTCGGGATACGTACATATGCGTATCGCCGATTCGGTACTTCCCCCAGACGTAGCGCGAGGCGAATGAAGCAGGTGCAATAACAAGATCGCCAAACTGTCCAAGCACCACTTGTCCTCCATGTGTATGCCCACTAAGCATCAGGTCGATATTTCGTTCCGATGCTTCCGGCAGGTAGTACGGCCGATGGCAGAGAAGAATGCGCGGAATCTTCAGCGGCGTGGACCTGAGTGCAGCATCGAGCTTGACCGTTGCCGTATTTGCCCTTCCAACATCATCGACTCCGATAAGGTAGAACTTCGCACCGTTCTTTTCGACAATGACTTTGTCATCCCGTAGCAACTTGATGCCACACCCATCCACCTCCTTTGCCACCATGTCAGGGTCAGGATTGTAGAAGTCGTGATTGCCCATCACGCCGTACACACCGAGCGGCGCGCTGAGGCTGCCGAAGGCTTCCGCAAACGGATACACTTCGGAAATCGCCCCGTTGACGAAGTCACCCACCACCGCAATCATGTCCGTCTTCATGTCGTTAATCCGAAGTGCATACTCCTGCATGTCTTCCTTAGTCATGTAGAGACTTGAGTGGATGTCGCTGGCGAGGGCGATAGTGAAACCATCCAATTCCTGTGGCAGATTCGGGATGAAAAACTCCGCGTCGTTTACCTCTACGTCGTTCTTCTCGATCAGCATGCCGTACGCCGTACCAGCAAACGACGCGGCAGTCAAGCCATACATGCTGCGGCGCAGGAATACTCGACGGGAGACATCGAATTGTTGGAACGATGGCACCGCCCTTATTGCTTCGATCTTTTTCCTCGAGGCTGGAATTCGTTTGGAAATCCAGAACGGGACAGTGAACGGTGCTTTCACGATCGTGGCAATGAAAATCCCCAAACCAAGGAAAAACGTTGCGCCGTGCCAGATGAAAAACGGATAGGCCGCGCCATAGATAAACCATGCCGGAACTCCTCCTAGCTGAGGGTGCATGAACACGACATAGGCAAGTGAGAGATTGAAAAGAAGGAAAATGCCTCGAGCCGTGTGGCGGAGAACCGGTCGGGAGGGAAATGTCTGCCGGAGCCACCGCATGGTGCGACGGTAGAGCACAATTTGTATGAACAACAACACAAGAGGAAGACCGATCCTGAACACAATAAACCCCATGCTGAGGGAGGTACCCATTACCTGTCGATTCTATATGACTCAGTAAGTATATAATCTAACGCGGGAAGCACATAGAAAGTTCTCGTCTCTCAAGATACTACTATCATACATTACGTGCCAGAGGCTGCCTGGTTGCGGGTAACCACATGGTTACTACCGCAACGAAGAAGAGGAGGATCATCAGGCATAGCCGCGGGAAAGCAAGGACCGACAGCCAGCCCCGACCTTCGAACGAGTGGAACAGGCTGTAGGGGATGAATCCTATTGCCCCGTAGATGAGGAGAGTTAGAAGGAAAAGCCGATTCCGTCCTGTGTTGTCCAGCCACTGCAATAGCAATGCACAAGGGAGCCAGAGAAGGACAAAGTGGTATGTTGCCCCTCCTGGCGCAATCAGCAAACCAAGAACACTCAAGAGCGAAAGGGATAAGGAGACTGACGCAGAAGCACCGAGCCTTTGGGACCTGAAGATGGAGACAAGCGCCACCAATACAAGGAAGGTGACAATTCCCCACTTGACATCCGGTAACATGTCTGCAGAGAGGACCGCTGGACGAGGGTTCTGCTCGGGGTCATACACCATAAGCTGATGAAGTAGGCTATCGAACGATTGGAAGGTGCCTGTAAACGGACTCTGCAAGGTATACCGGGATTGCAAATGATCGCCAAGGACAGATGTGAGAAATGCATAGTGGATCTCCCACCCCAATACTAGCAGGCTTACAAGGATCAGTAGCATGCTGGTGGCGATTGCTGACACTACCAGCCGCCATTCCTTGCGCGCTGCGAAATAAAGAACAAACAGAATGGGAAAATACTTGACTGGAACAAAGAGACCAAAACAGATACCCGACAAAATGAAGCGACCATGCTGATAGAGAACATATCCTGCAATGATGGATAGCGCAACAACAATGTACCACTGGCCGAAGCGAATACAATTGATGAGTCCAACCCCAGCGAGAAGAACGAACACGGCGACATCGGGGAACTCAAACGATGTTGCCTGTGCGAGGAGTATGACGCAAATGGAAACGCAAATCAGATTGACTAACGTAAGGAGCCGCAACGCCGTCTGAGGTTGCACCAGGCCCAGCGGCGTGGCCAACAATGCGGTGGTTGGCGGAAATGGCGAGAACTTTCCTTTTGCCTGTATCCGGTGGGCGGAGATCTGTTCCTGGAACCATTGATCGTCGTACAAACGGTTGACGTCGCCTTGTTCAAGGACAATCCGTGCGGCCGTATAGTAGTTGGGAAAATCTGTATCGATCTGAGTGAACGCGGGGAAAACGCCGCGGTACACAACCAGCACGAAAAGCACAAGAAGAGCGAGGTAACCGAACAGTGGCCGGGGAAAGATCCGCATGGGTTTTACGTGACGAGGGCTGGACGGAGAGAGCGAACGGCAGCAAGCACTTCGGCTATTGAGATCTCCTTCATACATCTGGCATCAAACGGGCAGACAAAGAGTTTGGCATTGTAAGCATTCAAACACGGGCTGCAGGAGATCGCTTTGTAGATGGTAAGAGAGGATTGAGCGGAAGGGCCATAAAATGCGGGCGACTCGGGTCCAAAGAGTGCCACAACAGGCCTGCCCATCGCGGCCGCAATGTGCATGGGGCCGCTATCATTGGTGAGAAGAAGAGAGGATCGTTCAAGCAACGCTATCAGTTCGCCAAGAGAAAGGAGTCCTGCAGCGTTGATGGAGTTGTGCTGAACGCCAACATCGTGACGTAGCGCTTCTTCGACGTAGCCCCTTTCTTCTGTGCTTCCCGTGAATACGAATCGCACGCCCGGCCTCTCGGCGAGAAGCACACGACACACCTCTATGAAACGCCCGGGGGGCCATCGACGCTCCAGGGATGTGGGCCCTGCGTTAATGTTCACGGCAATGATCTCAAATCCATTCGACTGAAGATTGAGAGCGCGTTCCATGCACGCATTGATTATCAGAGAGGCTTGTAGAGATGTGACCGAAGCGGTTTGCTGCGGCGGGAGCCCGACAGCTTGCAGCTGACTGAGGAATACTTGGGTCACGTGCTTGTTATGCCCGAAAGGGACGGGAACGGTCAGATGCATTCGCCGCCAGTAAGTAGGTAAGGCATAGCCAACTCGAACAGGTGCTCTGGACAGGAATGACACAAGGGTCGAAAATTTTGAGAAGAACTCCAGATCGAATGTAGCATCCACCGATTCCCTCTGGATCAATCGCCAGGCCCTAAAGGAATCATAGATGAACTGATGCAGGGAAGATGTGGAGATCGCTAGTCGGAATGATACCTGAGGCAGCATCTCAAGCATTTCCAGATTAGCACCAAAGGTCAGATAAATGATCTTCACGTTTGGAAGCCGTTCATGGAGCGCCGAAACAAAGGACGATGAAAGCAGAACACTTCCCATCCCGAAAAACTTCATTACGAGAACGGATCTCCACTGCTCTGGCGCAAGTTGTTTCCTGTGCCTGAAGAGATTGCTCCAGATCCCCGTTGCCCAGCAGAGTGGAATGCCGACATACCTGTCTATTGCCCGCATGGTGTTGACATTCATGCCAGACTCTCCCGCGTAGTGCGTCTCATGACGATATAGCAATGGTCCCCAATGCGACGGAAGGGATACCAGCGATACACAGCGTTGTCGAGAAGGTCCAGCAAGGGGATGATGGGGCGAAGCACTCTGTTCGCTTTTGTTGCGCCGGGTGGGGGAGTGAAAACACTCAGCCCGCCCATCTCGACCAGCTCGAACCATGGCTCGAAAGCTGACCGGATAGAATCAGGAGAGTGATAGTAGATACGGAGAGTCGTTTCATGAACCCTTGCGTCAACGCCGTCTCTCCGCAAACGACGGAAGGCACTCTGCCATCGGAGCCGAAGGAGAAACGCGGTCGTCTCCCAGATACTGAAGTCTGTCATCACGCAAAGGACGAAGAAACCACCAGGCTTCAATAGCACGCTCACATCAGCAGCGATGGAAGAGAGATCGGGGACACAGTTCAGTCCGCCAAAGTTCGAGTATACTCCGTCAAACACCTTGCCGCGGAGTTGATCCAGTTGATCAAAAGCGAGTCGGTCAACGATAATGTGAGAGGTAAGTCCTGCCATCGACACTTTTTCCCGCGCAGATGATACCATCGCTGGGGAATCATCTGTCGCGTAAACGGTCATACGATGGTTTGCCAACGCAATGGCGTCGGTCCCAGTGCCACAATTCAATTCAAGAAGCGAGCTATGAATGGGAAAGTACCTGAGGAACAACTTCATCATAATCTGTCGGAGGCGAACAGTAGGCCGATGGCCGTCGAATTCCTGGTCATACAGTGACGCGGCTGCATCAAATGGCCGTTGCTCGATCATTGGTGCCCGGGTTGTCATGCTTCAGGTGCGGGTCCGTTCTGTCAGATGCATGCCTATCCGGGCAAGCTTGGACTTAGCAAACGATGTGAGGCGGGGGCCGAACGGCCGGTGGCCGTTGCTTCTGAGGCGAAAGAACAGCACCTCATTCACCATATGCCGGGTGGCAAAGTAGTAGAACCTTGAGGAATGTCTCCCTCTAAAGTCGATGCTCCTGTCGGTGCTGCTTGCCCAATCGTCATTGACCAGTAAACGGTCCCGAACTTCGTTGTACATCGTCGTGCCCTTGATTGGATAGGCCACCGTGGTGAGATATGTATCGGGCTTCGTCGCTTTCAAATGTTCGATGGTGGCGTCGATGTCTTCAATCTCTTCCCCGGGGTAGCCAAGCATCACAAATAGCCCAGCCTCGATGCCATATTTCTGAGCGAGGCGCGTGATCGTCTGGATTTGTTCCACCTTTACCCGTCGTTGCATTGCATCGAGGATTTTCTGAGAACCGCTTTCTGAGCCATACCATATGCGGAATGACCCAAGTTCGGCCATCTTCTGCAGGATATCCTCGTTCAGCCGGTCTGCGCGGGAAATACACTCAAAGGGGATCCGGATGTTCCGTCGCTTCATTTCATCATGAAACTGATAGAACCACCGGTGGTTGATGGTGAAGACGTCATCGGCAAACCAGAGCATGTCGGGATGGTACGTGGCAAGAAGAAACTCGATCTCATCCACCACACGCTGCGGCGAACGCCGACGGTGCGTATCACCAAATACCGAGCGGCTGCACCACGTACAGGTAAACGGACAACCTCGTGCACAAATGAGGGAGACTGATCCCTTCCCATGGTGTGTCTTCCATGTCTGTATGTAGCGCGCAAGATCGATCGCGCCGCGGTCAGGATCGGGAAGTTGATCGAGGTCGGCAATCAACTGCCGCTCTGGTGTCCGGATGATGGTGCCGTCGTTTTCGCGGTAGACGATTCCGCTGACATGTTGCATCCCGCTGGCGCCGGACTTCTGGAGATGGGGGATCAACTCTTGAAGCGTCAGCTCACCCTCACCAATCACGCCAACATCCGCCCCGCGTTTCAGAAAATCTTCGCCATAGTACGGAATCTCCGGGCCACCAACGATCACAGTACAACCATGTGCCTTGCATTCCCGAATCATCCAGAGGGCATTCAATTTTGTCATCAAGTTGACGTAAATGCCTACGATGGAAGGCCGCGTGTCGGCAAGGTACCGGGTGAACGCCTTCTTCGACTGGAATGTCGAGTCAAAAACCTCTACATGAAAACCCTTGGATTTGAGGTACGCGGAGATGTAAAGAATCCCGAGCGTCGGATACGGTTTCATGATCCGTTTCTCGGCCTCATCTTCCTGAAGAAAATACCCGTGTGTCAGAACAATATCCAAT
This sequence comes from Bacteroidota bacterium, assembly GCA_035687895.1. Lineage (GTDB taxonomy): Bacteria > Bacteroidota > Ignavibacteria > UBA10030 > UBA6906 > JAERML01. The sequence continues at coordinate 59,459 of DASRUE010000064.1, read as the reverse complement.
GCAGAACCTTTGACATTGAGACGGCACTCATTGGCGATTTCCAATTAGGGACAAAGATCAATACCCAGTGATCCCCTGTTTACATTACGGCTTTTTCCATCGCTTCAGTTTCGGGATAATCTCGTTCGCCAGTTGAATGGCCTTTTCTCCTGGCATCCGGAGGTCCTTTGTCATATTCAGAATGGAACTCTTGATCATCTCGTCCATTGTCTGACGCGGATTTGTGAATGCTCCATCCTTGAAACAAAAAGCGCAATAGTCGGTATTATCCGATCCATCCTTGTTTGTGCCGTAATTCCCAAACACGTCCGAGAGTGGCATCCCGCAACTCTGACAGCGGACTTTGTCATCCATGATGGCTCTCCTTTCTATGTGTTATGCATGAGTCGCAGCAACGATGATGATGTTACACTCCTTCAACGACGACCATATTCGATTCGGCATTTTGGTGCCGGAGGTGTTTAATTGCTCTGTATTCTGCCGAATCCAGCCACTGTTTCGCTTGGTCAACACTTCCGAATTGCAGGATGACTAATCGATTGGGAATCCAGTTACCTTCCAGTACTTCAGTCCGGCCACCCCTCGCCAGATACTTGCCACCATACATGGCAACGGTAGGCGCCGCAGTTTTCTTGTACTCCTCGTAGCCGACCGGATCAGTGACATTGATGTCGACAATTACGAACGCGCTCATTCGCTAGCCCTCCTGTGCGAGTTCGAAAGATATATCGAAGGGCAGCGGTAGACGGGGACCTCAGCGCTCCTCTGAAACGTTAGCAGGTTCATTCTCCCCATTAGGCATCGGAAGTGGCTATTCAAGAGTCGGCATGCTTGTGTTCCGCCAGAAATTCACCCATCTCGCTCTCTATTCCGGCCAACGTGAAGCGATGGTATATGCCCGCCGCCAGGCTCCTCACATTCTGAGGGGTGAATCGCCAGGGTTGCTTCATCGTTTTTTGTAAGAGTTCTGTACTCTTCCAGATCCGGAATTTCTTATGCGTCACTTTGTGCAACACACGGTAAAAGTTTGGGTGGTAGGTACCGCCAAACATCATTGCGAGATCCTGGCTGTCCGTCCAGTTGTGCTTCGCTCCCATCTGGGTCTTCACGTTCTCAAAGAACTTCGTGCCCGGCAGTGGGTAGGAAACAGACACACCAATCTCATCGGGCATGCATTCCTTTACCATCTTCAGCGTCAGTTTAATGTCATCTCGGGTTTCGCCCGGATAGCCGTACTGCAGAAAAAAGCCGACACATATTCCAGCCATCTTCAGAAGTCGGCATGCCTCGTAGATTTGCTTCACTGTTGTGCCTTTGTCCATCGCGTCGAGAATCTTTTGTGAACCGGATTCTGCGCCTACCCACACCGTTGTGCATCCCGCCTTCCGGAGATTCTCAACGGCGTCTTCCTTCAGCAGGAGGTCAACACGTGCCAGGCATTTGAAGGGAATGATCGCATCCTGATCTATCACTTCTTTGCTGAACGCGGCAACCCAGCCTGGTTTCAGTCCAAAAATGTCATCGCAGAACCAGATGTGGTCGGGTTTCACGGTCCGTTTCAGCCATTGCATCTCCTCCACCACATTGCGTGGCGAACGACAACTGTACACCTGACCGTAGATTGGCTTTGCACACCAATTGCAGTGGAATGGGCATCCGCGCGTGGTGACCATGTTGACTGAAAAAAAACCATGTCGTCTCTTCCAGACGCTCCGGTATCGCTCAATGTCGACAATGTCCCACGCAGGAAAGGGGAGAGCATCGAGATCCTTAACCACAGGCCGCGCCGTGTTCGTGGCACCAGTCCCCATGCTCATGTATGCAAGACCCGGAATCTCTTCCTTGGCCTTCCCATTTTTCAGGAGGTGGTCAAGTGTCTCACGGAGCGTCTGTTCTCCTTCTCCACAGATGACGAAGTCAACGGAGTGGTTGAAGTACTTGTCGAGATGGTCAACAGCATCAGAGCCATGAACGATTACCGTGCAACCTTCCCTCTTTGCAAGAGAGGCCATTGTGAACGCTGCTTCACGCATGCGCGTCAGACACATCTTGGTGAGGTAGTTGAAATCATCATCGTAGATGACAACTACTTTTGGACGGTGTTCACGGATAACGGGGAGGATCTCGTCTTCGTTGGTTGCAAGCATGCTGTCGAACAATTGAACCGAATAGCCTGCTGCGCGTGCTACGCTCGCGGCATAGAGCGTTCCGAGCGGAGGGTAGGGCATCATCGCCTTGTACTCCTTCGGATCAAAGTGGAGGAAGTATGAATGGGTGAAGAGGATGTCGGTCATGGGTTGACGAAATTGCCGCCAGGATACCGAGGCCCAGGAATCATGAATCACTCTCCTTCTTCTGTCCTTTTGGTTGAATCCTCAAGCAGAAACACCGAATTCGCGGAGCTTCTGCTCGTAAATGGCTAGAATTTTCTCTTCAAAGTTGCCAACATAAGCACGGGATTCACTCTTCGTACAGCGGAAAATTTTCCGTCGTGTGGTATCGTCAAACTCCGGATAGCGCCTGGCCCAGATTGCAGCCATCTTGTTCATCAGGTATGTATCGAGCGTGTCAGCCGCAATGAATGAGAAAGGAATCTCCAGCAGACGCTGCAAGAGGCTCTGACGCTCGTTTGCTACAGGAAATTGTAGATGCCGGAGGTCGTAATTTGGGAAGTAGTCTCTGATCCACTGATTGCTTGCGAAGTACTTCCTGAACAAACCTGAGTTGTACAAAGGCTTCAAGTGTGCAATCTCGGTGGCAAGGAAGACATTGTGATCGTCAAGTGTGAGATGGTCCGTTGTCACGAAATAGTTCAGGCAGAAGTATTTCTTGCTGTTCAGAAGGAAGACCTTCTTAAAGAGGATGAGGAGTGTGCGTGTGATCCAGAGTCGCCCTGGTTCGGTGATCACAAAAAAATCCACGTCGCTCTTCCGGTTGGTTGCGTTCTTGGAAAGGTCGCCTGACACGCACACGCCTCTGACGAATGGAAATCTCTTGATAATGTGCATCGAGATGGCTGCCATTCGCCACATCAGCTGTGCGTGATGCTCTTTCTCACGTCGCTGTGGGACGATGCCGGGACCCTTTCCCCGGACGAAGTAATAGCCCTGGTCGAAGAGTATGTCATCGCCTGTCGCCTGCTCACGCAAATATTTGTCAAACTCCTCAAATGTCATCGAGTTGACAGGGAGAAATGTGAACAACTCAGTGGCCGTCAATGGATAATGCCAGATGTCGTAGTACAGCAGCGTTCTGAGTATGTCACTCTGCAGTGATTTCATACGCCGTTAGTGGGAGAGTGGGAACAATCATCAGCCTGCCCTGCTATATCATCCGTACGGTGAGTGCTAAGGGATAGCTGTGTGAATATGCGAAGAATTCGACTGTTTCGCAACCAGCAATCCTTGTGCATCAACGAGTTATTGACTATATTTTCAACCGTTGAATTCAAGGAACCTTCGGGGCTGCATGCTCAGACGACTCAATCCCATCAGACTCCTAAAGAACAAGAAGTTTCTTTACACATTGGCTGCACTCATTGGCGGATTCCTGTTGCTAGACAATGTTATTCTTCCCTGGTATGTGAATCATGGCGACACACAGCCTGTCCCGAAAATCACAGATCTTCCGTTGGAGTTGGCAAAAGCAAAACTCGATTCGGCCGGTCTCCAGCCGGTTGAGGCAGAGACTCGCCCTGACCCACGTGCTCCCCAAGGGACGGTAGTATCACAGAATCCCCAGCCAGACGCAGTGGTGAAGCAAGGGAGGCGCATCTACCTGACGATTTCTGGCGGAGAAGCCTTGGTCAATGTTCCTCCATTACGGGGGAGGTCGCTGCGGGACGCAAAGTTCACACTTGAACGCAACGGTCTTCGGCTTGGCACTGTTGGGTACGCGACGTCTGACCAATACCCGGAGAATACCATCGTCGAACAGTCAGTGGGATCGGGAAGCAGAGTTGTAAAGGGTTCTGCCGTCAACATTGTGGTCAGTCGTGGCAAGGTTCTTCAACAGATTACCGTCCCGGACTTTCTTGGCAAGACGTTAACGGAAGCTGAACGACTGATTGTACAGCAGAAACTCAAGTTAGGCAATATCACTTATCAAGCAAGCTTTGACCTTATCCCGAATACTGTTGTCGATCAGTTCCCCAGACCCGGCGATCAGGTGCCTGAAGAACAGGCGATTGATTTGTTTGTCGTGAAATCCGGCAAACCCAAGGAAGAAATCGAATTACCGCGGAAATAGTAGAAAACCCCATGATCAAGATTGCTCCATCTTTGCTTTCGGCCGACTTCTCGGATCTCAAGGGACAGATAGCACAAGCCGAGTCGGGAGGTGCGGATTGGCTTCATTTGGATATTATGGATGGCCATTTTGTCCCGAACATCACGTTCGGCCCACCTGTCATCAGAACCATCAGGAAGATGACAAAGTTGCCGTTCGATACACACCTCATGATTGAGGATGCCGACAAGTATATTGAAGCCTTCAGGAGTGCGGGAAGCGATGTTCTCACAGTCCACGTGGAGGCGTGCACACACCTGAACAAAACAGTCCATCGCATCAAGGAGCTTGGGGCCATGGCGGGAGTGTGCATTAATCCTGCAACGCCTGTTGCATTGCTCAAGGATATCATTCGGCATGTTGATCTCGTTCTGATCATGTCAGTCAACCCGGGCTTTGGCGGTCAATCATTTTTGCCGGGATCATATGGCAAACTACGGGAAGCAGCCGATCTTATCAGACAGCTAAAACCGGAGGTCCACCTCGAGGTGGATGGTGGTATTGATGCGGAAACAGCTCACGGTGCCGTTGAGGCTGGCGCAAACGTCCTTGTGGCAGGGAGCTTCGTTTTTGGTTCTAAGAATATTGCCGGTGCGATCAAAACGTTAAGGTCCGAAGCCCTCAAGAGATGACAGGAACCAGGCTGGCGGCAGCTGCGTGAGGGCCGGCACGGAAGTGCCGGCCTTTCCTATTTTCTAGGCAAAAAAAACTTGACAACTTCTATCAATAACCTTATATTCGAAGGCATAGATGACACAATACCTTAGTTTCTTAGGAATTTGAACCACTTTTCCATTCCTCCCCCGGATTCATTTCCCGATGCTTGACGACATTGACGTAAAGATTCTGGAGATCCTCCAGAAGAAGGGCCGCACTCGTCGTAACGACCTGGCAGAAGCAGTGGGCCTTTCCATTCCCTCCGTGAGTGATCGCCTTCGGAAGCTCGAGGAAAGCGGCATCATAACTGGCTTTCATGCTGTGCTGGACTCACAGAAGCTCGGGAAAGATATTACGGCATTCATCTTTGTAACGGTCGATTCATCGAAACATTACAATCAGTTCATTGACCATGCCAAAGCCCTTGACGAAGTGCTGGAGTGCCATGCCATCACTGGCGAGGGGAGCCACCTCCTGAAAATCCGGACGACAAATACCGCTTCGCTCGAGAAGCTTCTCTCAAAGATACAGGCGTGGAGTGGAGTTGTCAGCACGCGAACAAACCTGGTCCTTTCGAGCTCCAAGGAAAACACTCGCATCAAAGTGGAGGCAACGAAGTGAACAGGATCGATACTGGCGATACCGCCTTCATGCTCGTATCTGCCGCTCTGGTGTTGTTCATGACCCCAGGCCTCGCGTTTTTCTACGGAGGACTTGTACGAAGCAAGAATGTTGTCAACACGATGATGATGAGTTTTGTGGCACTTGGCATTGTAGCGGTGCAGTGGGTTCTCTTCGGGTATAGCATAGCGTTCAGTCCAAATTCAGATGTGTTTGGTCATCTTTTTGGCAATCTCAGCTGGCTGGGTCTCGATGGCGTTGGTCTCACACCTAATCCTGACTACGGCGGTACCATTCCGCACCAGCTCTTTATGATCTACCAGGCGATGTTTGCCATTATAACGCCTGCATTGATCTCCGGAGCAATCGTCGAGCGGATGAAGTTCAAATCCTACGCAGTTTTCATTCTGCTGTGGACCACATTTTCGTACGATGTGGTGGCGCATTGGGTTTGGGGTGTAGGTGGTTGGCTTAGGACAATGGGAGCGTTGGACTTCGCCGGAGGGACGGTCGTACATATCAACGCTGGAGTCTCAGCCCTTGTTGCGTCGCTGATGCTGGGACCGAGAAGTGGGTTTCCAGAGAGGGCGATGCCACCACATAACGTCACGTATGCTCTCCTTGGTGGTGGGATGCTCTGGTTTGGATGGTTCGGATTCAATGCAGGGAGTGCAATCGCCTCGGGTGCGTTGGCAACAACGGCATTTGTCGCTACAAACACTGCTGCCGCTTCGGGAATGCTGGGGTGGCTAGTCTTGGACATGGTCTTCAAAGGAAAACCAACGGCAATCGGTGCAATTACCGGTGCCGTTGCCGGACTCGTGGCAATCACACCGGCTTGTGGGTTCGTTACTCCGGTTGGCGCGATCTTCATTGGACTCGGTGTGGCTGGGGTCTGCTACTGGGCGCTCACCCAACGCGTCAAGTGGGGACTGGATGATTCTCTTGATGCATTCTCAGTTCACGGCGTTGGCGGTATTTTTGGCGCCCTCATGACTGGTGTCTTTGCGACCACCGCTGTCAATGCAGCAGGGAACAACGGCCTTCTTTATGGCAATCCGTCATTGCTCTGGATCCAGTTCGTTGGCGTTGCAGCGACGATTCTCTTTTCGGCGGTTGTCACATTTGTGGTCTTGAAGCTCATCGATCTTACACTGGGAATACGGAGCAGCAACGAACACCAGCATGAAGGACTCGACCTCGTTGAGCATGGCGAGAAGGGTTACCACGAGCTTGTATAGTTCATTGATATCATCACCTCACAACTGAAAGGATCACCATGGCAAAGAAAGCCGACTCCAGTATCGCTAAAGTCTTCAAGACGATCAGGGACGAGGGAGTTCAAATGATCGATTTCAAATTCATGGACTTCCCTGGCCAATGGCAACACGTTTCCATCCCTGCCTCCCGGCTGGAGGAATCGTCATTTGACGACGGTTTCGGGTTTGACGGCTCGAGCATGCGAGGATGGAAGGCCATCAATGAAAGCGATATGTTGATCATTCCTGATCCGTCGACGGCGTTCATCGATAAGTTCATTGAAGCAAAGACACTGAGCCTCATTTGCGATGTCTACGATCCTCTGACCAAGGAGAAATACGAACGCTGTCCACGCAGCATTGCCCAGAAGGCAGAAGCGTATCTTGCCTCCACCGGGATTGCCGACACGGCTTTTATGGGGGCGGAGGCAGAGTTCTTCATCTTCGACGACATACGGTTTGACACGAACGAACATAGCAGTTACTATTATCTCGATTCAATCGAAGGGCGATGGAACTCCGGCCGGGAGGAGATGCCAAACCTCGGCTACAAACCCCGCTACAAGGAGGGATATTACCCTGTTCCACCGACCGATCATTTGCAGGATATTCGCAACGAGATGACACTCAACATGATTGCGGCAGGGTTGGATGTGGAGACACAGCACCATGAGGTGGCAAGCGGCGGCCAGGCGGAGATCGATTTGCGTTTTGCGCCGCTGTTGCGCCATGCCGACGACATGCTGAAGTATAAGTACATCATCAAAAACACGGCGCGTCTCCGTGGCAAGACGGTCACCTTCATGCCGAAGCCCGTGTTTAGTGACAATGGGTCCGGAATGCATGTTCATCAAAGCCTCTGGAAGAATGGGAAGCCGCTGTTTTACGGCAACGGCTACGCCAACCTGAGCGAGACAGCGCTTCACTACATCGGCGGTTTGTTGAAGCACGCGCCAGCGCTCTGCGCCATTACCAACCCAACCACAAATTCGTACAAGCGTCTCGTACCAGGATTTGAAGCGCCCGTGAACCTTGCATACTCCCAAAGGAACAGAAGCGCTTCCGTCCGCATCCCCATGTACTCCAATAGTCCGAAGGCAAAGAGGATCGAATTCCGCTGCCCTGACCCGGCCTGTAATCCGTATCTCGCATTCTCTGCGCTCTTACTGGCGGGCCTCGATGGCATCATGAACAAGATCGATCCCGGTGAACCGCTCGACAAGGATATTTATGACCTGGAACCGGAGGAGTTGAAGCATGTCCCCTCAACGCCGGGCTCTCTTGAGCACGCTCTCAAAGCATTGGAGCGTGACCACGATTTCCTGCTTCGCGGAGACGTGTTCACCAAAGATGTCATCAACGCATGGATTCAGTACAAGATGGATCGCGAGGTCAAACCAATGGCGTTGCGTCCTCATCCGTATGAGTTCGGTCTGTACTATGATGTCTAGTTTGACCTTCTCCACGAACAAATCCCGCGCCTGGTAACGGCGCGGGATTTTCTTTTCCTCCCTCGATTAATGACGGACTTGTTTTTCCTTGTGAGATTACCTATTTTCGTCCATGCCATTCACCCGCATTCTGTTCGACGCTGCAAGCCGTAGAGCGACGATCACGCTCAACCGCCCCGAGAAGAGGAACGCACTTGATGATGTGATGGTGAGGGAGTTGACGACAGCCTTCTCCGCTGCCGCGAGGGACCATGCAGTAAAAGTAATACACCTTGTCGCGCAGGGGAGTTCGTTCTGTTCCGGTGCCGACTTAGAGTATCTGAGCCGCATCGCAAAGTTTGATCTCGAAGAGAACCGTGCGGATTCCCAACAGCTCGCCCAACTCTTCCGCCTTATCTATGAATGTCGCAAACCGGTCATTGCCACGGTGAACGGACCGGCACTTGCCGGTGGGTGTGGTTTGGCAAGTGTATGTGATTTCGTGATCGCCTCGAAGGAGCATGCCACGTTCGGGTATACGGAGGTGCGGATTGGATTCATTCCGGCCGTGGTAATGATCTTCCTGATCAAACGCGTTGGGGAAGGCCGTGCGCGAGAGCTGATCCTGCGCGGGAATACCATCAATGCTGAAGAGGCAAAGAGTATTGGACTCGTTAGTCTCGTAGTTCCGGAGCGGGACCTCAACGCTGCAGCAGACTCTCTTATACAGGAATTGCTCGACCGAAACAGCGCTACATCCATGTCGTTGTGCAAGGAGATGCTCTCGAAGTTGCATGGCCTCAATTTCGTGGACGCGCTCGATTTCGCAGCAAACATGAACGCGGCTTCCCGCATGACTCCCGACTGCAAGCAGGGGATTGACGCCTTCCTCAACAAACAGAAAATGAGCTGGTAAGCATGAATCATCTTCTCTCCACCATCCGCAGTGTGCCGGATTTTCCGAAGAAGGGTATCGTCTTTCGTGACATCACCACACTTCTGAAGGATGGCGAGGCTTTCAGGCAATCAGTGGACCTGTTCCACGACCGTTACAAGAGCCTGCATGTCGAGAAGGTCGTTAGCGTGGAATCCCGCGGGTTCATCTTCGGGGCGCCGCTCGCGTATCGGCTCGGGGCAGGCTTCGTCCCCATCCGCAAGCCGGGCAAACTACCCGCGGCAACTCTTCGCCAGGAGTATGCATTGGAGTACGGTACAGACGCGATCGAGATTCACAAAGATGCAATCAGGCCTGGAGAGCGGATTCTGATGCATGATGACCTTCTCGCGACAGGGGGGACTGCGCGCGCTGCGTGCCAACTGGTCGAGAGGCTTGGCGGGACCATTATCGGCCTTTCTTTTTTGATCGAACTCTCGTTTCTCGGCGGGCGGGCGAAGCTGAAGGCATATGATGTTTTTTCCATTCTCCACTACGACAGCGAATGACGGCCCGGAGAAAGTGTTGAAAAGATCCACGGTCAGGAAATCTCCTGACCGTTTTCGTTTTTGTGCTTGACTTCCGGACACCCTTTCCTTAGGTTATGACCAGTCAGTCATTTCATGACCATTTAGTTGATCGGGTGACCGGCTTGTTCATCCAAGAGGATCGAGACATGATGGAGCAGCCACTGATACGGAAAGAGCGGGAACGGATTGCCAAGCGGGCAGAGATCCTTGTTGCTGCACGGCAAGTGTTCGCTCAGCGGGGGTATAGTCATGCCACGCTCGATGAAATTGCCGAGAGAGCAGAGTTCGCAAAGGGGACACTGTACAACTATTTCCAGAGCAAGGATGAATTGTTCCAGCACATTGTGGAAGAATTGCTGGACGACATGGTACATGTGGCAGAAGGGGCCATCGCCGCTGGAGGAACAACCCGTGATGCCTTCCATAGTTATGCGACCCGGATGATGGAGTATTACAAGACCAATGAAGATCTCCTCCGCATTATCGCGCGGGAAATGAATCGGATGCAACTCGAGGAGGAGCAGCAGAGGATTGCTGCCATTCATGAGCGTGTACACCGGATAGCGAATATGCTCAGCGCCCTTGTGAAAAAAGACATCTCCCGTAAGCGGTTGATTAGGGAGAATCCGGACGACCTTGCCCAGGCCTTCGTCTCGATGGTCCATAACAGTGCAATGCGATGCTTTTTTGAAGCGAAGGGGCTCCGAACGCTTGATTCTGAGCGCGAGGCAGGTTTTCTTGTTCGTTTGTTCTTTGAGGGGGCGTCTCTTCCTTGAATTGAGGTGGCGGAACTGCCGCTCAATTCTCTTGACATACCTACTCTCCTTTAGTACTGACCGTTCTTCATTGAGCCGCAGTGGGTGGCTGTAACCCCGAAAACCACGCGACCCTCATCTCTTTCTCATACTCATCGATCACAATGTGGCGTACCAGTTCATACTCGATTAGCATTTCTCTTTTCTTTGTTGCGATATCGTTGGCCGAGGGACCAGACTCCTCGAACGTCTACACACTTGAGGGAGTTGTTCAGACCGCATTGCGCAACAATCATGATTTGACCTCAGCGCGGCTTGAGGTGCAGCGTGCATCCGCACGAGTGCGAGAAGCATGGGGATATGCCCTCCCCAAGATTGATCTGAGCGCGCGCTATACGCGGGCGCTCAAGAAACCGGTGTTCTTTCTTCCGGACTTTGCAAACCCCGGGAGCGACCGCGTCAGTGCAATAGAAATAGGCTCCACGCATGCATTCGACATGACTGTGAGTGCCGAACAGGTTCTCTTCAATTCATCGGTATTCGTTGGCGTGGGGACTGCCCGGATCTACTCGAAAGCCGCGGAAGAGGTTTACCGCGCAAAGTGCCTGGAGACGATTACCGCAGCAAAGAAAGCGTTCTACAGTGTCCTCGTGGCGGGGGAGGTTCTGAAGATGATTCGGCAGAACCTCACCAACGCGGAGGAGAATTACCAGAACACACGACTCCTTGCGGCATCGGGACTAGTGTCTGAGTATGATGAGCTCCGCGCGGCAGTTGCATTGGATAACCTTCACCCGGAGCTTCTGAGAGTGGAGAATGCATACAGCCTTGCACTCAATAACCTCAAGTCTATGATCGGTGCCCCATACATTTCCAGGTTGGAAATCCACGGAGTGCTTGAAGCCGATACGACCGTCGAATTCCAGTTGGAGTCAGTGGTGGAGCGGGTGGTGAAGACGAATCCTTCCCTTGCTGCCATGCGGTACCAGACAGAGGTGAGCGATGCTGTCATCTCCGTCGAAAGGTCGAGCTACCTTCCCCGACTCTCGGCATTTGGCAATTACCAGTACACGGCACAGAACAACATGTTCAACTTTTCGACAGGAGATTTCATTGCGAGCTCCCAGATCGGGCTCTCTCTTTCAATGAACATCTTCAGCGGATTGCAGACCAACGCCCGCGTGGAGCAGGCTGAACTCGACCTGCGCAAGTCACAAGAGGCAATCAATGGTATGGAAATTCGCTTGCAGACATCTGCTGAGTCTTTAGTTCTCCAGATCCGACAAGCTAGGCAAAGGATCGCCGCTCAAGGGAGAACCGTAGAACAGGCAGAAAGAGGGTACCGGATCGCCTCGTCGAGGTTTGCAAATGGGTTAGGCATTCAATTGGAAGTGAACGATGCTCAATTGGGTTTGACGCGGGCAAGGGTAAACAGGATAGAAGCAATCTACGAGCATCTCACAGCAACAGCGGAACTCGAGCAAATGCTGGGCAGGCTGCCCGAGTATGTCATCGAAGAAACTGACGAGGACACAGAATGATCATCCTTGGAGACAATGGTAAAATGAAGTACCACTTCAATTTGATTGTACCTGCTCTCGCCGGCACCTTGATTGCATGTTCTTCACTGGGGTGCGGCGATTCGAATGCAGACGAGACCTCAACTACAAACAAGAGCAACGAACGGGCAGTTACCGTTTCGGTGTACGAACTTGTTCCTGAGGCTTTCACGGAACGGATCCAACTAACCGGCATTGTTAAGGCATACGAGGACGTGATGATCAGTCCGGAAGAAGGAGGTGTGGTCAATGAATGGAAGGTGTCGAAGGGCCACTATGTAAAGAAGAACGATGTTCTGGTGACGATGAAAGATGACGTGCTTCGTCCCAACTATGAGGCAGCCGACGCCCAGTACAAGACAACTGAGTTGACGTATCAGAAACAACGTTCAGTGTTCGCTGAACAGGGAGTCAGTGAATGGCAAGTGAAGACCTCCGAGTATGGACGCGATGCGGCAAAGGCACAGGCGGAAATGATGCGTGCACGCCTGGAGCGGACACAAATCCGGAGCCCGGTGGGGGGGATCCTCGATGACCGTTTCGTTGATGAAGGTGAAATGGCGCAGGCGGGAGTTCCAATCGCTCGCGTAGTGAATATAAGCCAGGTCAAAATCCTCATCAATGTCCCAGAACGCTACGCGGGAAGCATCACGCTCGGGACCCCTGTGACAATGACTGTATTGGCCTATCCGGAAGAGGAATTCTCCGGGCGGATCAGTTATATCGGCGCAACCGTGTCGCCGGATAACAGGACATTCCCTGTGGAAGTGGTGATCTCGAACCCGGGCAGAAAACTGAAGCCGGAGATGATCGGCAGGGTGTTTGTCTTGCAGTCCATGAAAAAGAAAGCTCTGCTGGTCGATGGCGACATCATTCAACAGGTGGACCGTCAAAAGTTTGTTGTCTATCTTGTGAAGGATGGCAGGGCGGTCGAGCGATCCGTCCAGCTCGGTGGCCACGGGGAAGGTAAGGTGGAAATCCTCGCGGGGCTCGAAATTGGTGATCGGGTTATCACTTCCGGTTACCAAAATGTTGCGGACGGGCAAACTGTTGTGGTAGCCCGCTAACTGGTTTCTAAATCCATAGAAATGTATATGCGTATTTCGAATCTCGCCGTTGACAATCGAGTTGCGGTGTACATCCTGATAGCGATTATCGTGATCGTGGGATGGAATTCATATAGTGAGTTACCGCGCGAAGCGGCGCCGGATATCACGATTCCTTTGGTGATTGTTTCCACGCCGTATGTTGGTGTAGCACCTTCCGACGTGGAGGGACTCGTCACGCAACCGCTTGAACGGAACCTGAAGTCTCTGAAAGACATCAAGCAGATCACGTCAGCCTCGAAGGAAGGGCTCTCAACAGTGCGGGTGGAGTTCACTGTTGGGGTCGATATTGATGAGGCCCTCCGGCGCGTCAGGGACGAAGTGAATTCGACTCGTCCGGAACTTCCGTCCGACGTCCTCGATCCGGTTGTGTCGGAAATTAACTTCAGCGAATTCCCCATCATGTATGTGAATGTCGGGGGGAATTTTGGTATCGCGAGGCTCAAGAAAATCGCCGAGAATTTGCAGGACAAGTTTGAAGCGATCCCCGGTGTATTGCGCGCAGATCTGAATGGAGGGCTCGAACCGGAGGTCCAGGTGAACTGCGATGTGACCCTTTTGAATGGCTACAAGATCAGTTTCGATGACCTCGTCAACGCTATCAAAGGAGAGAACGTCTCGATACCGGGTGGATCGATTGACAACGAAACGACAAATTTCTCTGTAAGGGTCCCTGGTGAATATAAGCAGGTCGGACCGATCGAGGGCATCATCGTCAAGCTCCAGAATGGAAAGCCGATCTATGTCCGGGACGTGGCGAGTGTTGAGTACTCGTTTGAAGATAGACTTACATATGCACGATTGAACGACGAGGAGGTTGTGACGCTTGCAGTGCGCAAGCGCGCAGGAGAGAATCTCGTCCGGATTGCCGGCGAAGTGAAAAAGATCGTGAACGAAACACGCCCCGCGTTGCCCCCAGGAGTGACGTTGACAATCTCCAACGACCAGTCCATCACCATTGCTCGCATGGTGGGAGAGTTGGAAAACAGCATTATGACCGGGATGTTCCTTGTTGTGGTGCTCCTTTTCATGTTTTTCGGATTCAAGAACTCGCTTCTCATCTCCACCGCGATTCCACTCTCCATGTTCATCGGGTTCATCATTCTCGGTCTCGTCGGTATTACGCTGAACTTTGTGGTTCTCTTCGGACTGGTGCTTGTTTTGGGGATCCTCGTGGACGATGCTATCGTGGTGATTGAGAACATTTACCGGCATCAACAAACATACGACAAGGACCCCATCCATGCGGCCAAGGACGGGACGGCGGAGGTTTCGGTTCCCATCATCACGTCAACAGTCACCACACTTGCGGCGTTTGTCCCGCTCCTGTTCTGGCCGGGTGTGGTTGGTGACTTCATGAAGTACCTCCCACTGACTTTGATCTATACACTGGGTGCCTCTCTATTTGTAGCGTTTGTGATAAGCCCTGTCCAGGGTGCTCAGTGGATCAACTATAAAAAGGAAATCCGGAAGGCAAAAGAGAACCTTGAACACCCCCACTGGTACAAAAGGTATAATCCGATCACGATCATCTACCACAAAGTCGACGAGCGGTTTTTCCCCTGGGCACAAGAAACGTACGCTGGCACTCTTCGGTGGGCTCTCCAGCGCAAGGGGACAACAATCCTGGCTTCGATGGGCGTTCTTGTCTTGATCACCGCCCTCTTCGGACTTCTCAATAAAGGCATCGTGTTCTTCCCGAATACACAACCGAACATGGCGAATGTGACCATAGAAGCTCCTTCGGGGACATCTCTGGAGGTGACCAATAAAATTGCTCACGAGCTTGAGGAACGTTTCCGCAACGTGCCTGGCAAGAACGACATGGAGTTCGTCGTGACGAGCGTCGGCACCTCGGACAATCCGTTTGATTTCGGGGGACAGGGGACCTCTAATAAGGGACAGATTGCAGTAAACTTTTTCGAGAAGTCCAAGCGAAAGCAAAGCAGTTTCCAGACAATCGATGAAATCCGCAACCATTCGACCGGAATCCCGGGTGCTGATATCAAGGTGAGCAAACAGGCCATGGGACCCCCTGTGGGGGCCCCGGTGAGCATTGAAATTGCAGGCGAAGACTACGCGCAGCTTGCTGCGCTGAGTTCTCGCATCCAGGGACAAATCAAACAAATCTCCAATCTCGTTGATGTCAAGGATGACTACAATGCCGGAAAGCCGGAAATCGAAGTCGAGGTGGACCGTGAAAAAGCAGCGTTGTTGTGGATGAATACCGACCAGGTCGCCAACACTGTGCGATCAGCAATCAATGGTACGGAGGCATCAAAGTATCGTCTCGGTGAAGACGAGTACAAGATCCGTGTCCGGTTACAGGGGAATCAACGATCTTCGCCGGCGGATCTGGAGAATCTGATGATTACATTCATGAACAAGCAAGGCAAGCTCGTTTCGGTCCCGCTGGTCAGCGTCGCTACGATCCGAAAGACGGCGGGTCTAGCCGATATCCAACGAAAAGATCAGAAGCGGGTCATCACGATCACTGGCGATGTCCAGGGGAGACTTGCATCGGAAGTGCTGCAGGACGTCAAGTCCTCCCTGGCGCAGTTTGACTTGCCCGGTGGTTACACGATCAAATACTCCGGCGAGGATGAAGAACAACAGAAGGCTGCAGCTTTTCTGACTCAGGCTCTCGTGATTACCCTGCTGATGGTGTTTCTCATCCTTGTGATGGAATTCAATTCCATCAAGGTCCCGTTTGTCATCATGCTGTCCGTTCCCTTGTCGCTCGTAGGTGTGTTCATAGGATTGCTGGCGACATTGACGCCGTTCAGCATCATCATGACCGGCATTGGTGTAATAGCTCTCTCTGGTATCGTTGTGAAGAATGCCATTGTATTGCTTGACTTCATGAAGCACCTTCGTGAATCCGGCCTAACACTCGACGAAGCGCTTGTGGAAGCAGGCAGAACGAGACTCCGCCCGGTTCTACTCACTGCAGCCACGACCGTCCTTGGAATCCTCCCCCTTGCCACAGGATTCGACTTTGATTGGAGGAAATTCCATTTTGTGATCGGTGCAGAGAGCGCCGACTTCTGGCGCCCGTTGGGCATCTCGATAATTTCCGGCTTGACGGTCTCGACCTTCCTGACTCTGGTAGTGATCCCCACGTTCTATTCGTTGTTCGAGTCGTGGGGGATCGCGCTCAAGGGTCGCCTGCGTGATGTGAGGAATCGGCTTGGATCGATCACGAGTAAGGGACCTGCCACCTCTGCCTCCGGCGCCGGGACGGGCAGTGAAACGTAAACGGTTGATCTTCGGACTTCTCATCATTCTTCTCATAGCCGGAGGCATGGTTATGCTGGAAGAACGTACCGGCCTCTTGAGCGTTGGCGACACCGCCCCGCAGTTTGTCGCACGTCTCAGCGGTGGGGAAGTGGTTTCGCTTGGCAATTTCAGACGCAAGAAACACGTTGTCCTGTTCTTCTATCCTAAGGATTTCACTCGGGGCTGCACGAAACAGGTTTGCTCATACCGTGACAACTACTCTCATATTGCCGACATGGGCGCCGTAATGTTCGGTGTGAGCCGCGATCCCGAGCGCTCGCACAGTCAATTTGTCGAAAAGTACAATCTCCCGTTTCCACTTATCAGTGATACGACTGCAGAGATTGCCAGCGCATATGGAGCCACCCGTCCGGGAGGACGCCTACTGCCACCGAAGAGAGTTACGTATGTGATCGATAAAGAGGGGATTGTTCGTGGAGTTTTTCACCACGAAATTCTGATTGAAAAGCACGTTGAAGGTGTGCTCGCGACCCTTGAGGGTTTGAGGTGAGGAAGGATCTCTTTCTCAGATCCCTTTTTCCACAAGCAGAGTAGGACCGTATTCGTTGAGCAGGTCCTGGGAGACATCCCGTGCAGTGAGCATGTAGAGCGTGGCAATCTTGATCGCCATCGCGTTATACTCCTCGCTGCCAATAAGATTCCAATAGAATTGTCGCCCTACTTTCCAGGGTGGTTCGAAGCCTGAATAATCCTCGAGGCATTGACGGTATGCTAGGAAGTGATCGGCGATGACAGCCTCCCATTCCGCCTTTTCCACGGCGGAGGCCCCCTGTTCCATGATATGGCTGAAAAACTCAGTTTTCATTCCCGAGTCGATTTGTTCGGCAACCCGTAAAGAGGCAGACCGCTCAATTGCAAGGGCCGCGCCAAACATAAGGCCTACCATGATCTCTCCGACGTACTGCTCGTCGAGTTCTGCGGGGCCCCGATCAAGACTCCGTAGGAATCCGTTCATCGAGAGATCACCCCCTGATTCCATACCCGAGCGGAGCGCCTCGTAGATCATGCCACCAAGATCCTCAGGACGATGCTGTTTTCTGAAAAGTTTCACGTCTCCTTTTCCTGAATGCTTGTTTTCAAAGTAAGGGAAATCAACATTCTGTTCAAGTGAGCGCTGACACCCTTGCAATAGAGGAGCCGGTCCTGTAGATTTGTTCAGCAACCCCCCATCACTATATGATGCCTCGTTCTTTGCGTATTCATTAATCCATCCTTCATTTTGCCATGAAAACGATCATAGAACCCTTCAAAATCAAATCGGTCGAGCCAATCCGGTTCACCACTGTGGACGAGCGTACAGCCGTCTTAAAGCGAGCAGACTACAACATGTTCCTCATTCCTTCTGACGATGTGCTGATCGATCTGTTGACGGACAGCGGCACGTCTGCCATGAGCGCGAAGCAATGGGCAGGGATGATGGAGGGGGATGAATCGTATGCGGGCGCCCGTAGTTTCTTCCGATTCGAGAAAAAAGTGAGAGAGTTGACGGGCTTCACCTACATTGTTCCGACACACCAAGGGAGAGCAGCCGAAAAAATCTTATTCAGCCTCGTGGGTGGGAAAGGGAAGTACATTCCGAACAACTCCCATTTTGATACCACCCGGGCTAATGTTGAATTCACGGGAGCTGAAGCGGTAGACCTTCCGATAGAAATCGGAAAGGATCCCGAGATTATCGCCGACTTCAAAGGAAATATGGATGTGATTGCTCTGGAAGAGTTCATCAAGAAGGTAGGGAGCGAGCGTATCCCCCTTTGCATGATCACAATCACCAATAATTCCGGCGGCGGTCAACCGGTTGCAATGCAGAATATTCGGGAAACAAAAAGAGTGTGCAGCAAATACGGCATTCCTCTCTTTCTGGATGCTTGCCGGTTTGCAGAGAATGCATACTTCATCAAGCGCAGAGAAGAAGGCTACGCGACAAAAGCAATTTCTGAGATAGTACGCGAAATGTTCTCGTACGCAGACGGAGCCACCATGAGCGCAAAGAAAGATGGCCTCGTGAATATGGGCGGCTTTCTTGCGATGAATGACGATAAGCTGGCTTTTGGTGCTCGTAACCTCCTGATCATGACGGAAGGTTTCACAACATATGGTGGATTGGCAGGTCGTGACCTTGAGGCAATCGCTCAGGGTCTTGATGAAGTGTTAGACGAACACTATTTGCAGTACCGCATCCGGTCTGTGGAATATCTTGGTGAGCGCTTGGTCGAAGCGGGTGTCCCTATTCTACGGCCGCCTGGTGGGCATGCCATTTATCTGAATGCCAAGGCATTTCTTTCTCACATTCCTCCAGACCAATATCCTGGTCAGGCTCTCGTTGTTGAGCTCTTCCGACTCGGGGGCATCAGATCAGTAGAGATTGGAAGCGTTATGTTCGGCAAGTACGGGAATGATGGCAAGCTCATTCCAGCGCGCATGGAACTGGTAAGACTTGCCATACCCCGGAGGGTGTACACGCAAAGTCACATTGATTATGTGATCGAAGTTGTTGTTGAGGCGTTCCAGCGCCGTCAATCTCTCCATGGTTACAAAATCATTGAGGAGGCTCCCGTCCTGCGGCACTTCACGGCTCGATTTGCACCGCTCTAGGACAACTACCGCAAGAAATCCATTGCTAAAGAGACTGAAAATTGGTATACTGTTAACCAATTGATATACCTACGCTTGCAAGAGCTGCGTGAGACAGTCATGCATGCAGGGTAAGACATTTGACGGAGAACGGCCATTCTCCGAGGCATCAAGAGCGGATCAAGCATGATCAAATGCTCTATCTGCGACGCAGAGAATGATGATTTTGCGACAGTCTGTTTCTCCTGCAAGAGCTACATTCAATCCAAGGTCGACAATCTTAATCTGTTTGAAACTGTTTGGAAGCTGATTGAGTCGCCACGCGAGGGGTTCCGTCGAATCGTTCTTTCGCATCACAAAAACTACGTCTTCCTATTGAGCTGCTTGCTTGGGACTGCGCTTGCATACACGGTTTTCTGGTATAAGGACGTCGGGCCAGTATTTTCAAATTTGCTCACGCTGGTTGGATCAGGTATACTCCTCGGTCCGCCGCTGGGTATTATGTTCGTCCTGGTTGCAAGCGTGGTGCTCCGCTGGACTGCACGCCTGTTCGGTGGGAAGGCTGGCCTGAAGAACACCTATGCGCTTGTGGCCTATGCATGTGTTCCGATCGTGATATCGCTGGTGTTCGTCTTTCCTGTCGAAATCGCCATCTTTGGACAGGATTTTTTCGGCAAGAACCCACCGCCGCTGGTGATCAATCCAGTCATCTACATTGTCCTGATTGCCTTTGATGTAATGGCGGTAGCATGGTCCTGGTTTCTCCTCGTTGAGGGGACTATCGTAGCAAACGGATTCACCCGGGGGAAGACAGTGCTGGTTTCCCTTTCCGTCTTGCTTCTGACCGTGGCCGTTGCTTTGCTGCTGTACTTTGTGTGAGCGAAGATGAAGAGAGAGGTATTTGAAGAACTTGCACAGGAGATCTTTGATGCACTACCGGACCCGTTGCTCCAGAAGATTGAAAATGTGAGGATCGTGGTGGAGTCAACACCGACTGGAGAGATGGAACACAAAGTGGGTCTTTCTCCGGAGTCGATGCTGCTCGGGTTGTACGAAGGCGTTCCATTGACCAATCGAGGCTTGCACTATGGCGCGTGGCCGGTCGTCCCTGACAAGATTACGCTCTATCAGGACAACATTGAACGGCTTTGCGCATCAGGTGAAGAGATCCGCGGAAAAATTCGGGAGGTGCTGATCCATGAGATTGCCCATTACTTCGGGATGGACGAAGAGGAGATTCGGGACGCGGGGTACTAAGTTCACTCATCACTATCAACGAAAGGAAACGCTGTAATGCCACGAGTGATGTTCACCATTTCATATGGCGTCAAGCCGGAGCTGCGTGAAGAATACCTTGCGTTAGTGAGGAGTATGAAGGACCACTTCACCACCATTGCCAACAAGAATTACTCGGTCTACGAACAGAAAGGAAAAAGGAACCAGTTTACAGAAGTCTTCGTTACCAACAGCATTGAGGAATTTGATGCGCTGGAAGATAACATGGATGAAATGGCTGAGAAGATGGTGAGCAAATTGGAGGAGTATGTCGATGAAGGTGGCATGAAGTACACAACGCTCCTTGAAACAGTGTAGATTGCTTGAACCAAAAGACGCAGACAACATCCATGCATCGTCGGATAGACCCTATTGCTCAGCTGATGCAAGAACATGACGAGGCTCTCGTACAACTTTCGTCGCTGAACAAAGCCACGCGTTCCATAGCGGAAAGCGGTTTCTCGGAGGATGCGTACCGCAAGGTGCTGGTTGCGCTGGAGTTTATTGAGGAAGAAGTCGGCGTCCACAACAAAAGCGAGGAGGATGCCTTGTTTCCCGTTCTGGAGCGATATGTGGAAGGCCCCACCAAGCTCATGCGAAGCGACCACAGGTACCTCAAAAAGGAGTTCACGAGGCTGCGGGCTGCGGTAAACAAAGTAGGTCGTCGGAGGTCGGACAAGAAAGCTGCCGTGGATCTGGAAGCAATCTCCAAAACCATCGTACAACGATTCGTGAATCATATTCATAAAGAAAATCATATCCTCTTTCCCCTGGTTCAGAAATTCCTTACGAAGGATGCACTGCGCGAGGTTGCTCGCCGCATGCTTCAGCACTAACCCTTCTGTTCGTTGACTCTTCAATCCGGTTGAAGTATCTTCCTATTGTACAAGAGAACTCGCCCTAACGCTGTGTATTGCATTCTCTATGCCTGATGTAAATTGGACATCCGCTCTGCTTGCATGTTGGTTGTGTCCAACTTGGGCGACTCAGGGATTTAGTGGAAGGGCCTGACGGTGGAGTTCTATTGCAGCCAGCAACGGGGACGGAAGAGTAAATATAGAGAAATGGACTATCTTTGATGATACAGAATCTCACATTCTCTGAACTTAGCACGCTCTTTCGATCAGTTTTCGGACTTGAATCATTGGAGCGCGGCTTGACCATCTTGATTGACCTCCCGGATTCCAATGTGCCTGATTCGGCAGAGTGGGCGGACAGAAGGAGAATAGCTGTAGAGTGGTTTGTCGAGCTGTCAAATCATGCCAGGGAACTCCCGTTTGATGATGTCAGACTCTGTACTTATGGAAACGTCAGGACAAATAACAATGATCTTCCTCCAACGGTTTCCATTTCCTCACGAACAAGTGCAGACCACGCTTTGTGGGGCGAAACGGTTGCTTTGGAGGAGGTTCTTAAAAACACTTCTGTTGTCCTCGCTCTGACTGAGCTTTCAGCGACTGCGCCGCTAAAGAACCTGGCAAAGAAATTTGGATTCCGCGGTGCGACACTGCCTGGATTCTCACGCAGGATGTTGCCAACCCTTGCGCTTGACTACGAGAAGGTGCATGCAAGAGTGATGCAGTTCAAGAGCCGACTTGATGAGGCAAAGGAGGCATTCATTGTTTTCAGCGTACTGGGGAAGCAGTATGATATGCTGTTTGATCTTCGCCATAGGACTGCCCATGCGAGCGGTGGATTGATGAGGGAACCAGGCGTCGTGGGTAATCTACCCTCTGGCGAAGCATATATTGTTCCCTATGAAGGAGAGAGAACAGATGATCCCAGTAAGACGGCAGGAACACTCCCCGTTCAGTTTGGCGATGAGATAGTCCTCTACAACATCACAGCCAACAAGGCGACTGATGTATTGACCCAGGGCCCGAGGTCTGAAGAGGAACGGAAGAAACTAACTGCCGAACCTGCATACGGGAACATTGCCGAGATAGGAATTGGAGTGCTGGGGGAGTGGGGAGTTACCCCGGTCGGTAGCATCTTGCTGGATGAAAAACTGGGTCTCCACATCGCATTCGGTAGGAGCGAGCATTTTGGCGGTGTTACAAGTCCGGCATCGTTCCGGGATCCCAAGAATGTTGTTCACATTGATAGGGTGTACATTCCCACCATTCAGCCCCTCGTGCGCGTTGAGGAAGTGGCCTTTGTGTACGCGTCAGGGAACAGAGAAACCATCTTGAAGTCGGGGATGTATACTGTTTGAAACAGTCACTCGGTGGCCCCAAACTCCCTTTTTCTTGAGTAGGTAATGATGCTTAACTCCAGTTCTCCAAAACAATTAAAACAGATCAGCTCATCTATTCTAGCGATTATTTGGAGGGACGGACATGAGAGCGCAATCAGCTTACGCCATGTACGTGACTCATGTCCGTGCGCAGGATGCAAAGGAGAGAGTGTGCTATTTCAAACCTATGTTCCACCTCCCCCAGACATTGAAACGACTGGACGATATGAGCTAAGGAAGGCTGTTCCGGTTGGGAACTACGGAGTCAAATTCACATGGGGAGACACCCACGACATGGGGATGTACACTTGGGATCATCTTCGGAAACTCTGCGAATGCGATGTCTGCAAATCGGAAAGAGTCCAGGATTGAACAGTAGCGTCAACAAGGGAGATGTGGTCTATGGCCGCCGAAGATACATTCCGAAGTTTCAATTCATCGCTTTCTGAGCAAGAGCGGACTCAGCTTAGCGATTTCATCCGCCAGTATCGGACCGAATTGTTGGCGGCGCGAAGTGAGGATGCAAGGGCACGAATTGTGGAAAGTTACATCAAAGAGGTACACAATCTCTTACAGCAACGCTAATTCCAATCATTTCATTGATATCAGAGGAGGTACTATGAAACGGGTTGTTGGATTTCTATCACTTGCTATTGCTGCTTCAGCTCTTGGAATGACCGGTGATGAGTTCAAGAATGAGAGAGTCTACGGAGGAGAGTTTTCGGATGCAAGGACGGCTACCATTGCTGAAATCCTCACGAATAGTGGTTCATATAATAAGGTGGAAGTTGTTTTTGAGGGGACAGTTAAGGAGGTGTGTCAGAACAAGGGGTGCTGGATGTTTGTGACGGATGGGACGCAGAAGATCCGAGTGGACTTCAAGAATTACAGCTTCTTTGTCCCGTGGGAATCAGAGGGGCAAAGAGTTCGCGTTCAGGGGAAAGTGTACACAAAGCTTGTTGATAAAAACGTTGCAAAGCATTGGGCTGAAGACCAACATTCACCGGATGTTAAACCCGAAGACATCAAACAAGATCAACTAATGACAATGGTGACTGCTTCAGTTGTCGCGATTGAGAACGGGCCTGAGCTATCCAAGGAACAGAAGGATGTTGTCAGCGGTACAGCTCAGAAGGAACACTGAAGGTTTCTGTCGTCTGAGTAGTTAGGATGCGGGTCCGGTGAGAGATGTGCCGGCCCGATGTCCTTGACAATCCGGGGAGCATCTATTTCCTCTTCTCCATGGTTGTCCGGAGAGGTATCGTCTTCCCGTTTCGAATCACCTCAACGTCGATTTCTTGTCCTGCCTTGAGTTCCCCAAGAATTCCCATGTAGTCATAGATATTCAGGACCTTTTTCCCGGCCATCTTTACGATGACATCTCCAGCCTGCATCCCAGCTTTCTCGGCTGGGCCCCCCGGGCGAATTCCTCCAATCTTCATCCCCTGGCTCCCTTCGCCGTAATCAGGAATCACTCCTAAAGTCACGTTGAAGCCGCGAGAGTCACCTCCACCCATGGAGGAAGAGGTTTGCGTTCGTGCAAATTGGGGTCTTTCTTGGAGGTTGTTCAGTTTTTCCACTATCCTGTATACATACTTGATGACCTTCTCCTCTCCTTGGTAATTCAACTTGTCCCAATCATCTGAGGGCTTGTGATAGTCATTGTGCGTGCCCGTGAAGAAGAACAAAACCGGGATGTCTTTGGCATAGAATTGAGAGTGATCGCTCGGGCCGAAGCCGTCTGGAACCTTTTTGGGTGAGAAAAGAGAATCCGGGTCTGCACTGGAAAGAACAGTATCCCACAATGGTGAAGTACCTGTTCCGTAGACTGTAAGCTCTCTTCCCTCAAGTTTCCCAACCATATCCATGTTGATCATTCCAATCGTGTGGGAAAGGGGGACAAACGGGTGATTCACATAGTAGCTGGATCCGAGCGTTCCAAGCTCTTCGCCCGAGAACGAAATAAACACGAGGCCTCTTGCGGGGGGGTCTCTTCTCGTCGCAAACGCCTCGGCAAGTTCAAGAAGTCCGGCCGTGCCTGATGCGTTATCGTCTGCGCCGTTATGGATTTCGTGTACATCCGGCATCAGGGAGCCGGACCCTGGGCCGCCGTAACCAAGATGGTCCATGTGTGCTCCCACAACGATTACCTGTTTTTTCAGAGTCGGGCTGGTTCCCTCGAGGTAGCCAACGATATTCGCGCTTGTGGCCATTACTTGTACAACTTCAGTGGAAAGAGAAGCTCTAACACCGGGCAATTCGATACTCTGGGGTCGACGGTTTTGCTTGATGGTATCCTGGATGGACTTCATGTCCTTTCCCAGGTGATGCAGGGCCCTCTCTATCAGACCACGTTTCATTGAGATAGCAGCAATGCCCGAGTTCGCAAATGAATTGTCGTAGCTGAGCTTCACCAACTCATCATCCTCATCATCATTGGGTCCATTGATGACTATCAAGCCTGCCGCTCCTTTTTCCCTTGCCTTGCGCGCTTTGTTTCGAAATGAAGTATGCTTGTAGAGGTCGCTGTGTAGGTCATTCCCATCGGGTCCATACCGCATTGCAATAACCAACTTGCCTGTCACTTCAATGCCGGCGTAATCGTCATATCCATTTTCCGGCGCAGAGATGCCATAACCAACAAACACAACATTGCCCGAGACGGAAGTGTCAATGGAGAAACCGAGTGGGCGGAAGTCGACGTCAGGATCCAACGAGGGGGTTCTAGCATCAATGCCTGCAAAGTTCAGAGAATTCCTTGTTCCGAGGCGAACTGCCGAAACAAATGTGAATTTCTGAAAGTACGTGCCTGAATCGCCGGCTGGTGTCAGGCCATACTGCGTGAATCGTTCGGCGATGTATGTGGCCGCCCGTTCATTCCCCGGAGTTCCTGATCCCCGCCCTTCCAATTCATCTGACGCAAGAAACTTGACATGGGCTTTCAATTCGTCTGCCGTAATAGAGGAGGAGGGGTTCTGTCCAAAAGAGGAAAACGCCATTCCCGCAGAAAGAAGGAGCGTAGAGCATATCTGGTGAACCAAGTATGAAGCCTTCATTTCTCAACCCAATCTGCTATGAAGAGGTTTGTTTCGCCACGGACCTTGCCATTCCGGTTAGAGGCAAAGACAAGCTTCTTGCCGTCGCGTGTGAACATTGGAAAGCCATCGAACGTCTCATTGAATGTCACCCGTTCCAACCCAGTCCCATCGATGTTGATGATATAAAGGTCAAAGTTTCTCCCTTTTGGATCGGCCAGGTTGGACGCAAAGATGATCCGCTTGTTGTCAGGATGGAAGAACGGGCCAAAATTGGCTGCACCGTTGTTCGTCACCTGACGCTTGTTTGATCCGTCGGCCTGGGCAACGAACAACTCCATCCGTGATGGTCGGACAAGATGCTGCGATAGCAATTGCTTATAGGTGGCAACGTCGTTGCTGTCAGTGTAGTGCCATGTACGGTAGACGATCATGGATCCGTCCGACGAAAAGAATGCCCCGCCGTCGTACCCGAGTTCGTTTGTCAGCTGGCGCACGTCTGAGCCATCGAGGTTCATGCTGTAGAGATCAAGGTCCCCGTTGCGCACAGAGGTGAACACGATCTTGTCACCGGTGGGAGAGATGGTCGCCTCGGCATCGTAGCCGGGCGTTGTCGTGAGAGGGCGCAAAGCCGAGCCGTCTGCCTTTGCTGTGAATATGTCGAACTCGGGATACACCGCCCAGACGTATCCTTTGGAGAAGTCCGGTGTGGGTGGACATGCTTTGCGAAGATGGTGTGTCGAGGAAAACAGTATTTCCTCATCCCCGGGGAAGAAATAGCCGCAGGTGGTTCGACCAAGGCCATTGCTGACCATCCGCGTTGCACCGGAGGAGAGGTCCATGATATATTCTTGATCGCACTGGAAGGAGTCACGCGTGGACTGAAAAATAAGGTGAGTTTCGTCGAACGAGAAATATCCTTCTGCATTCTGGCCGCCAAACGTGAGCTGCCTTATGTTGGAAAGATGAGTCTCGCCCTTTACGGCAAGATCGGTTTCCTGTGCGAAGGAAAAAGTGAACAAAGGGAATACGATAAAGAGAACAAAATGGAGGCGGCGTCGACTCATGGGTTTGGTTTCGGGATAAGGTTATTGATTCAATTAGAAGGCTGACATTTGCTCAACAAC
Organism: Bacteroidota bacterium; assembly: GCA_035687895.1. Classification (GTDB taxonomy): domain Bacteria; phylum Bacteroidota; class Ignavibacteria; order UBA10030; family UBA6906; genus JAERML01. Next base: position 32,774 of record DASRUE010000064.1, on the reverse strand, counting down.
GATCCGAGATGTACACTCGGTTGGTTAAACGGTCTGTTACCTGCAATATCTCGTCGAGCCGGAGTGTCAGTTCGTCACCAGTGGAAACGTCGCGGGCGGTCAAGAACTCCTGTCTCTCCTTCGAATACAGATCAAGGATTGTTACATGCCTCTCGGCGTTTATGCCTGATAGCACGAGGGACACTGTCACCCGTTGCACTGCAGAGGCTTCGAGAACATCGTATAGAGAGCAGGAAATCGGAATGTAGTCAGCCACGGGACTATTTCAAATCTGCAAGAGAGGACTTGAGTTTTTCGAATGACTCTGGCGTGCCTGCTTTGTAGGCCATATCGACATAAACAACTATGCCTTTTCTGTCAATCACGAAGATCGTGCGCATGTTGTAGCCGGAGTGCGCGTTGTAGCTCCCATAAGCCTTTGCTACTTCATGGGTGTGATCACCAAGGAGCGCAAACTGGAGATTATGGTGCTTCGCCCACTCATGATGCGAGTAGGTGTAGTCTCCGCTGATGCCGAATACAGCGGCACCGAGGTCTGAAAGAGCAGCGAAGTTATCGCGTATCGTGCACATTTCTTTTGTGCACCCACCGCTCCAATCGGCCGGGTAAAAGGCGAGGATGATAATATCCTTCCCGATCATTTCGGAAAGCTTCAGGCCTGTGTGGTCGATGGTGTCCTTCGTTGCATAGGGGAGTGTGAAGTCCGGTGCAGAGGTTCCGACACCAGGCGCATCGCCTGCCTCAGCACATGGATTGAACGATAGTTCAAGGACCGTTGCCAGAAGGAAGCTGGCCTGTCTAATGTGTTTGATCATCGGTGGTCTCCATCAGAATGGCTACTGAAATGTACCTCCTCCGACATGAAAATGCAACAGATTCATCATTGCCATCTTGTCCTTGATTTTCGCCCGATGCATGGATATATTGTGCACACGTTTATTCTCTTACCACCTTACAACTTGATGACATTCAACGGCAAGACAGCTATAGTAACTGGCGGAACCGGAATTCTTGGGAAAGCAATTGTTGAACGATTGTTTGATGAAGGATCTTCGATTGCGATTCCTTATCACAGTTCATCCTCGCTCTCTTCGGTTCCTCAGAAGATATCCTCAACTCCCTCCCGATTCTATGCTGCGAAAGTTGACCTTGCACAGGATGCCCAAGTAAGTGCGTTTACAAAGGATGTCGCTAAAAAATTTGGCAAGATCGATTTTCTGATTGCTGCGGCGGGGGGATACGCCGGAGGAAACCTGACGGAAGATGTCGATATCGAGGAGTTTGAGGGGATGCTGACGATAAACTTGCGGACGACATTTCTCATTTGCCGGAGCGTTCTCGCCAGAATGAGGCGCCAGAAAAGCGGCCGGATCGTGACGGTTGCCTCCATGCCGGCGGTCACTCCATCTTCCAAAAAAGGACCGTATGCCATCTCGAAAAGGGGTGTCATTACGCTTACGGAAACAATAGCGGCAGAAGTCAAAGGGACGGGTATTACGGCAAATGTTATCGCGCCAAGTATCCTTCTCACGGAAGCAAACAAGAAATCCATGCCGGATGCAGACATCAGCAAATGGGTGACCCTCGACGACGTCGCCAGCCTTGTTGCCTATCTCTGTAGTGATAAGGCTCGATCGATCAGTGGAAACGTTGTCAAGATCTATGGCGGAGTCTGATCGCGGCTTCGTTGACTTTAATAGCCAAAAGCTCTAATTTTGTATCGGAATCAGCACATTAAACTTCCCAACACGCATCCTTCGATACAAATCCAACGCAGTGCATAAAAGCGTCAAGGCGGGACATGGAGATCCTGCCTTTTTCATTTGATGGAGACCCTGGCAATGTCACTAAAGGAAAAGATCGCTGACGACCTCAAGACCGCAATGAAGAGCGGCGACAGGATTCGACTGGAGACGCTGAGAACGCTACGCGCCGCTCTTATGGAGCGAGAGATTGAAAAACGAGGCACGGGAAAGGAGGTATCGCCGGACGACGAGGTTGCTGTGCTCTTGAGTGCAGCAAAAAAGCGAAAGGAATCGATGGAGCAATTCGAAAAGGGTGGACGGCCGGAATTGGTTGAGCAAGAGGGGAAGGAGCTTGCAATAATTCAGGAGTACCTACCGAAGCAATTATCGGAAGGGGAGATTGTCCAGACAATCGAAGGGATCGTCAGTCAGACAGGTGCTCTTGGTCCGGCGGACTTTGGGAAGGTGATGCCCCTTGTGATGAAGCAGCTCAAGGGGAAGGCAGATGGCAGGACGATTCAAGAGCTTGTAAAAAAGCGCTTGGGAGTATAGTCCATGAAGTTCCATTTTATCGATCTTCTTCTTTTCGGGGCCCTCGGTGTGGGTATCTTTCTTGGTTTCCGCGGGGGGCTCACAAAAAAAATATTCAATATCCTTGCACTCACTGGCTCGATAGTGGCGGCAACGTACCTCATGACATTTGTCGGGGGTGTCTATCACTCGGTCTTCTTCTCGTCCGAGGCCGTTTCCCACGTGCTCGGGTTCATGACTGTCGTGGGAGCCCTGATGGCGGGAGCGATTCTTCTCTACAGAAAATTCAGCCCGAGCGAAATTGCAAAATCAACCAGTCAAATCCTTGGGATGGTCCTCGGTGCATTTGAAGGAGCGATGATAACCAGCCTGCTCCTCATCATGCTGAGGGTGCTGGATACGCCGGGGACCGATACACGTGACAGCTCACTCTTGTACCGGCCGCTGGCGAACTTTCTGCCAACAACCTTCGATATGATGAAATCGTATCTTCCCGGAGCGTCGGGCTTCCGCGAAGAGTTGTCAAGAACCTTCAAGGATGCTGACATTTTTGAACAGGCGTCGGAGGCCGGCAAAGCCCTATGAGTTTGTTCGAGCATGCACGCAAGAAGCTTGAATTCGATACAGTGCTGCGATGCGTGCAACGGTATGCCTCTTCCGAACCTGGGAGGGAACTGATCGCTTCACTCCCCATTTCCGCATCTGTCGCTGAGATTACCTCCGAGCTCTCCCTGGTGAGTGAGTTGAAGCTCGTTCTGGAGGAAGAGGGGGAGTTTCCGCTGGACGGAATTCATCCTGTCCGCCAGGTCGTGCAGAAAACCGCCGTCGAAGGTACATTGCTTCAGCCCCGGGATCTCTTGCAAATCGGAGCCACTCTTCGGGCCGCACGCATTGCTCGTAGCTTTCTTTCCAAGCGAAAGGAAAAGAGCCTCCTTCTCTGGGAGCTTGCCGAACCACTTCACGTGGACAAGGTACTTGAATACAACATCGAACAGGCGATTGATGAGTCCGGTGCGGTGAAGGCGGGCGCGTCGCGCGAGTTACAGAGTATCCGCAGAGCGATTTCCGAGAAGTATGATCAGGTGAGGAAAAAGCTCGAGAGCATCCTCAAAGATGTCTCCGAGCTCGGGTTCAGTCAGGAGGAGATCATCACCACGCGGGAAGGTCGCATGGTGATTCCCGTGAAAGCGGAGCACAAGAATCGTGTGCACGGGTTTATTCACAGCGCCTCTTCAAGCGGTGCGACGGTGTTTATCGAGCCGACCGAGTCACTCGAGTTGAACAACGATATCCGCAGCCTGCAGTTTCAGGAACAGCGCGAAGTGGAGCAAATCCTGAAGGCGCTCGCGACTCAAGTAGGTGATTCTCGTGATAAGCTTCTTGCCAATCTCTCCGTTCTGGCCCGGCTTGATCTGCTCCGCGCAAAGGCCAAGTACTCGATAGAGATTCTCGGTGTGCAGCCAGTGGTGAATGCATCCGGACCCATCAAGCTCATACACGCGCGCCACCCGATCCTTATGATCAAACATGGATACAAGGAAACGGTGCCGCTTGATCTGGAACTTGGAGCACAATTCACCACACTCCTGATCAGCGGTCCCAACGCAGGTGGAAAAAGTGTGACCATGAAGTGTGTTGGTCTCCTGGTGCTCATGGTACAGGCAGGTCTCCACATTCCCGCTTCCGATCTCTCGATTGTACGGATCTTCAAGAAGATGTCTGTCGATATTGGTGATGAACAGTCTATTGAGAATGACCTCAGTACATTCAGTTCACACCTTTCCAATCTCAAAGCCATCGCAGAAGGTGCAGATCAAGACAGTCTGGTACTGATCGATGAGATCGGATCAGGAACGGACCCTGGGGAAGGGAGTGCCATTGCGGCATCCACGCTGGCAGTGCTCACCAAGAAAGAAGCGTTCACCGTAGCCACAACCCATCATGGGACGCTGAAGGTCTTTGCTCACGACACCCCGGGAGTGGAGAATGGCGCGATGGAGTTCGATCAATCCACCTTGACCCCGACATATCGCTTCAAGCCTGGTATACCGGGAAGTAGCTATGCTCTCGAAATGGCCGGACGGATAGGTTTTACTGACGATTTTCTACAGGATGCCCGCTCAAGGCTTGGTCATCAGCAAACACAATTGGAAGGGCTTCTTGCGGAACTCGAACGTGTCACACAAAAATATCGTCGAGACCTGGAACAACTGGCCGGGGACAAATTGCGCGCCGGCACGCTCGTGAAGCAATATGAATCAAAAATTGCAGCCCAGGCAAAAGAGCTTCGAGAACTGAAACGGCAGGCCATTGAAGAGGCAAGAGGGATCGTAGAGCAGGCTAATACACTGATTGAACGAAGTGTTCGGGAGATTAAGGAACAATCTGCGGGAAGAGAGGTTGTCAAAGAACTAAAGGAAGAAGTTTCACGGTTCAAGGAGGAAATCCGCCTGAAAGAGAAAGAGCTCAGCGTAGAGGAGGAAGAGATTGACAGGCCGCTTTTCGCCGTGGGGGCTCTCGTCAAGCTAAAGGGTGGAGGAGAGCCTGGTGAAATCGAGAACCTCTCCCCTGACGGGAAGATCGCGCTCGTAGTGTTCGGAAGTGTGAAGATGAAAATTGCCACCCATGATCTGGCTCCTGCTAAAGGGGCACCCCGACGGATTCACTCAGTGGTGGCCCCCGAAAAGCCAAACGCAGGGCCGAAAGACCTTGACCTCCGCGGAATGACCGGAGAGGAAGCAATTCCCATGGTGGACAAATTCCTTGATGACGCAGTTCTTACAGGTCTGCATCGCGTGGATATCATCCATGGCAAAGGAACCGGAGCCCTCAGAAAAAAGGTAACGGAATTCCTTTCCCATCATCCCCGTGTCAAGTCGTTCCGCCTTGGTGAATGGAACGAAGGTGGCACCGGGGCAACGGTGGTTGAGTTGGTGGACGAATGACAGGCACACGTTCAATTCGAAAATTGCTCGTTGCCAATCGCGGGGAAATCGCCGTCCGTATAATGCGGACATGTCGTGAAATGGGAATTGCAACTGTCGGCGTTTATTCCGATGCAGACAGACAGATGCCCCATGTTCTGATGGCCGACGAGGCCTATCACATCGGACCGTCACCCTCCCGGGAGAGTTATCTTGCTATGGACAAGATCCTCGCGGTCGGGAAACGTGCCGGGGTCGACGCCATCCATCCCGGCTATGGTTTCCTCTCCGAAAATGCACTGTTCGCACGACGCGTTATCAAGGAGGGCTTTCTCTTCGTCGGACCTCCACCCGAGGCCATCCATGCAATGGGCGACAAGACTGAAGCGCGAAGACTCGTTCAGGAGGCAAAGGTCCCGACTATTCCGGGCACCTCCAGTGCCGTTTCCTCTGAGGAAGAAGTCAGAAGCTTCTGTAGGAGGCACGGGCTTCCCATCCTGATCAAAGCAGCGGCAGGTGGAGGGGGCAAAGGAATGCGGATTGTCCATACTGAAGAGCAGCTCTCGCCCTCGCTCTCGGCTGCACGGTCGGAAGCGAGGAGCGCATTTGATGATGATCGCGTCTACGTGGAAAAGTATCTTGAGGGACCGCGCCATATTGAGTTTCAAATCCTGGCTGACAATCAGGGTAACATCGTCCACCTCGGGGAAAGAGAATGCACAATTCAACGGCGCCATCAAAAAATCATTGAGGAGACTCCTTCGGTATTCCTTGATGATGCACTCCGCCATCGCATGGGAGAGACCGCTGTGAAGGCAGCGCGGGCCTGCGGGTACCGGAATGCTGGAACGATAGAGTTTCTAGTCGACAAGGACAGAAAGTTCTACTTCCTTGAAATGAACACGCGACTTCAGGTAGAGCATCCAATCACAGAATTGCGCGTGGGTATCGATCTGGTCGCAGCACAACTCCGAATCGCAATGGGAGAGCCTCTTCCGTTTCACCAGGAAGACATTCGATTTAGCGGCCATGCTATCGAATGCAGGATCTGTGCTGAAGATGTCGAGAATGATTTCCTCCCATCGACAGGAATGATCGTGCATCTGAAGAGTCCGCAAGGTGTCGGGATACGCGAGGATAGGGGAATTGAAGTTGGGGGAGAGGTGTCAGTGTATTACGATCCGTTGCTCTCGAAGTTGATTGCTTGGGGACCCAATCGGATGGAAGCCACCGCGAAGATGTTGCGGGCGCTTGGTGAATACGAAATCCTCGGTGTTCGAACGAATATACCGCTGCATCGTTTCATTCTGCAACATGATCAATTTGTGGCAGGTGATCTTGATACCAATTTCCTTGCTCGCCATTACGACCCGAAAAAACTCCCGTCGCCCACGATAGACCAACAACGCATGGCAGCAATTGTCTGTGCTCTTCTTCGGCACGATAGTGATGTATCCAGGGTGAACATCCATGCTGTTAACGGAGCGATGCTGTCCATGAATGGGTCGATTCCCACTGGTACACGCAAGAATTGGAAACAGAAGCGTATCGACGGTATGAGATCATAGGATGCATACCTACTTCATGACATCCGGTGGTAAGGAGCATGTTGTCATAGTTCATGATGATGGTACCGTATTGCTCGATGGGCGACGCACATCTCTTGATATCACGCGGATCGATGCGAATACCTTCTCAATTCTGCTTCATGGTGGGTCGCATACATTGGTAGCGTCTCGAACAAACAGCGGATATGAAGTGCTGAGCAACGGGATCTTGCTAAGAGTGGGTGTTGAGACAGAAAGAGAAAGATTGCTGAGGCAGTATGCCGGGACCGCAATTGCCGGCCATCACCGCTTTGAAGTGCACGCACCAATGCCTGCGATGGTGGCGAGGATTCAGGTCAATGTTGGGGATGAAGTCACTGAGGGGCAAGGACTGATCATCCTCGAAGCGATGAAAATGGAAAATGAACTCCGAGCACAACAGACCGGCAAGGTCAAGGAAATCTGGGTGGTGGTGGGAAAGGCGGTCGAGAAAGGCCAGCTTTTGCTGTTGCTGGAATGAACCACAACAATTCTTGAACGGATCATGACGTAATGGAAAAGACCATTGTGGAGAACGAACCCAGAGTAGATCTCGACCTTGCCTTGAAACATGGCTTGACAGAGGAAGAATACGGCATGGTACTAAATGTCCTTGGCCGTGTTCCAACGTATACCGAACTGGGTATCTACAGTGTCATGTGGAGTGAACACTGCTCGTACAAAAACTCCATTGCCGTGCTCAAGACATTGCCTCGAAGCGGTGGCAAACTCCTCGTAAGTGCGGGATCGGAGAATGCAGGCCTTGTGGATATCGGTGGCGGATTCGCGGTGGCGTTCAAGATTGAAAGCCACAATCATCCTTCGGCCGTTGAGCCCTATCAAGGAGCTGCAACTGGAGTTGGTGGAATCATGCGGGACATCTTCACCATGGGTGCACGGCCGATAGCGGGACTTAATTCACTTCGATTCGGCAATCTCGACAGCGACCGAACAAAGCACTTACTGAAGGGCGTAGTGAAAGGAATCGGGGACTACGGCAACAGTTTTGGCGTTCCGACGGTTGGAGGAGAGGTCTATTTTGATCCATGTTATCAGGAAAACCCATTGGTCAATGCCATGGCTGTCGGCATAGTGAAGCATGGCCAGTGGTCCAGCGCAATTGCTATGGGTGCTGGCAATCCGGTGATGATTGTTGGTTCAGCGACAGGCAGAGACGGAATTCACGGAGCGACATTTGCATCCGAGGAGATCTCTGATAGGTCGGAGGCAAAACGCCCGTCGGTCCAGGTCGGTGATCCCTTCACAGAAAAGCTCCTCCTGGAAGCGTCACTCGAAGCGATCCGGTCAGGTTTCGTGGTCGGTATCCAGGATATGGGTGCCGCTGGGATTACATGCTCGACATCGGAGATGAGCGCAAAGGGGGAGAGCGGCATGCGGATCAACCTTGACAGGGTTCCAGCCCGCGAGGGCAACATGTCTGCGTACGAGCTAATGCTCTCGGAGTCGCAAGAGCGCATGCTGGTGGTTGTTAAGAATGGATACGAAAGGGATGTCAAGGCGGTATTCGGTAAATGGGATCTTCATGCGGAGATCATAGGAGAAGTGATCGATGAAGATCGGCTTGAAATCTCTTACCGCGGCGAGGTTGTTGCGGATGTTCCGCCGAAGTCACTTGTTCTGGGTGGTGGTGCTCCCGTTTACATCAGGGAGGCTCGTGAACCGGAGTACCTAAAGGCGATTCGCTTGCTTGATGAAGAATTGGTACCCCAGCCCGGTGATCTCAATCAGGTATTGCTTGCGCTTCTTTCATCTCCAAGTGTTTCAAGCAAACGGTGGGTTTACGAGCAGTATGATAGTATGGTCAGAACAAACAACGTGGTATTGGCTCAAGGTGATGCGGCTGTAGTCTATGTTAAAGAAGCGAATAAAGCGCTTGCATTGACGACTGACTGCAATAGTCGATATGTGTATCTGAATCCATATTCTGGTGGAATGATTGCTGTAGCGGAAGCTGCGCGCAACGTCGTATGCACAGGTGCAACTCCGCTGGCCATTACGAATTGCCTGAACTTTGGAAATCCCCACAAGCCGGATGTATACTGGCAGTTTCGCGAAGCAGTTCGCGGTATGGCTGACGCTTGCCGTGTACTTGATACACCGGTGACGGGCGGAAATGTCAGCTTCTACAATGAAGGACCCACTGCATCGGTCTATCCGACGCCAGTCATCGGGATGCTGGGTATAATTCAGAATCTGGATATGGTAAGGACGTCCGGCTTCAAACGTTCTGGTGATTCGGTCATCTTGCTTGGTTCAAACCTGGGACATCTTGGCGGCTCTGAATACCTGGCAACGTTTCACGGTATGGTGGGCGGTGATGCTCCCGAGATCGACCTCGTTGCAGAGAAGAAAGTCCAACAAGTTTGCTTGCAAGGCATAGAGGCTGGTATCGTTCAGTCAGCTCACGATTGTTCGGAGGGTGGCTTGGCCGTGGCTCTTGCTGAATGTTGTATTTCCTCAGCAGGGTTGCTTGGCTCAACTGTGCAGCTTTCAAGCCAGGGAATACGAGTTGACAAACTTCTATTCGGTGAGGATCAGTCACGAATTGTCGTCACGACAAGATCCGAGGATGCAGAAAAACTTCTGATGCAAGCGAACCGAGTTGGATTACGGGCTGAAGTGATCGGGACTGTTGGAGGGAATCGGCTGGAAATAGGCAACTTGATTTGCGTAGAATGCTATTGTTTAAAAGATGCTTATGAGCGTGCAATACCGAAGCGGTTGGATTGAGCGAGGAGGGGCTGATCATACGTACATTTACATAATATACCTTATTTGGTAGCGACTTGAAAACCCTCATGCTCGCTTCTCAGACGTCATTAGTCCGTGCGCATATCTGCTGCCCGACGCTTTGCATTTAAGATCAGAGCCAGCCCGCCCATACACACAATCATCGTGGCGAGAAGAAACATCCTCTCTGTGATGTCCGGGAATTGGATCTGACTTTCGGAAACGAAATGAACTGAGTCTTTCCGAGTGAAATCCGTTTGGCCCATACAGAGGGTCGCTGTCAAAGCTGCGAGAACCACTGCCAACAAAATACTATGTCGCATATGCCAGAATGATCGTTATTGCGAGATACGCTATCAAGAGAATCCCGAGAACTGTAAACAGTCTGCTCTTCTCGCCCCGGGACGCCTTGCGGTCCAGGAATGGTATTCCCGCCCAGAGAACAGCCACAAGGCCCACGATTCCGTTGACGAAGAACTCCCCACTCACTGAAAAGACTGTGGATGGTACAATCCTTAAGGTCTGATACAGGGGAAGAAAGTACCACTCTGGCTTGATTCCCAACGGAGCCGATGCAAATGGATCAGCTCGCTCGCCTAACCCCCAAGGAATTAATGTCGCCAGAGCGAGTAACGATATGAACCCCAAAGTCCATGCGATGAGGTCGCGATAGAGGAAGTTTGGAAAGAATCGAATGGCTGGCCTCTTCTCTTCCACTCCCAATGGCATACTCGATCCAAGAAGTTGATTTGTTAGAAGATGGAAACTTACAATGATCAAAGAGGTTAAAGGCAGAATCACTATGTGAATTGTGTACATCCTCGTCAATGTTTCAGCACCAATATCGTCTCCTCCTTTCAGGAGGCCCACCCCCCAATCTCCAATTATTGGCAGAGCCTTGGGGACTTCAGTACCGATCAGAGTTGCAAAGTACGCCATCGTGTCCCATGGGAGCAGGTATCCGGTGAATCCAAACCCCAGCACAAGGAAAAGGAGCAAGACACCAGAGAGCCACATCAGTTCACGCGGCTTTCGATAGGCTTTCAACAGGAAAGCACTGAACATATGAATGAAAAGAGTCGCAATCATGAGATTCGCTCCCCAAGAATGCAGGGAACGGATCAGCCAGCCGTAGGGCACATCGTTAATAATTGTGCTGACACTCTGATGGGCATGCTCCGGCGAAGGTTTGTAGTACAGTGCCAATAGTACGCCCGTAATAACTTGGACCAGAAGAAAAAAGAGAGTCAACCCGCCGAAGTAATACCAGACTGAGTGTCTGTGTCGAGGGACTGATTTCTTAGCGAAGAATGCGAAAACATCATCACTAACTGGGAGTCGTTCGCGCAGCCACGAACCGAACCGAATCGCAGAACGGGGATTTGGCATCCGAGTATATCGTCAGACTTTAGAAATGATTACAGCGGTTTCCTTAATACTAACTCTCAGAGGACTGAGAGGCCGCGGTGCAGGACCCGCGACGTTCTTGCCATTGATGTCAAATTGGCTACCGTGACAGTTACAGGAAAAGTGAGGAATACCCTGCCCCTGGTATTGAACGATGCAACCAAGGTGAGTACATCGTGCAAAGAATGCCTTGTACTGTCCGGATTGAGTATGGACCAAGATAACTGGTTCTTTCCCAAACCGGACGATCCTTGCACTATTCTCAACAATATCGCTGCGTGCTCCAACCTCAATGCTCTCGGTCGCAGGCCCTTCTGGTATGATCGGCGTGACGAATTTTAGGATTGCTGTGCAAATGGGGGCGGCGACAGCAACAGACCAAATACCAAGCAACTTGGAAATGAAGTCCCTTCTGGCTTCGGTCGGAGTTTGTTCGGCTTCAGCGAGTTTCATTCGGTACATTCCTACCCAACAATAACCGACAATGATTGGTCGACCAACGACACCTGTACATCTGTTACACCGTCGCCAACAATCTCACCGTCTGCATGAACAAAGAACGGAGCATCCCCATGAATACTTACACAAGCGCCTCTCTGAAACTCGACGCCTTTGAACGTGCCGTGTTTACCCTTCATTACTCTCGGCATGAGTTGGAGGATCCCTGCGATGGACATTTCCTCGACTAGGCAAACGTCGAGCTGGCCATCGTCTACTTTCGCGTCAGGCGTTAGATAGAAACCACCTCCAGCACAGATGCCGTTCCCAATGGCGATCAACAAGTTATGTGAAACCGTGGTTCTTCCGTCTATCGAAATGTGGAAAAGCGGTGAGCGATACTTTCCCAACGTTTTCAGAACGGCAACCAGATATAGCATTGTCCCCGAAAGATGGGGAATCTCCAGAGTCTTTGCTGCTACGGCTGCATCAAAGCCGATACCTACACCATTAGCAAATAAGCGTTTTGATTGGTTGCGGCTGTCACTGTTTGCCCCACAAGCAACGGTTCCAACGTCAATGCTCTTTGACTTGCCAGCACGAATTATTTCTAAAGCCGCCGCTGTCGACTTGGGGATACCAATCGACTTCGCAAAGTCATTTCCAGAACCCGATGGCAGAATCGCAAGCGTTCGGTTTGTGCCGATGAGCCCATTGACCACTTCGTTGATGGTCCCATCCCCCCCCACCGCAACGCACACCTCTGAGTCAACCGATCTTGCTATCTCTGAGGCTTCACCCGGCCCAGACGTCTCAATGATTTGGTACTCGTTGGGCCAGCCGGTTAGACGCCCAGGCAATTCATTCAACGTACGTCTGCCAGCTCCTCGCCCAGCTTTCGGGTTAACGATGAAAACGTGCTTCCTCACCCGAACGACATCGATTGTGAAGAAGCAATCACGGGAGCAGCATCCCGAATCCGGTGCCGATCAAGATCATATTGTAGACTCCCGGAAAAAACCATGTGGGCGCTCCCTTCGAGGACAACCTCGGTGAATTGTTTACCAGTCCTGCGAAAGTCGACAATCAGTTCCTCCCCACTGCGAACCTTTACGGCGACTGGCGGTTGCGTTCCCTTGGTAAGGGAACTTACTATAGCGCTTGCAACTGAACCTGTGCCGCAGGCGAGCGTTTCTGCTTCAACCCCACGCTCATAAGTTCTGATTTCAATTGACTTGGACGATATCACCTTTACAAAATTGACGTTTGTGCCTAAAGGCTGAAACTGCTCATGTCGTCGAAGATTCGCACCCAGAGTAACCACATCAATCTGGATGATCTCATCTACGAAAAGAACCAAATGCGGGGAGCCCGTGTCGATAGAATGCCCTTGGAACTTCGCCAAACTCACCGTGAAATCCAGATTCTCCTTCAAGTTCACAGGGTCCTTCATATGAAGCCGCACAGTCTCCCCATTGACCTGTGCTCGATAGACATGATCTAGTGCTTCGAAGCGCATTTCTGCCGCAACCAAACCTAGGATATGTGCGAATCTCGCAACACATCTGCCACCGTTTCCACACATGCCACCGTAGCTGCCATCGGCATTGTAGTATGTCATGAGAAAATCAGCCCGATCGCTTTTCTCCAGGAGGATCAGACCGTCCGCGCCAATTCCTGAATTACGCGAGCATAGAGCCTTCGCGAGGCTGGTTCTGTCTCCAATGACTTGTCCATTCATGTTATTTAGAAGGACGAAGTCGTTGCCTGCACCTGAGGCTTTGGTAAACTCAATCGTTTCTGTCATTTGCCGGGTTTGGAAGGTTTCAGACGTAGATACCAACTTTCAGATTAAGTTGCAAGCCGGACAAAATGAATGCGCCCCGTTCTGAACAGGGGCGCATAGTGTGGAGATGGCGGGATTCGAACCCGCGTCCGAAGAGAAGACCATCAAGACCACTACATACATAGTCTGTCTTTCACCACTCACTCCCTCGTATCCGACAGACAGGACATTGAGGAAGCAACCCCAAGAGTCTCCCCCTTCGGGGAGTTCGCCAAACGTGCTTGAGGATCATGTCCAGCTATCCTGTCTGAAGTCGGCGCTTCTTCGGGATCCGACAGGCAGAATCCCGAGAAACGGGTAGCTTAATTAATTAAGCTGCCAGTGCGTAGTTGTAGTCTGCACTTAAGGTTTTCCGCTTTATTAACGTGCAACTCGGAGAGCACGGTATGCAATCCTGACCATCCCCTTCCCCGTCGAAACCAAGTCATCCCCGCTGACTCTAAGGTAAGGAGCTGTCCCTCAAAAAGCAAGGTTTATGAAGACGCTGACTATCCAGTTGGGTAGTTCTTCATCAACGAGTTTCTGAGATACTCAAAGGCCTCTTTGGGAGTATCTATGAATTTGAAAAGAGAGAGTTCCTCCATTGAGAGAACACCGTGCTGCACCATCTCTTTGAAGTTGATGACCCTATTCCAGTATTCCGTTCCGTAGATCACAACTGTCATTTTCTTCTTGATCTTTTCTGTCTGAAGCAGAGTCAGAACCTCCATGAGTTCATCAAGTGTCCCGAAGCCACCGGGGAAAACAACTAGCGCCTTGGCTAAGTAAACGAACCAGAACTTGCGAAGAAAGAAGTAGTGAAACTCGAAGTTAAGTTCCTTAGATATATAAGGATTGGCAAATTGCTCGAAAGGTAGACTGATATTCAGACCTATGGTTTTCCCTTTCGCCAATGAAGCTCCCTTATTTGCGGCTTCCATGATTCCCGGTCCCCCACCTGAACATACTACAAATCGATTGGACTTACTCAACTTTTTCGACCAAGTCGTCAATAGCCGTGCAAGCTCAACGGTATCCTCATAGTACTTCGACATTTTGACCATCGTGTGAGCTTCCCGGAGCACAAGGAGAGACTTTCTGTCCGGTTTCTTCAAGAGACGTACTTTTTCCCGAACTGATGCAAGGTAGCGACGGGATTCCCTCAGAGGCCTAATGCGAGCCGAACCGAAGAACACGATCGTGTCTTTGACGCCCTGATGCCTAAACCTGCTTTGGGGCTCAACAAACTCCGCGAGCATTCTTATGATGCGTGCATCGGGGCTGATGAGAAATTCGAGGTTCTTGTATGCTTTAGTCGGTTTCGGGAGGCGTCGTTTCATTTACCTAATCTTTAGTCGTTGAATCGGAAACATACGTGGCACAACATAGTTTGGCGGACTTTAATGTACAAGGCAATAGTACTTACTATCTTTTCCATCTACTCTTACGTTTGGTATGATTATCCCCTCTTCGACCATTTTCCCAAGGGACTGATACACTATCTGCTTCTTCCAACCGAAGAGTCTGTGGATTGCGTCCACCGTTCCGATGAGCTGGTTTCTAAAGTATCGCTCCAAAATCGCGCAGCGAGCAATAGGGGCTGAAATCTTCCGTGACTTTCGAACCATAGCTGGAAAGGTAGAGTGAACGGGGGCCCATTCAAACGTAAACGGCTCGTGATGCTCCGCCACCTTGACGATGAACATCTTTGATTGGAGCTCTGCAATTGCCTTGTCAAAGACTGCACGATCACCCTTGGTATGGTTTCCAGTAGCAAGCTTGAGGCCCTTTGTGACCTGAGGGGATGTGTCGGCAAGTGAGTCCATTATGGCCTTCGCCACGGGTGACAACTTGCCCCGGGAAAATTCGTCCAGGTATTCGTCCGGCGTTCCCGTTCTCTCGGAGAGGGCGTAGAAATGCGGGAAATAAGCCATTGAGATCATAGTTGGACGATGCTTGAGGAGCTTTCCATAGTAGATCTTGCGCTCGGAGGGAAGAATGTTCTTCATTTCCCACACAAAGCTTAAATACGGGTCGTGGTGCGTGTGCTTTGGCATCTCGGGGTTGCGAGTTCCCAAGGCAGCGTGCCAGAGGCACGGAGATTCAGAGTTCTCAGATTTGAACGCGAAGCAAAACCCGACATCTTCGATGAACCGGAGTGCCTGAGCTTTCGACTTCACCGCAAGCCTCGGATTCCGACGATGAATCTTATCACGCCAGAGCTCCACCTCTTCCGATGTATAGGCGAGTTTCATTCAAGACCGGTCAAACACTGTGACAATTCTTCCCCGTATCTCCGCCGTGCTGTATTGCACGTCCACAGAACCACCCTGAAGGGCCGCTTCCTTCTTGATGATCCCAAGTGCGGGGTAACGTCCGCGAAACGCAGCTCTGCTCATACTTGTCAGGAGGCCTACTTCCTCGCCTTCCTTGAAAAGAACGGGCCGGTCATTGCTACAGTCAAGCGAGGTCTCAAAGAGAATCCCTACCAGTTGCCGTTGGATCTTTTGATAGGTGTCGAGTCGGGCAATAACCTCTTGTCCGATGTAACATCCCTTGGTGAAAGTGATGGCGCGGCGGAGACCAGCTTCATAAGGATTGAATAACTCAGAGAGCTCTGCTCCCGATGAGGGAATGCCCAGCAAACACTTCAACGCACTATAGGCTCGTCTTCCCAGCACGGGAATCGTTGCAGCTGATGCCTGCTCAACAAGGAAGGCCCAAAAGGACTCACTCTCTTCGACAGGCAGAATGATGTTAAACTGATGGGTACCAAATTCTTGAACATGAACCAAATGAAGTGGGAGTTGCCTCCATTCTATGAAGGTATGATGGCCACGGGGAAGGTCTGTGGACAGTAGTCTGACAACCAGATCGGCGCTCCGAGGCCCAATGATTGTGTACATTGCCGTAGCGCCAGTCCGTATGGAAAACGATATATCCTCCATAATGTGATACTTCTCGATCCATCCAACGAGACGGTCTTCGCTCCCAGCGGAGGTGATAAGCCGTACACTGTTCTCGGCGGCAAGGACATATACGTAGTCTACAATCCGTCCCTTGTCGGTTGTGAAGACCGTAGGAGTGAGCTCTCCGGGTTGAAGCCTCAGAAGATCATTGGTCGACAACCGATGCAACAAATCCAAGCGGTCTGTTCCGGTGACATCAATTCTGCCAAGAAATGACCGATCAATTATAGCTGCGCTTGTCAGTGCCTGTTCGAGCTCGTCGTCAACTGATGTGTAGACCTCTTCGCCACGATGGTGCATTGCTCGCAACAAGATATTCCCCATTCAGTGAGTTCTTTTCAAGAAAACAGAAGTGCCCGGGCAAGGACCCGGGCACTCAATGTATCTCAATGTGCACCCACCAGGACTCGAACCTGGAACCCAGTGATTAAGAGTCACTTGCTCTACCAATTGAGCCATGGGTGCAGAATGCAACGAACGAAAACCATCAACAATCAATTTCCGGGCACTCCGACCGGCGGCTGCGTCGGCGGTGTTTGCTGCGGCACAGTCCCCTGCTGAGTAGCTCCCTGTCCTTGAATCACGCTCTCAGTTCCGCCACCCCCACTTCTCGGCAGGAACGCGATATTGATCAATAGACTCAACAGCAAGAAAGCGCCAGCGAGAATCTGGGTTGCCTTGGTCAAAAAGTCTGCCGTCCGCCGGACACCAAAAACCATCCCAACTGAACCGCCACCAAAGGTCCCCGCCAAGCCCCCCCCCTTGCTCGATTGCATCAGGATTACAACGATCAGCAAGATGCTGACAAGTACCTCTACGCCAATAAGGAACCCAAACATATGATTAACTCTCAAAAGTATGGACTCAAATGTGCCCTAACATAAGAAAATCGGAGGGAAGAATCAAGAAGCATTTTCAGCCATCATACCCCCACTCCCGAAGCTTCTCCCTCGAAAGGGAACGTGTTGAGTCTGTCGATACTCCAGCAAGCCGTTCGATATACTTCCCTACGAGATCAAATTCGAGATTCACTCTTGTACCAGCCTTGAAGTTGCCGAAGTTCGTGTTCTCCATAGTGTGAGGGATGATCGAAACGATGACAAGAGAGTCCTGAATGCTTGCCACAGTCAGGCTCACGCCATCGATCGCTATCGAGCCGACTGGAATTACGTAACGCGTAAACTCCGCCGGTATTTCCACAGATATCAACCAACTACTTTCTTTTCGCACGACTGACCTCACGACGCCGACGCCATCGACATGACCCTGGACGAGATGGCCTCCTACACGGTCGTTGAGTCGCAACGCGAGTTCCAAGTTCACCGGCGTGGAAACCTGCAAGTCTCCAAGAGTGGTTTTCTTGAGAGTCTCTTCCACAGCCTCAACCGTGAAATGATCTCCCTGCCGCTTGATCACAGTCTGGCACACACCGATAATGGAGACACTGTCGTTTACCCTCAATTCCGCAGATGCGCGAGGCGCCCTCACTGTGATATGAAGGCCACCACCCACCTTCGATGTCTGGATGACGGTACCTACCTCCTGAATGATTCCAGTGAACATTTGCTCCTCTACTTTGTGACTCCCTTGAGCAGGATATCTGGTCCTATGGGCGATGCACTTAGCCGAAAAAGGCGAGGTCTTTTTCCTCGTTGATCCATCACAAAACCATTCACACCTTCACCGATGATGCGTGGAGCCACAAAAACGCTGAGTTCGTCAGCGAGGGCATTATGAATAAAATCGCCGAAGACCATCCCTCCACCTTCCACTAGCAGGGATCCGATACCGCGTGAATACAGAACGTGAAGAACTTTCTTTAAGGACAAATGGCCTCGCTCGGATTGGAACTCTATGACCTCAACTCCTCGCTTTCGTAAGGCAGCGGTTTTCCTCGCTTGCCGACGGGCCGCATTTCGTCCAACGCAGAGAAAGATTCTTCTGTTCCGATTGACTGAGAAGACTCTGCTCCCGGACGGGACGCGAAAACGTCCATCCAGAACTACGATGTCGGGATCCCTTCCTCGTACCATCCGGACGGTGAGCGCAGGATTGTCCTTCTCAACAGTTCCCGCACCAACAAGAACGGCATCATACTCGGCCCGCCATTGATGCACGAGGGACCGCGATTCGGGAGAACTGATCCATCGTGAGTTGCCTCCGGCGTCAGCAATCTTACCGTCAAGAGACTGAGCAAGTTTGAGATGCACGTATGGCATCCCTGTTGTAATGTGTTTGACGAAAAACCTGTTCAACGCTACCGCTTCTTCTTCAAGCACACCCATAAGAACGTCCACACCGGCACTGCGGAGTCTCCGAATGCCCCGGCCCGATACGAGTGGATTCGGATCCTTCATTGCAACGATCACCCGGCGAATGCCCGATCTAAGGATGAGGTCTGTGCACGGAGGGGTCTTTCCGAGATGTGAACACGGTTCCAGGTTGATGTACAGCGTTGCAGAAGAAGCGTCCCCCCGATAGGATTGGAGACATTCAACTTCAGCATGAGGTCCGCCGAATTTCCGATGATAACCGCGTGCAACAATCCTGCCACCCTTCACCAAAATAGCACCCACCAGAGGATTCGGACTGACAGCGCCCTTTCCCTTCTTTGCAAGGCTGAGGCACTCTTGCATTAGCGTTTTGTGGATCTCCCTTTCCATCCGCCTGATGTTCAATTCTTGAGTGTGAATGTGAAAGTGCTTCCTTTTCCCGTTTGGCTCTCGACGCTGATCGAACCTCCATGGGCCTCTACAATGTGCTTCACGATCGCAAGGCCGAGCCCGGTTCCCCCGACCTCTCTTGATCTGTCACGATCCACCCGGTAGAATCGTTCAAATATCCTGGAGAGGTGTTCGGTTGCGATGCCAAGGCCAGTATCCTGCACACGAATCCGGGTTCGGAGGCCCAGGCTCGCAATTGTGCAGCGCACAGTTCCCCCCGGTTCCGTGTATTTCACGCCGTTGTCGATCAAGTTTACCATCACCTGGCGGAGACGTTCCTTATCGCCATAGACCCGGGCCGTGTGGTCCATAGACGAATCGATTTCCAGCAGGATCTTCTTCTTTGTTGCTGCCGGGCGCATTTCATCCACCATTTGTTCAACGAACTCAAGCACGGGAAAATACCTGAAACTCATTTTCATTTCTCCCGATTCAATTCGGGAGATCTCAATAAGGTCGTTCAGGAGTGCATTCAGTCGCTCCGCATGGCCGTACGCTTTGTCAAGGAAATCCCTGTTAACAGCGGGGTCATCTACGGCTCCATCAAGAAGAGTCTCGAGAAATCCCTGAATAGAGAAGATCGGAGTCCGAAGCTCGTGAGAAACGTTACCGAGAAACTCACTCCGGATTCGTTCCAACCTTTGCAGTGTGATGATATCGTTACCGAGTTTCTCTGCCATTTCGTTGATGGCGGCGGACAACGCACCAATCTCATCGCCCGCGGGGACCTGCGCCCGTTTGCTGACGTCTCCGCGCGTAATTGCCTGGGCAGTCTCTACGATTTCTAAGAGTGGTTTCGAGATTCGGGTAGACATCCGGAAACTGACGAAGGCAATAAGGCAAATTGTAAGTCCACCAATACCTGCTACGATCAGCTGGACCTTGTTGTCGAGCTGTTGAAGCTCGGCGGCGGGAAGCGCAACGCGAACGTACCCGGAATCAAGGGGTCCCAGGCTCGATGCCGTCAGTTGTTGCGCAGCGTAAAGGTAGTTGATACCCACCGTACTGCTCTGCCGCAGATCAGTTCCGGTCCGTCCCGATCCTGCAGCTCTGACCTCGGGGCGATTTCCGTGGTTCTCTACCCAGCGGAGAGAGTCTCGAGGGACGTCTGAATCAAAGATAACGGTCCCATCATGGCGGAGTATGGTCACCCGTACACCAAGGGAGTGCGCAATGCCCTCCAAGCGATCGTCGAACAATGAGGCAGGTTCAATGGCGATGGCACCGTTCTCAAACAATTCAACAAGCAACGTGACGTGAGCAAGAAGATCCCTCTGAATGCGCTCTTCGAGATACTTTTTGATCTGCCATGAAGAGAGAACACCCACTAGAACAATTGCAACAACCGTCAGACCGATGTACGTCGAGAGGATTTTTGTCCTGAGTTTCACAATAGCGAGCGTTCCTGTTGTTCTGCCGGCGATTTGTCGTCGCGACAATCATTCGCGGAATTTATAGCCAACCCCCTTGATGGTTTCAATCACTGCTGCATCATCTCCGAGCTTTTCCCGGATCTTGCGAATGTGCACGTCGACTGTCCGATCGATCACCACTACTTCACTCCCCCAGATACTATTGAGCAACATCTCTCGCGAGAAAACCTTTCCCCGGTTTGCAGCAAGCAAAGCAAGCACCTCAAACTCTTTCTTTGGGAGGAAGATCTCCTTTGTTCCGATATGAACGGTATAATTCGAGCGGTTAATCACCAGGCGATCTGCTTTGATGATAGGCTGTTCGTGGATGTCGGCGGTAGGATGATCGGCACGACGGAACACCGCTTTTACCCGGGCAATGAGTTTACGCGGGCTGATGGGCTTCTGAATATAGTCATCCGCCCCCAATTCCAGTCCGTGCACTTCATCCACTTCACTGGAACTTGCCGTGAGAAAGACAACCGGGACCGTAGCTGTAGTTGGGTCCGCCTTCAAACGCTTACAAGTGTCGAAGCCGTTAAGCACCGGCATCATGACATCAAGGATGACAAGGTCGGGCTTCAGCGAGACCTTATCCAGGGCTTCCTTCCCGTTATAAGCGAAAGAGACATCGTATCCCTCCTTGCCCAGATTATAGCCAATGAGGTCTACGATGTCCCGTTCATCGTCGACAACCAGTATTCTTTTCTTCACGTGATCACATAGTTTGTTACGTCAGTGTCACTTCTCTTCCCGTCTTCACCGATTTGTAAATGGCGTCGACGATCTTCATTCGTTGGACGGCTTCCTCGCCCGTCGATATCACGGGGTGAATGTCGTGTACCGCACCAAAAAAATGTTTCAACTCGTTTTCGTATGATCTCTTGAAGAGATGCTGCGGCGGATCCATTTTAGCGGGGGCAAGATTCACGTAATTGCCATGGAGTTCCTTGTTAATACGAAGGGGGTTCAGGCTTGCCGTTCCTTCCGTTCCGAATATCTGGCAGTAATAGAGATCGTCAGGTAGAAACATCGACCAACTCACCTCAATATTCACCATCGATCCGTTCTTCATCGTAATAGCAACAACAGAGGTGTCTTCCACCTGTTTTGTGGTGTGCGAAAAATGCGTGGCGCTCACCTTCTTGACGTCCGGATAGCCCATCATCCAGAAAGCCATGTCGAGCATGACAATCCCCAGGTCGAGAAAGACGCCGCCACCGGATTTCTCTTTCTGTGTCAGCCAGGCCCGATCGGAATTGTTTTTCCGGAGCCAGCCGGTCTTGGTATAGAAGACCTTGCCAAGTTCCTGCCCCTCCAAAAAGCTCTTGAGGATCATTGTGTCAGGCCGGAAGCGGTGGTTCATCCCGACCATGAGCTTTCTTTTGGCTTGCCGCGCAGCATCTGCCATTGCTACAGCTTCGTCATGGCGACGTGCAATTGGTTTTTCAACGAGGACATCCTTCCCCGCCTCAAACGCTGCCAGCGTAGCTTCCTTGTGCGCGTCCGTCGAGGTGCAGACGATAACGGCATCAATTTTCTCGTTCTCGAGCATCTGGTTGTAATCCGTGTAGAGCGACCGAATGCCAAATTTCTCGGCCACAAGCCGTGCGCGCGACTTGTCCCTGTCACAAACCGCAACAATCTCTGCTTCCTGGAGCTTCGCAAGAATCGGGAGGTGCACAACCTGAGCGACCCAACCAAGTCCGATAACGCCGACCTTTACTTTATCCATAGGGCTTCGAAGAATTATTCGGCGATGGCTTCCATGGGACGTCGCTGTTCAGGATGATGAGCCGCAAGTAAATCTCGTACGATGGTGGTGATGCCCGGAGGATCCAACATGAGGTCACGCTGCAATTCGGCAGGCGTTCCCTGTTCGATGAAGCGATCCGGGACGCCATGGATCTTCAACCGGGTGTCGGTGATGCCCTGTGCGGCGAGGTATTCCGCAACAGCGCTCCCAAAGCCACCAGAAACCACGTTATCCTCCAACGTGACGATGAATTTGAAGCGCGCAGCAACGGAGTCAATCAACGGGCCATCGAGCGGCTTAACAAAGCGCATGTTTACTACCTCGCAAGTAATGCCCTCATTCTCCAGAATGTCGGCGGTTTTCAGAGCAGGCTGCACCATAGCCCCGATAGCAAGAATAGCAACATGGTGTCCGGAACGAAGCGTCTCGGCCTTGCCAATGGGGAGAAGATCAAAGCCGGGTTTCAGCGGAACACCGATGCCATTGCCTCGTGGATACCGGAGCGCTATGGGTCCTTTATCGTACAACGTTGCCGTATAGAGCATGTCGCGCAATTCACTCTCATCCTTCGGGGCCATAATGGTCATTCCAGGGATCATCCGCAAATAGGAGAGATCGAACACACCATGATGTGTGGGACCATCGGCGCCCACCAGACCACCACGGTCAAGCGCGAAAATGACGTGCAGATGTTGGAGGGCAACGTCATGGATGATCTGGTCGAATGCACGTTGAAGGAATGTTGAATAGATCGCTGCGATCGGGATGCAACCCTGCGTTGCAAGGCCGGCCGCAAACGTGACACCGTGTTGCTCTGCAATTCCTACATCGTAGAACCGCTCAGGGAGCTCTTTTTGCAATTGGTCGAGGCCCGTACCGTCGGGCATGGCAGCCGTGAGTGCAACAAGCTTTGGGTTTTCTCGGGCAAGTTGTACTACTGCTTGACCAAAGACCTTGGTGAATGGCGGGGCAGATTCCGATTTCTTGGGCGAAATGCCGGTCACTTTGTCAAACGGCGTGACCCCGTGCAGACGTTGCACGTCGGCCTCGGCGGGTTTGTACCCCTTCCCCTTTTGCGTGATGGTATGAACGAGGATCGGACCGCTGTAATTCTTCACATCCGTGAAGATGCGCACCAACTGTGCAACGTTGTGACCGTTGATCGGTCCGAAATACCGGAACCCGAGCGCTTCAAACAACATACCCGGAGTCACGATAACCTTGATCCCTTCCTCTACACGGGCCGCAACCTTCCGGATCCGATCGCCCCACACATCAAGTTTCCCGGTGAGTTGGTAGACATTCGATTTGAAACGATTGTATGACGGATTGGAGATGAGCTGGGTGAAGTAGTTAGAGATGGCCCAGACGTTGGGTGCGATGGACATGTTGTTGTCGTTCAACACGACGATCATGTCCTTCTTCAACATTCCTGCATTGTTCATCCCTTCGTAGACCATTCCCCCCGTCATTGCACCATCGCCAACCACCGCAACAACCTTGTACTGGTCAGCGGTCAATTCACGGGCCGCTACCATGCCGAGCGCAGCAGAAATCGCTGTGCTGGCGTGCCCGGCTCCAAATGTATCATATTCGCTTTCAGACCGTTTGAGAAAACCGCTCAGGCCGCCATACTGCCTGATGGTGTGGAGACGGTCCTTCCGACCAGTGAGGATTTTGTGCGGATATGCCTGATGGCCCACGTCCCAAACAATCTTGTCGTGAGGCGTGTTGAACACATAATGGAGCGCCACCGCAAGTTCCACCGAGCCCAGCCCAGCACCGAGGTGCCCCCCCGTCTTGGAAACGGCCTCGATCAGAAATCTCCTGACGTCGGCCGCAAGCTCCTTCAATTCAGGAATTGAAAGTTGCTTCATATCCGCCGGTGTGGTAACCCGGTCGAGACATGGGTATCGTTCCTCACTCATAACAGTGTTCCTCGGTGTGTGCCTGTGTCCCGCTATTCCGGTTGGTCATCGATGAGTTGGAAATTACCTTCAATATCTTTGCTCAGCTTTTTGAGTTTCACTTCCGCTTGGGTCAACTTGTCCATGCATGCCTTGGAAAGTGCAAGACCTTCCTCATACATCTTGATCGACTCGTCAAGTGATACATCCCCTTGTTCAAGATGATCTACGATCTCCTCCAGACGCTGAAGAGACTGTTCAAATGTCTGCTTTGGTGGCTCTTTCTTCGATGCGCTCATGTGGGTGTAGTCAGGGAAACAGTGGAACTGACATTGCCATCGTGGAATCGAATGTCGATCGCATCGTTGGCATGCAGCATCGTCGCGGAAGAAACAATCGCGTCGTTCTTGGAGACGATCGCGTACCCGCGCTTCAAAGTTAACTGAGGATCCAGAGCTTTAATCCGGTGATGGAGAGCATCAGCATGGGATCTCACCAGTGCGACACGATGGGCGACGCTGGCCGCCATGCTGCGATCAAGCTCGTCCACCCGCTGGGTGTGTCGGCGCAAGAGATCAATGGGTTTGTTGAAGGAATAGCTGCTCAGGAGATGTCGGATTTGGTCTTTGCGGTCACTCACCATCTGCGTCACTGTCTGGTGAATAGTATACCAATAATTCCGCAGAGTATCAAGAAGTGCTGATCGATCCCGCACGACCAGTTCAGCAGCAGCAGATGGGGTGGGCGCACGCAGATCGGCGACGAAGTCGGCAATGCTAAAATCCACCTCATGTCCGACAGCACTGATGATGGGAATGGCTGATTGAAAGATGGCTCGCGCCACTACTTCCTCGTTGAATGCCCACAAATCCTCTAATGATCCCCCCCCTCTTCCGACAATCATCACATCCACCTTGCCGAATGCGTTAAACTCTCGAATGGCATCAGCGATATCAGCCGCGGCTTCAATTCCTTGAACTTTGGTTGGGCGGAGTACTACTTCAACACCGGGAAACCGGCGTTGGAGAACATTCAGGATGTCGTGGAGCGCCGCACCCGTTGGCGAGGTGACGATCCCGATCCTTTCGGGGTACGGTGGCAATGATTGCTTATGCTCGCTGTCGAAAAGCCCCTCGGCGGCCAGCTTCCTCTTGAGATATTCAAATGCCATCTGCAGTTCGCCAATGCCAACGGGTCTGATGCTGAGGACTTCGATTTGATAGTTTCCCCGGGGCTCATAGACTGTGATGCGTCCACTTATGATAACCTTTGCCCCATCTTCAGGAAGGAACGAAAGCTGTTGTACTCTACTTCTCCAAAGGACCGCAGAGATCTGGGCGTTTTCGTCCTTCAGTGTAAAATAAGCATGGCCGGATGTGTGTCGCTTGAAGTTGGACACTTCTCCCTGTAAATGCACGGAAGAAAATCCGCTCTCAAGCATCCGCTTGATCCGATGGGTTAGCTCACTGACAGTGAGTACGGAGGGATCACTTTGCATTCGGCATCCTGGCTACAATGATTAGAATCGGACCGACACACCCAACGTGGGGAGGATTGGCAACATATGTGTAGGGCTCCTGCCAACAGTCAGGTCATCGTTGATGAAGAACCTGTAGTTCAAAACGTTCTTGTGATTGTAGGCGTTGATAACGTCAAGATAGAAACTCCAGTCCCACCCCCAATAGTCGGCATGGGCGGTAAGACGAACGTCGAGCCGGTGATACGGAGGGAGACGGGCAGAATTCTTGTTCTCCTCCCCGCCACGGTCGATATCGAAAATCACATTGCCATTGAGGTCCACCTGAATGGAATCCGCCCGTACCGCACCGCGTGAGACGTTGACAATGCGGGGAGCGATGCCGATTGGTGGCGTATACGGGAAGTTCGTCCCGTAGCGCCATCGGATTCCAGCTTCCAGCCATGAACCGATCTTGTAGTCCAGAACAACATTAACAGTGTGCAGTTGATCAAAACGAAATGGTGTCGTGATTCCATCTCGAACGCGCTGTGCAGAAGCAAGTGCGTAACTGATCCAACCGGAGAGTCGGCTGTCCTGAGACTTGTTCTTCTTCTCCAGCAAAACTTCGAACCCGATCGCACGCCCCGTTGCTTCGTTCGAAGGATCTGTGGTAAGAGAATCTTCTTGTGTTGCGATGGGTGTTGTCCATCCCGAACGTCGACGGATATCCCCGCCCGGAATTGGCGACGTTTTAATCACCGTTCCGGGCATGTATCGTTGCACGATCACGTCATCAAATCTTTTGTAATATGCTTCCAATCGGATTTGCCACTCGGGGTCAAGCCATCGCTCGACGCCGAGGACATAATGTGTGGCCTTCTCCGCTTTGAGAGTTCCTACGGCAGAGTTGGTGAGGTCGAGAAAACTGTTCTGGTCCAGGAGCTTTTCGTAACCCGGTGATTGATAGTAAATGCCCCATGCGCCTCGCAGTGTCGTCACCGGATCAAGGGAAAAGAGAAGATTGAATCGCGGTTGCAGATAAGACTTCCCGAGGATTTCGAAGTGGTCAAACCGCAATCCGGGCTGTAGCGAAAACGCGCCGGACACCTTCACCTTATCCTGGAGGTAAACACCATACCGGTTGTATTCCTTCGTCTGAAGAAATTCCTCCTCGAAGGCGATCCCGCGAACCGTCAAGATCGAACGAAAAACATCATCTGGGCGAAAGTGCCAGATGAGTTGGGTTTTTAAGAAATCCACTGACGCACCGGCCTCGAGCGTATGGCCCTCAAGCGCCCAGGTGAGTTCTTCCTTCACAGAATACTTCCGAAAGACGTAGCGAGAGTCGAACTCGACCGTGAAAAACCTGATTCCGGTGGTATCGCCCCCATTCTCATAAATCGTCCGGTCGAGGGATGGGTCGACGAATTCTCCCCCGAATTCGGTTGTGCCCGCATTGCGGTACCATGAGGTCGTAAGTCTCGAAAAGAACTGTGTTGACGGCAAATAATGCCAAGCGATGCCTACAACATCGTTTCGTGTATCGTCAACAACGCGCAGGCTATCGGGCATATCAGAGTCGGAGCCGGTAATCAGGTCAACGCCATCCTTGCTGCTGATGCCCGTTGCAATGAATTTGTGCCCGGCGAACGGGGTCATAACAAATTTCGCTTGGACGTCGCTGAAATTTGGAAAGGCGACATCTCCCTGCACGAGACCGGCATTCTTGGCAATGGGGCCGAGGATCAAGTCGTAATACGTTCGCCGCGCCGACAGAACATACGAGCCATCCAAACCAAAGGGAGCATGACCGTTCAATACAACGTTCGCGTTGGTGATGCTGGCATTGAGACTACCCCGCAAAGGCGCGGACCTGTCCCCTTCCTTGTTTGTTACGTCGAGCACGGCTGACAGTCGGTCCCCGTAACGAGTCGGAAATCCTCCCGTGATAAGATTGATATCCGCGACAGTTTCAGGGTTAAACATACTAATTAATCCATAGAGACGATAAGGGTTAAAGATCTCAATATCATCCATCACAATAAGATTCTGATCTGGCCCGCTTCCCCTAACCACGAGTTGAGAGGTGAAGTCACTAGGGCTGAGAACACCCGGGTACGCCTGAAGTGTTCGCAGAACATCCTCTCCAACCCCTGCGAGGGTTTTAGTCCGGACAGGTGATACTGAAAGAACGCTTGCACGGACATCCTCCAGTCGTCGAGCCCGTTCTCCTGTCACCTGGACCTCGGCCAATGGGATGGTCGATTCACTCAACTGAATCTTCAGCTCTGTCTCTTTATCAGGTTTGACGATAATGCCTTCGACCTGTGTATCGTGGTAACCGACGAGGTTGACGACAATCGAATAAGAGCCGGCAGGAACTGATGGGAACCTGAACATCCCCTTTTCGTCAGCGACAAGGCGAAGTTTGGTGTCGACAATCATAACCGACGCATAGGGCAGTGACTGACCGGTCTCTGCGGCTACGACCACACCAGCAATGCTGCCAAGACTCTGTCCCTCCTGACTCCAGGTGAAGTTCAAGAAAGACAGCAGCGCAACCATAAGAAATAGTCTACTCACAGCTTTCCATCAGCAAATGATAGTCAGTGTGTTCCTCGGATGAGACCGACATGCTCTAATATACTGATTTAGTAGAACTCTCACCACAAGTGAGATGAGGACGTGGCTCAGGTCCATATCTGTTCCATGCATCTCGCTTTCTCGCTTCTTCTTTTGCGTCCGAGAGGGAGAATCAGTATATTTTCATTCAACATTCAAGGAAAAGATATGAAGCTTGACGTTCTTGCGATTGGTGCCCACCCAGATGATGTGGAGCTCTCCTGCGGAGGAACCCTCATTAAGTTGGTCAAGCAAGGGCGGAAAGTCGGAATTGTGGATCTTACTGAGGGGGAGCTCGGCACACGGGGAACGCCTGATATCCGCAAACGAGAGGCTGCTGAGGCCGCAAGAATTATCGGTGCAACCGCTAGGGAATGTTTGCACATGCCGGACGGTAACATTGAGGCATCCATGGAGAACCGACTGGAGCTTGTCCGGATGATCCGCAAATACCAGCCAGAGGTATTGTTGATACCATATTCCGTGGATCGCCATCCTGACCACGAGCGTGCATTCGCCCTTTGCCGAGAAGCGTGGTTTTCAAGCGGGCTCGAAAAAGTCGAAACAATGGTTGACGGTGCGAGGCAGACCCCCTTCCGTCCGAGAGCGTACTACAGCTTCATGCAATGGTACGAATTCGCTCCTTCTTTCGTTGTCGACATTTCCGAGGAGTATGAACAACGAATGAACGCTGTCCGCGCGTTTCGGTCACAGTTCCATGACCCAACAAGCGACGAGCCCAAAACTGTGCTCACTTCACCGGATTTTATTGAGATGCTCCGGACGCGCTACGAATATTACGGAGATCGTATTGGCAAGAAGTATGGTGAACCATTCTTCTCGCACGCAACGATTGGAGTCCAGGACATCTACCTCCTCGGCACATAAGCAATACTATTTCTTTTTTCATGACGCATAGCCTATGCCCAATATTCATCCGCTCATAGTACATTTCCCTGTTGCACTACTTACGGTCAGCTTGGTCTTCGAATTGCTGGGGGTTGCCCTCAAGCGGGATGATCTGGAGAGAACGGCCTGGTGGCTGCTACTGGCGGGATGTGTTGGGTTGGGCGGCGCGGTAGCAACAGGTTTGCTTGCAGAGAAGACGGTTATGATTCCGGCAGAAGTTTCAAGTCAGTTTGAGACGCACCAAGAGATGGCATTCCTTGCGACGACCGCGTATGCCATCATTATTCTATGGCGCATATCGAACAAGACCCTACTTCCCCAAGGGATGCGGTCAATGTATCTTCTGCTGACAGTTGCTGCTTTGGTTGCCATTTGGGTCGGGGCCTGGTTCGGCGGGGAAATGGTCTATGGGTCAGGTGTCGGCGTAAAGGTAACACCCTAGATCCATCTATGGCACTGTATGAGAACAAATGCCCCATCTCTCATTCTGTTAGGATGTTATCCCAAGTATCTCTACCGTTAGAAAGCAATCAGCCCGCCAATAGTAGCGGGCGTGCTTTTCTCTTATGCTTTGCTCCAACAATTGTTACCCTTAGGTCAGCACCGAAACTGACTTTAGTCGGGCTTCCTGTACCCTTCGCACAATTGTGACGAGAAATCCAACCAGCAGGATGATTACACCCGACCAGACAAGATTGATATAAGGCTTTATGCTCGCTTCCACCACTAGCATATCTCTCTGCTCGGAGTTGTTCCGTGCTCCCACTTGTTTCAGGTCCAGCACCCCCAACTCCACACTTGAATTCTCCTTCGCCTCCCGATCAGGAGTCATCCCGAATATGGTGAACTCGAACGCATCTTTGTAGCGGGCCGGTTCATCAATTTGTTCTCCATTCTCAATGATCTTGGCAGGAATAATGGTCTCTGATTTCTTCCCGTATTCCTTCACCGAGAGCCTGGCCCCAATCCGAACCTTTTTGTTTTCCAGCATGGCCGCTTTCTCCATCACCGGAAAATCAAAATCAACAAACGTCACATCCATATCACCAAACTTTCGAGTATCCCCCTTCTTGAGAGTGACTTTCTCGGTCGCTCCACGAGTTCCTTTCCCCGCCTCTTCTAGTGACAGTGGGGCGATGTAGAGATCCTTGCTGATCAGGTTTACGATATCGGGATTCCTCATCAGACCCTTGGTATACTCGCTATAGTACATGATGGGGGAAATGACATGAGTTCTCCCCTCCTTCTCAACGTGGACATCAAAAGCATACTTCTCACGATCTATTGGTCGGAATCCGGTGTAGGTGAGCTTGTAGCCGATCGCCTCAACGGTTTGACCTTCTGGGAGTGTTACCGTTTGTTTCTCGTCATATTTGGAGGACGCAACAAAACCGAGGAACATAACTGCAAGCCCTACATGGGCGATGGAGCCCCCTGCGTATTTTGGATTTCCTTTCACTATGTGCAATCCGACAGCGAGGTTGGCAAAAAGCGCGAAGGCCGCACCAAAAACAAACAATGCGGTAATCCAGTCATTCATCCCCAGAAACACCAGAACAACAGTCGTGAGGAGAGCGAGCGCAACAGGCAATCGGAGACTCTTTACGACCTCGGATTTCCTGGATTTCGTCCACCAGAGTAATTGGCCGAGCCCTGCCAGGATGCCGATCGCGATTCCTAAAGGAACAGTCGTCGTGACATAGTATGAGATGTCGACAGCGGTGATCTTGCCCTGTAGGATTCCCGTGATGATGGGGGCTGATGTGCCGACGGTAATGAAGATTGCAGCACATACAAGTACCGCTGAACCAAGAAACAGAGCAAACTCTCGCGAGTAGTAATCATGCTTCACGGGTGCTTTCGGCATCTCTTTCCTGCGAACCCAAATCATTCCGAGGCCGAGAAAGGAGAACATCGTAAGCATCCCGACAAGCAACCAGTATGCCCACATACCGGGATCGACGAATGAGTGAACGGACGTTTCGCCGAGGACACCGCTCCGGGTAAGGAAAGTGGAGTACAAAACGAAGATAAAACAAGACATGCTGAGTACAAGGTTGGTCTTAATAAAGGCGCCGCTCTTCCGTTGTGAGAGCGTTGTGTGGATTGCCGCGACGGAAAAGAGCCATGGCACAAGCGACGAATTCTCCACAGGGTCCCATCCCCAGTATCCGCCCCAACCGAGAGTCTCATATGCCCAGAAGCCGCCCATCATGATGCCCGTTCCCAGCACAAGCGCACCATACACAAGCCATGGTGTTGCGGGACGGATCCAGTTGGTGTAGTCTTTCTTCATCAATGCCGCAACGGCATACGCATAGGGAACACCCATTGCGGAGAACCCGCTGAACAAAACCTGCGGATGGATTACCATCCAGTAGTTCTGGAGAAGCGGATTGAGTCCCCGTCCATTCGCAGGAACGAAGCCTGCTTCCACCTGCCCGGGCCATGTTTCCCATACATATGTGAATGGATTCTTTACAAGGAGCATAAGCAACAGCATCAGCTCGATGAGACCAAACACTGTCATCACCTGAGGCTCGTATCCTTTCTTGGCTGAATCTTGCATCAAGAAGACGCCGATCAACGAGGTGAACAGTGCCCAGAGCATAAAGCTTCCCTCTTGTCCTGCATAAAATGTTGATATCAGGAGCGGTGTGGAGAGCTCGATGGAACTGTAGCTCCAGACATACGTGTATTGGAACTGATGTGTGAGGATGAGATACAGAAAGTAGGCAGCCGTTACCATCACCGTCACGACTGTGGCATGGAAGAAAATGCGGGCATACTTCAGGACTTCGTTCCTCCCCCGCCGGTGGCTCTGGAAATATGCCAGAACCGAAACAAGGCAGGTGACGAACGCGAGCTTGACGAGGATTCCACCTATCATGCAATACTCCCTTATGTGCAAAGAACAGTACCCGACACGACCGCTACGTGGTCTTCTTTACTTCGCTTCCCTCAGCTTCATACTTCGAAGGGCATTTCGTCAACACTTCCGTGGCGTGAAAGTATCCTTCCTCGGTGAACCGCCCCTTTGCAACAACGCTCGTTGCCATTTCAAAGTTGTTTGGCGCCGCACCTTCGAGCACAACTTTGCATTCCTGCCCGTTATCATCTACAAGATAGAACGTAAACTGACTGGTCTTCGGATCAAACGAGGACTCCTTGTCGCGGTTCCAGGAGCCTTTGAGCTGCACTTTCTTGTGCGTTGTCATTGCCTTAGCCACATCGACATACTCCACGTTGCTGTCCATGAAGGAATACGCACCGAAAATAATGAAAACAACCACGATGACCGCAGCAATGATCGTCTTTGCATTCATATATCGCTCTCCTCAGTTTACTTCCCGGTTTGTTTTTCCATCCTCGTGATCTTCCCTTCGATACGGAAGAGATACATGTAGATCCCCAGCCAGACGACCAGGACAATGACAAGAACAACGTACAATGGGTTTTGGTTCAAGAACTCAAACACGGCTATCCTCCTGCTTTCATGGACCGGTGGAACTCAAGACGGGACGCGCGGACATGGAGGTTCCACATCCAGTAGTAGAGACCGGTGAACCCTGCAAGTGATGCAAAGAAGAGCACGCGCATGTTTGGTGCCATAGAGCCCTGCTCTTTGCTCACGCTCAGGATGGGGCTTGGGTGGAGGCTCTCAAGAATGCGGGGCATGATGAACATGAAAAATGGCATCACTACCGCGGCTATGATCGAATACACGGCGGCAAGAGTTGCGCGTTTCTCCTCCACATCAATTGCGGACCGAAGCGCGAAGTAGGCCCCGTAGATCAGCAGCAGGACAAA
>DASRUE010000063.1:0-5466 GCA_035687895.1 Bacteroidota bacterium | reverse complement strand
AACGGCGTCCTTCCAGACAATCACCGTTAGTGGCTTACGCTCAGGCGGGATTAAAGGAACGGTCAGGGATGGCATCGCAGGCCCGGTGATACGCAGGTGGGTGGGCAATGATTCCACCTGGATGAGTGAAAGACGAGGGATCTCCCGCTGTGTGAGGAACCGTGCATCAGAATCCACCAGCATCCACCGCCGATCCAGATGAATGCCCCGCCCGTCAAGATGCGCAGTATCAAGGGGAATTCCGCGTGCAGATTTTACCGGATAGACATACAACTGACTGACGTAAGGAGTGCTCATAAGTTACGATTGAAGCGTTCTCGGGTTCAAGAAACTACCAATTCAGAAGAGGCCGCGGGTTACGGAGAGCTACTTTACATCGTTGAGAGAGGAAAGTAGTTCTTGTATCCTAACCAACCGCTCACGATCAATTGCCACACGCACCGGAAGCTGTGCGGCCCGCACAAGGATATCCCGCGCCTCTTCGTGTCTATCCCAATCAATGTAGAGGACAGCCAATTCATAGTGGTGGCGCATCACATCAGGGGCGAGGGCAATTGCTTGTTTCAGAGCCGTTTCAGATTGCTCGTATCCGCCATCAGGAACATTACCCAGGAAGATCTCCGCAAGCTGGCGTTGGAACCAGCTTACATTGCCCAGCGCTCGGTAGAACGAGCCCTTGATGGAATAGGCTGCGCCGTCAATCGGATTCAGTGCGATGGCAAGCTCTACTTCACTGATCAGTTCCCGCGAAAGCCACACCTGGTCTTTCATCCCCGCATGAAGCGCAAGATACCCGAGCGCAGCGGCACGCCAAGTATGGCCGCTTGCGAGCAGCGAATCGGCTCTAGTACAACGCATTGCGTACCCTTCCGCCGCCTGGAACATTACTTCTCTTTCCTCTTCCGGAGCCACTTCTCCCCTGCAAACATAGGCACGCGCAAGACGCCACAGAAACTCCGGGTTGTCAGGGGACTGTTGCAGTCCGTCGGTGTACAAGGCAATTGCCAACGGATACTCAATGCGGAAGAACGCCGCATCACCGTCAGCGAGGGACTCCATGGCGCCAGAGGGTAACGAGAGGAGCACAAGCGAAACGGTCGTGATGAATCCGATCATCGTTTCCCGTCATTGGTGTCACGCATGCGCCCCTCCACCACGATCACAAACTCCCCCTTCCGTTCCTTTGCAGAAAATTGTCGGTGCAGATCGACGGCAGTCCCGTAGAACATCTGCTCATCGGGGAGCGTCAAGTTGAACGCAATGCACATGCGACGGGTTGTACCGAATGCCTCGGCAAGATCTTTCAGCAACGCGAGGAGGCGATACGGCGTGTCCATCAGAACGATCGTCCGTTTCTCCTGTGTGAGTTGTCGTAGCTCCGTGCGACGGCGTTCTTTCTTGGGCGAGAGCCAGCCATAAAAGAGGAACTGGTCGATGGAAAACCCCGACACCGTCAGCGCGGGCATCAGCGAGGAGGCACCCGGTATCGGAATGATCCTGATATTCGCCTGAATAGCCTTGTGCACCAGTGTTTGTCCGGGGTCGGAAAAGACAGGGGTACCGCAATCCGAAACCAGTGCAACGGACTTGCCGGCCTTCAGGTGCGAAAGAATGTGGAATGATGCCGCGGCCTCGTTGTGTTCGTTCAGCGACTCGACCGGTTTTTCAATCTGAAAATGTCTCATGAGTCTCTCTCCCTCCCGCCGCTCTTCATACACCACAATGTCGGCACTCCGCAGCACGTTGAGTGCACGGTACGTGATGTCATCGTAGTTGCCGATGGGGGTTGCCACGAGGTACAGTGAACCGGACATCTATGACTCCTGATGCAGACCGGATTTGCCTGCCCGCTTCTGGGAATCCTGTGAGGCAGGCTTGCCTGAGTCCTTCGGTCGCTTACGCTCCAGAGCTTCAGCGACGGAGCGACGGCGGCGAGCAGGCGGGCGCGAGGCCTCCCATTCCTTCACCGAGGCGATGATCAGCGCGGTCGCGGGAACAGCAATCAGAAGGCCGACAAAGCCGAGAAAGAATCCGAACACCAGGAGGCAGAGAATCAGCAACACGGGATGTATCCCCACTTGGTTGCCGATGATCTTCGGGCCGAAGACTGTCGCTTCCAGAAGTTTTTGGGAAAGATAGAGAATTGCAACGCCGATGACCTTGACAAGAACCGGGTCACCACTCAGCAACGCTACGATCGAGGATACAACCAGACTTGTAATCAAGCCAACGTACGGGATGAAATTCAGAATCCCCGTCATGATGCCGAGGACAAGAGCATACTGCACCCCGATCATCCAGAGTCCGAGCGCCGAGATGGTCCCTTGCAGGAACGCTACCGTGATGGCGCCGCGAAAATATCTCCCCATCAACCGATCCACCATCCGGCCAAGCTCCTCTGCGCGCTGACGACGTTCTTTGGGGACGAACATCAGAAACCGGTGCGTGATGACCGGAAAGTCCATCAACAGATAGAACACAAGGAACGGAATGATGATGGCGTTGATCAACTGCAGCGCCAGGGATGACACACCCGTGAGAAAACCGAATACTCCTCCAAACAAATTGGTCAGCAGGTTCTCCAGGCGCGGAGTGATTTGCTCGCTGATCATCTCACGGGCTTTGTCCACCGGAAGGCCGTATGAGGCAAGGAAGTCAAAGATCTTACCGGACTGAAGGAAGACGGAAAAATCCCGGGCGATCCCCGTGACTCCGGCGAGAATGCCGTTGAACTGCTGGATCGCCAACGGCACGACAAACAACATCACCGCAACAACGGATCCAATCAACAGCACCACAGCAATCAACGACGAGGCCCAGCGGGGAAACCCTTTGGTGGCAAGTCTGGCGACCACCGGGTTGAGAATATAGGCAAGCAGGAACGCAATCAGGAACGGCGCAAGCAGGTGGAGAACCGAATAGAAGAACCATACTACAAAGAGGAACAGCGCGAGCCACATGATCCGGCGGACAAGCAACGCCTCTCTAAAAGGAAAGAGTAGATACAAGATCGCACCGACAAGAACGAACGGAGAAATGATGGCGTTGACTGTGTATCCGAGGGCCACAAGTAACAGCGCGGCAATAGCAACGACGATCGTTTCGGAATTTGTTCTCGACTGATCCATGGTCAATTGACAATTGTGAATGGACAATTGACAACTGTCAATTGTTACCTCCCTGTATGCCCGAAGCCTCCGGCACCGCGTGGCGTTGCGTCCAGCGAGTCTCTCTCCTCCCACACCACACGCTCGTACCGTGCAATCACAAGTTGTGCGATCCGCTCTCCCCGCTTGATGACGAAATCGTTCTTCCCGAAGTTCGTCAGGATTACTTTCACCTCGCCGCGGTAGTCGGCATCGATGGTGCCGGGGGAGTTCAAGACAGTGACCTGATTCTTCGCCGCGAGCCCACTGCGAGGGCGTACCTGTGCTTCGAAGCCTTCCGGCAAAGCAATCGCAAAGCCGGTGGGAATCAGCGCCGTCTCCCCCGCCCTCAATACAAGTTCATCATTCACCGCAGCATAAATGTCCATGCCGGCGGAATGCGACGTTGCATATTTTGGTGGAGGAATATCGCCGCTTGTCTCATTCACCCGGATGATTTCGACACTCACGGAACCCGGCATAAAGACCCTCTCCCTATTATTTGCATGTCTCACGTACCACATTCCCGTTCACCACAACACCACACACATGGCTTGTGTACTCGAACGGATCACCGTCGAACAGCACCACGTCGGCATCTTTGCCGGCTTCCAGTGAGCCGATACGCTTATCGAGTCCAAGGATCCGGGCCGGGTTGAGCGTGATCGCCGCAAGCGCGTCGTTGAATGAGAGCCCGTTGGCTGCCGCAACTGCGGCTTCGTACAACACAACACGCGTTTTGGGAACGTAGCCCTCGTAGCCACCCTGGATGGCAAAGAGGATTCCCGCCTGCTTGAGCTTCGCAGCAGTTTCAAAAGAGATATTCCTTGCGTCGCCGTAGTGACGCATCATCGTGGGGTGAAGAATCACCGGCACGCCCGATTTCCTTATCTCATCCAGAACGAGATACGCTTCGGCCGCGCCATCGAGCACCATCGTGAACCCAAACTCCTTCTGCAATCGCAACGCCGCCATGATCTCTGTCGCCTGGTGTGCGGTAATGAGCGCCTTGACTTCTCCAGTCAGCACCCGGGCCAGCATCTCCAACCTCAAGTCGGTGGCAGGACGCTTCTCCTGGTCTTTCTTCTTCCTGTTGGTGAGATATTCTTTCGCCTTCAAGAGATCGGTCCGGATCATCGCCACAGCTTTGGATCTCGTACCGGGCGACTTGAAGTTGTTGCTTACGGACTCGCCCAGCGTGAACGCCACCATCCCCGTTGAATCGATAAGCGCTTCGTTGACCGTGTTACCCACGGTCTTCACGACGATGGTGGTTCCACTCGCGAGAGCGCCGGGCGCGTGTCCGGTGTGCAATGTGGTCACGCCAAGGTTCCGCAGCCACTCCACAAGTTGTTCCCGTGGATTGTATGCATCGATGGCGCGCAACTCCGGCTGCATCGGGTCGGATTTCTCAAGTTGACCCTGATCGTGCGCGTAGTTGTACATGCCGGAGAGTCCGACCACGGAACGGGCATCGATAAGCCCCGGAGTGACGACCTTTGCGTTCATCACCTTGTAGCCGGCAGGAATCGTAACAGCCGACGCCCGGTCCACGCGATCGATCTTCGAGCCTTTGATAAGGACAACACCGTCAGTGATCGGTGTACCGACCATGGTATAGACGGTCTCTCCTTTGATGGCGAGCTGAGCGTGAAGTGAGCTTGAAAAGAGCAACATGGCATAGAGCACACCCCACCCCGGCCGTCCCCTTACTAAGGGGAGGGTAAGGGTGGGGTTAAACCTTCGCATACTCATTCCGCACCTCCATCGCACATATCGCCGGACGAGGATTCACGAAAGACCTGGAAACCGCCCACCGCGTACTTTCTATCTTCAGGATTTGCGCGGTCCCATACTTTCTGCCCCTCCACCCATGTCTGTTCAACGTGCGTATACACGCTGAGCGGATCGCTGGAAAGAATGGCAAAGTCCGCATCCTTGCCGGGCGCAAGTGAGCCAACGCGCTTGTCGAGATCGAGCATGCGTGCACCAGCGAGCGTGAGTCCTTCGAGAGCTTTGGGCCTCGTCATGCCGGCACGGACGGCAAACGCGGCTGACCGCAGGAAGAGTCGGGAATCAGTAATGCCGTCGTCCGTGTGGAATGCCACATCAACTCCAGCTTTTTCGAGAATGGCACCGGTTTCATACGCAAGATTGATCGCTTCGAGCTTGCCCCCGGGAGAATCGATGACGATGATTGAGCATGGCGCTTTCGCCTCGGCAATCTCTTTCGCAACCAGCGCCCCCTCGCTTACGTGGTGCAACACAACGCGGAATCCGAACTCTTTTGCCAGCCGCAGCACCGTCAGAATGTCATCGC
>DASRUE010000062.1:0-3802 GCA_035687895.1 Bacteroidota bacterium | reverse complement strand
ATTCCTCCTCCGATAATGACGACATCTGATTGCGTGTTCATAATGAGCCTTCTTCATTTGCATGAGTACGTTCCTCATACGACCTGGAAACCGCGCACATACGGATCGCGGTCGTCGAGGAAGATGGTGTTAAAGCCGGTCACGCGCGCCCAGCCTTCGATGCTGGGGATAATGGCGTCCTTCGTACCGACTTTCGTTGCTGCTTCAACCTTTCCCCGGAAGAGACTGCCGATGATACTTTCATGCACAAACACATCGCCGACCTTGAGCTTTCCCTTCGCCGCCCACTGTGCCATTCGCGCTGAGGTGCCGGTACCGCATGGCGACCTATCGATTGCCCGCTCGCCGTAGAACACTGCGTTGCGCGCATGTGCTTCGGGGTTCTTCGGGCGTCCCGTCCACTCGATGTGGCTCAGGCCTTTGATGGTCGGGTTCTCCGGATGAACAAACTGATACTTCTCGTTGAGCCGGCGGCGGAGAATCGGACTCAGGCGCAGGATATCACCAGCGCTCAGGTCTTCCATATCCTTGTAATTCTCCTGGGGATCAACAATCGCATAGAAGTTGCCACCATAGGCAACGTCAACACGGAGGAGGCCAAGGTCCGGGCATTCGACTTCGAGTCCGGTGCTGTGAAGATACGATGCGATATTGACAATACGAACGGCTGAGACATGAGTCCCCTCCGTCGTATAGTGTGCCTCTACAATACCGGCCGGCGTTTCAATCCGGAGCTTCCCCGGAACCCGCGGTTTCACCAATCCATGTTCGATAATCACCGTAACAGTGCCGATGGTTCCATGTCCACACATCGGCAGGCACCCGCTTGTCTCGATGAACAGAAACCCGATATCGGTATCTTCACGCGTCGGTGGATACAGGATGCTCCCCGACATCATGTCGTGGCCGCGGGGTTCAAACATCAACCCCGTCCGGATCCAATCATACTCGGCCATAAAGTGCTGCTGGCGCTCGCTCATGTTCTTCCCATCGAGAAACGGGCCACCGCCAGTTACCACGCGGACCGGGTTGCCGCAGGTGTGGGCGTCAATACAGGAAAAGGTTCTCTTTGACATTGCATTCTCGTTCGATCAACAATTAGGGAGCGACATAGCACGTCTTCACCGTCGTGTAAAACTCAATGGCGTATCTTCCTTGCTCGCGGCTGCCGTAGCTGGAAGACTTCCTTCCGCCAAACGGCACGTGATAGTCAACTCCGGCGGTCGGGAGGTTTACCATCACCATCCCCGCATCTGCGTGCCGCTTGAAATGCGCCGCATGTTTGAGAGAAGTCGTGCAGATGCCGGAGGTAA
Organism: Bacteroidota bacterium; assembly: GCA_035687895.1. GTDB lineage: Bacteria > Bacteroidota > Ignavibacteria > UBA10030 > UBA6906 > JAERML01. The sequence continues at coordinate 2,489 of DASRUE010000062.1, read as the reverse complement.
GGCCAAATGGCGTGTCGTTGGCAACGGAAAGCGCTTCGTCATAATTCTTCACACGTATCACTCCGGCCACCGGTCCGAAGACCTCCTCCCTGCTGATCCTCATCGTATTCGTCACCTCCGTCAGGAGGGCAGGAGCCATGTAGAAACCATTCTTTGCTCGCTTCACACGTTGACCTCCTGCCACGAGCTTGCCACCCTCGTTCGTTCCCAACTCCACGTATGTAAGGTTCTTTTTCAATTGGCTCTCATCCACCACGGGTCCGATGTCTGTCCCTTCTTCAAGCGCATCATCCACCTTTAGTTTCTTCATTTTCTCCGCCATCGCGGCAACAAACCGGTCGTGGATTCCTTCCGTGACGATCAGCCTGCTCGAGGCGGTGCAGCGCTGACCGGTCGAAAAATACGATCCGTTGATTGCGGCATTCACCGCCACATCGAGATCGGCATCATCCAGCACCACAAGAGGATTCTTTCCCCCCATTTCCAGTTGCACCTTTGCCAACCGTTGCGCGCAACTGAGAGCGACCATCTTCCCGACCTCCACCGAACCGGTGAAACTGATCCCGGCAACGTCAGGATGATTGACCAGGGCGTTGCCGACCACGCTCCCTTTCCCCATGACAAGATTGAACACTCCGGCCGGTAGACCCGACCGCGAGATAATCTCGGTGAGCGCCCACGAGCAAGCCGGTGCAAGCTCGGCAGGTTTTAGGATCACAGCGTTTCCGAATGCCAGGGCCGGCGCAATCTTCCACGCGGGGATGGCGATGGGATAATTCCATGGCGTGATCAGTCCCACGACGCCGATCGGTTGACGGAGAACGTCGATCTCGATTCCCGGGCGAACGGAGTCGAGATGTTCGCCACCCAGCCGGAGTGCCTCCCCGGCAAAGAATTTGAAAATCTGTCCTGCCCTCATCACTTCGCCGAGACCGTCGGGGAGTGTTTTTCCCTCTTCACGCGACAGGAGCCGCCCGAGTTCCTCTTTCCGCGCCAGGATCTCCGTGCCAATCATATCCAGTACATTGAACCGTTGCTGCGGTGTGCTTGCTCCCCACGCGGGCTGAGCCTTCTTCGCCACCGCAACAGCTTCCCTTACCTGTGTCTCATCGGCGACGGCATACACACCGATGATATCGGTAATATCTGACGGGTTGATATTGTCCCTGGCAGATGGGGTCTCGCGCCATTCACCGTTGATGAAGTTCTTGTGCATTGAGATTCCTTCGTCTTCTAACCTTTGCGATGCCTGCGGCGAGCTATACGTTTGGCAACTCCGGTCTTGTTGCGAGGGCATCCGCAATAATCTTTTGGACACGGGCTCGCTCTGGGCCCATGAGGGTCAAGCGCGGGGCACGGACATACTCGCTCCCGACACCAGCCATCGTCTCGGCAAGTTTGATGTACTGGACAAACTTGATCGACACGTCCAGATGGAGCAAAGGCATGAACCATCGATAGAGTCGCAGCGCTTCATCCAGCCGGCCGGATTTGATGAGCTTGTAGAGTACGACGGTCTCTTTCGGGAAAGCACACACGAGCCCGGCAACCCAGCCGACTGCGCCGAGGACCAGGCTCTCCAGTGCCAGATCATCGACACCAACAAAAATCTGGAACCGGTCTCCCACAAGGTTCCTGATGTCCGTGATCCGGCGCGGATTGTCCGATGATTCCTTGATGGCGAGAAACTTCGGCTCGTCGGCAAGTTCCTGGAACATCTCCGGCGTCGTGTCCACTCGATAGGCGACCGGATTATTGTAGAGCATGATGGGCCGATCCGTGGCAGAGGCAACAGTCCGGAAATGCTGCATGGTCTCCCGCGGGTCGGAAACATACTGCATCCCGGGAAGGAGCATGAATCCATTGGCACCATTGGCCGCGGCCTGTTCCGCGAACGCGCACGCACCTGCAGTCGTCGTCTCAGCAATGCAAGAGAGGACAGGCACTTTGCCACTGCTGACACGAACTGCAAGCCTCACGATCTCTTGTTTCTCAGCCTGGCTCAACGTCCCGTTTTCACCGAGAGAACCCAGCACAATCAGCCCATCCGCCCCGCACTCAAGTTGCCAACCGAAATGCTCTTCCATCGCTGCAATGTCGAGACTCCCATCCTGTTTGAACTTCGTGGTGAGAGCGGGGAATACACCTTTCCACAATGACGTCACGATTTTCTCCGTCTGTTTGCCCGCAAACGATGTGGCATTAGTCCGGCTTGCGCGGGTCAACGTACGACCAGGCGAGCTTCACATCGACATAAAACAATTGATCTGCCACTTTGAACTGCATCGGGTCGAGATCACCGAGCGTCATTGTCTGCCATTCGGTGGTGGGATGAATGAACTCGAACTTCCCCGGTCCGGTGGTCACCTTCACCGGCATGCGGAAATCAGCAACGTCCGCGGTCCATTTGTATTTCATCGTCACGAAAGTACCTTTCCGGGTGATGAACACATCGAGCTTCGGGATCTTTGAATGGCGGAAGTACTGAT
>DASRUE010000061.1:0-15408 GCA_035687895.1 Bacteroidota bacterium | reverse complement strand
GGAACTCTGCACGCGCGTAAGGGTCTACAACCGAGGCGACCTGGAGTTCAAGTTCATTGAGGTAAGTTTCAACTTTTCTGCTGCCGGTGCTCGTGTATGAGGACCGAAAATCTCCAATCGCGCTTATGTCAGGGTTCGTTGATGGGGCGGACCGTGCAACCGCTTGTCGTGGCTGTAGCTGAGGCGACATTTGCCGCTGCAACTCCACAAGAAGCGAGTCTGCAATTGTCGTTGAATCCTGCTGTGCGTTCGCCATTGTACACAGGATTAACCCAATACCAAAATAGACCGCTTTCCGTTTGACACGATACATGTATCCCTCCACCAGGATATGGCGTTCTGCCAATAAAAAACTGAACGTTCTATCGGTTATGGTTCAGTGAAACGGAGTTAGGAAATGGGAGGACCGCGCTTACCCGAATAGAGGATGTCCGTCTCGAGTGGCTCTTGACGGAACTGAGGAGGGTGTGAAAGATAAATAAGTGGAGAGACTATGCCTGCATAACCGGCTGCCTCTGCCAGAATGCGTTGCGATGCCTGTGTGCAGGCAAGACAGTTGTGTTTCTGGTCAAGCGGGATATGAACTTCGCGCGCCCCGCAGTCATGGGTCGATACCGCGAGCTGCGATCTGAGAAGCACTGCGTGGCCATCGTGGTGCGCAAACTCCAGCAACCCTCCAGCCAGCAGATATGCCGCGAGGAGCAGTTGTGCGGTGATATGTCGTACTTCCCGGCTCATGTGTGTCCCAATATAGCACGCTGTGGGTGGAGAAGCAAGACGATCATCCGCTCCTTGAATTCGCCCATTGTTTCTAGTATTATGAAGAAGCACCTACCTTTTTCACGTTTCAATTCGGATGAACGCGACAAACTCGCAACACATTGTCGAACAGACAGCCGCGCACGTAAAGCAGAAGCTCACCGGCGAGGGAACCGGCCACGACTGGTGGCACATCCAGCGGGTGCGGCAAATGGCAATACGGATTGCGAAACAGGAAAATGCCGATCCTTTCAGAGTCGAGTTAGCCGCGCTACTGCACGACATCGCCGACTGGAAATTCCACGGCGGTGATGAAACTGCCGGACCTCGTGAAGCAAGAGTATGGCTTGAAAAGATCGGGGTGGAGAAGGCGGTGATTGATCATGTCTGCGAGATCATCCACGACCTGTCCTTCAAGGGTGCAGGGGTGAAGACGAGGATGCGGACAAAGGAAGGGATGGTGGTGCAGGATGCGGATAGACTTGATGCTCTTGGTGCAATTGGCATTGCCCGTGCCTTTGCCTATGGCGGACACAGGGGGCAGGAGCTATACAACCCGGACATTCTCCCAACTCTCCACAAGTCATTTGAGGAATACAAGAACGCCAACGGAACGACGATCAACCATTTCCACGAGAAGCTTCTCCTCCTCAAAAACCTGATGAACACCGCAACAGCACGTGCGCTCGCCGAAGAGCGACACGCGTACATGGAAGCATTCCTCGCGAGATTCATGAGGGAGTGGGGCGGTAAGACGTGAAAACGAAAGGCGGAGTCTCGTGACCCCGCCTTTATCAACACCAGCGGAAGAATCCTGCTAGAACGTAATCCCCAGCGTCACCGGCACATAGGAGCTCGACTCTCCTTCGGTGAAGATGAGTGTGTACTTCGCCTCGATGAAGAGCGTTGCCACAATGATATCCAGATCGGCGCCCACGCCCACATTGATGGAGAACTTTGTTTCTGCCTTCTGACCTGCTGCAGAAACAACCGGTTGGCCCTGATACCTGATCGACAAATCCGACACGCTTATGCTGGCAAGGCCGGCGCCAGCCGTAATGTATGGCGAGAAGACGGGAACCGGGAAGCCCATCTTGCCATTGACGGCAAACGAGAGGATGCCGATGCGTCCGCCGTCGAATTGAAAGTCGGAGGCGTTGAGTCCGCCCGCAGCAAGAATGGCCTTGAACTTCCCCTCATCGATTGGGAAGGAAATGTAGTCGCCGCTGACGCGGATGCTGAGGACAAGCAGGCTGATGTCCAGGTGCGCGCCACCGCCGTAGCCGAAGCCGTAGGCTTCCTTGAGGGGCTCGGGGACATTCAAAAACGCCGCGTTGCCGTGCAGCCCGAAACGGACGGGACCGGCAGCAAAAGCCGACGAGGAAAGACCGATGGTGAGAAGAGAAAGGAGCAGTGTTCTTCGCATGTGTTCTCCTGATGGTGATTGGTGATTGAGATGTTGTCTTTAAGTTTTCTGTTGTTTCTTTTTCGCCGCTGGAAACAGAATATTGTTCAGGATCAGCCGGTAACCCGGTGAATTCTTGTGCAGCGAAAGGTCTGTGGGAGGATCGCCCACAGCATGCTGGTAGTCCTCCGGGTCATGGCCACCGTAGAAGGTGAACGTCCCCCGACCGTAGTTGCCATGAAGGTACCGGACCTGGTCGAACCCTTCCTTCTCCGCAAGGATTGTCACGGTTTTCTTGATCGAGCTCTTCTTGAAATTCGTCGTCTGTCCCAGGAATCCCTTCAGCACGTTGACGTGGTTCTGCGTCAGCATCGTTGGCACCGGATCGAACTTGGCGGAGAATTCAAAGAGTGTAAAGTAGTCGGTCTCGGGATTCTGCAGTCCGAGCAAATCGCTCGGCGGCTGGTCGATGTCCGAGTATTCGTACCGGAGCGGATTCTTCTCAAGCGTAAAGTCTGTGAATGCAAGTGTGCTGGAGAAATCCAGCCTCCGCTGTGCGTTGACATCAGGCGGATCGCCATCGTACATCACGTCGCATATGTCGACATTTTCCGCGGCAAGGGCGATATCGTATGTATCGGTAGCGGAACACATGGCGAACATGAACCCGCCGTTGGCGATGTACTCCTTGATGTTTCGCGCCACCGCTTTCTTCAGATCGGAAACCTTCTTGAAGCCAAGCTCGCGGGCTTTCTTCTCCAGCGTCACCTGCTGTTCGACATACCAGCTTGCGTTGGCAAATGAGGCGTAGAACTTTCCGTACTGGCCGGTGAAATCCTCGTGATGCAGGTGGAGCCAGTCGTACTCGAAGAGCTTCCCCTTCATCACCTCATCGTCCCACAGCTTGTCGTACTTGATCTCCGCGTACTCGAGTGCAAGAGTCACCGCATCATCCCATGGCTGGAACCCGGGTGGAACATAGACAGCAACGCGTGGGGCTTTTTCGAGGCGCACCACGTCCATGTTGTTATCTTCACGTTGGACCTCGGCGTAGATCTGTGCCGCGTCAGCGCCGGTGAGCCCGGCAAACGCCACACCGCGGATCCGGCACTCCGATGCGACCACGTCGTGGTTGTCCAGCATGAACGAGCCGCCGCGGTAATTCAGCAGCCAGTCAATCTCGATCCCCTTCGTGAGGGCCCAGTACGCAATGCCATACGCCTTCAAATGGTCGGTCTGCTGGAGGTCCATGAAGATGAGAATCTTCTGCTGCGCGGACGCGCCGCTCCAGAGCAGCATCACCCAGATCATCACGCGAAAGAATCCTAGCATTATCCTCACAATCCTCTTCTCCTTCACTGACTACTGAACGGCATCCTTCAAATCCACAACACTCACAGGGCCGTAGGGTTCCGCCACAGGCATTATGTGTTGGGCGGGAGCAACAAACACCATTAACAGATCATCCAGAAGAAAGTATGTTCTCGCCGCGCGCTGAACATCTGACAGGGACACCGCTTTGATTTTCTTGATGTATGTCTCCAGGTAGTCCTTGGGAAATCCGTACAACTCAATGTCCGTCATGCGAGAAGCAAGCGCCTCCGGAGTCTGGAGGCTCCGTGCAAAGTTCCCGGCCATATAGTTCTGCGCCTTTTCCCGTTCCTCACGGGTCGCCCCCTTCTCGCGAAACTTCTTCAGTTCCTCAAGAATGACGTCCATGGTTTCCTTGATCGTTTCATTTTTGGTAAACGTCGAGATACTGTAGCTCCCGCCAGCAAGGTTCGCCGCAAACCCGCTTCCCGCCCCGTAGGTGAGACTCCTCTTCACCCGGAGTTCATCATTGAGTCGCGAAGTAAAGCCGCCACCGAAGATCGTATTTGCCACCGTGATCGCGATGTAGTCCGGATGTTTGATGTCCACGCCGGTGTTCCCGACCCTGATCTGTGTTTGTGTTGCATCGGCCTTGTCGACGAGAACAACCTTCCTCCCCCGCAGCATGGCAGGAGGAGGCAAGGTCAGATCCACTTTCCCGGCGGCAGCCCAGCTACCGAACGCAGTCCGGATCTTATTGTGCATCTCTGCAACCTTGAAGTCTCCGACAACAACAAGAATGGAGTTGTCCGGGACGAAGACCTTCCGGTAGAACTCAAGCAGATCCCGTTTCGTCAACATCTCCAGGGAGGATCTCGTGCCAAACGATTGGTGGCCGTACGGGTGCCCGCCATAGACGTTCTTCGAGAATGTAATGGAGGCAATGCTGCGCGGATTTTCCTTCACTGCATCCAGACCAGCCAGGGATTGTTTTCGTTGCCGCTCGATTTCCTCGTCCGGAAACGACGGACGGAGGATCACATCGGAGAACAAGTCGAGGCCCGTATCAACGTCCTTCGCCAGAACCTCGGAGTTGGCAGCACAGTACTCCAGCCCGGCGTCGACAGAGAGAGAGCCTCCAATGAAATCGATCGTGTTGGATATCTCTGTCGAGCTGCGTGTGGTTGTCCCTTCACGCATCAGAGCAGTCGTCAGGCCGGCAACCCCCTCCACTCCCGCAGGATCCTGTGCCGAGCCTCCCCGTGCCACCAGACGGAAATAGACGATGGGAACCTTCCGATATTCCATCAGGATGACGGTGAGACCGTTATCGAGAGTCTGTCGTGTTGTTGGTGGAACATGAATCTGCTGGCCAAACGCCGCGGCCGCAAGAAGAATGAGTGAGATGACAAAAGTCCGCCGCATTGTTGAGATTCCCAATGTTAGTTTGTCGATGAACTTGATTCGCCCGATTTTTCGGGCACAAGAATGATGACCGTCCGCTTCCGATCGTTGAGATATTGCCGCACGACCCTCTTGATGTCGTCGATGGTCACTTTGGTGTATTGGTCGAGAACTTTGAATGATGTCTTGTAGTCACCGTGGACCACTTCGTAATACCCAAGCCGTCCGGCAATACCGACGTTTGTCTTGAACTCTCCCACGTAATCCGTCTGCACAGTGTTGAGGGCCTTGTGCAGCTCTTCGTCCGTGACTCCCTTCTCGGCTATCTCATTGAGGATTTCATAGATGTCCTCCTCCGCATCAGCCACCTTCTTCCCGGGCTGCATCTGCGCGAATATTGAGAAAAGGCCCGGATCGATGTACTCATCCATTCCCGCGCCGATTTCGGTACAGATCTCATCCTCGTAGACGAGCTTGTTATACAACCTCGAACTCTGTCCGCGAGAGAGAATCGCCGAGACCACCTGCAATGCATAGAAATCAGGCGATGAGACGGGGGCTCCTTTGAATCCAATGGCAACAGCCGGAAGCTCCGCCGCCTTGTGCAGCATCAACCGACGTTCCCCCTCTTGCTCCGGTTCGGCGTTGTTTACCTGCCGTGGTGACGCCTGCTTGGGGATCGAAGAAAAGAGCTTCTCCATCTTCGGGCGGAGCGACTTCGAATCGAAGTCTCCGACGACAATAACGGTGGCATTGTTCGGAGCGTAGAACCTCTTGAAATAGTCCCGCGCATCCTGTAGAGTGATGTTGTTGAGATCTCCCATCCACCCGACAACCGGATTGTGGTAGGGATGCGCGACAAACGACGCGGCGTACAGATCTTCAAACATCTTGCTCCGAACATTGTTGTCGGTGGAGACGCGGCGTTCTTCCTTCACGATCCCCCGTTCCTGCTCGAGGTTCGACGTGTCGATCTTCAGGGAGCGCATCCTGTCCGCCTCCATGTCGAGGACCTTGTCGAGAAGATCTGGGTTGAACTCTTCGTAGTAAAACGTGATATCGTTGCTTGTGTATGCGTTGGAGTAGCCCCCGCCCGCCTCGAGAATCTGATCGAACACAGTCGGCTTATAATTCTTCGAGCCATTGAACATCATGTGCTCAAACAAATGTGAAATACCTGTGATGCCCTGTCGTTCGTTCCGGCTGCCAACATGGAATGCAATCGCGAAGCACACACTGGGCACAGTATGATCTTCCACCATCACCACTTTCAGCCCGTTCTTCAGCATGAACTCCTTGGTGTCAATTGACTGTGCAAAAAGGATTGTTGGGGCGAGAACCAGGAACACCGCGAGCATGAACCTTTGCATATACTGTCTCCGTGCAATGCTGTTAGGAATATGAATAGTGTTTGGAGCGCGCTGAACATCTTCCACGTGACGCGTCCCTACAACGAGTCTCCCCTCAACTCTCTGATCCTCTTTCTCGCCGTTGTCGCATGAATCGACTGCGGGAAGCCCGACAGCAGTTGCTCGTACGACTTCATCGCATTGGGAATGTCATTCATGCCGAACTGGTAGATCTCTCCGATGTTGAACTGCGCTATGTCCAGAGCGATGCTGCTTTCTTTGAATTGTGAGAGCAACCGCCCATACGAGGCGATCGCATCGGTGAACATGCGCGCCTGCGCCTGCAACGACGCCATCTTCATCAGCGCATCATCCACCAGCAACGCCTGGGGGTACCGGTCGATGATCTGTAGGAACAGTGGAATGGCCTCCGTGTTCTTGCGCTGCCGGGCGAGAAAATCAGCCCGCGCAAACTCGCGAAGCGCAAGCTCGGCCGTCGTGGTGTTCTCCTGAAGGAATGTGAGAAGCTGCAGCGCGTCGTTCGCATAATCTGCTTTGAGATTCAGTGTGATTTCACCGAGACGCCTGATCGCATCCTGAAACCGTCCACCGAAATATTCCAACTCAGCAATCCGGTAGCTGGCTTCATCTGTCTGATCGGGCGTAGCTGTGGGCGTGTTCAATACCCGCGCGAACCGGGCCGCCGCCTGAGCCGTATCGCCCTTCGCGGTTAACACGTCACCGATTGTCAACGTCACATCATGTTGGACCACCGCAAGGCCAGGCAGTTCCTCCTCCACGTGTTGAAACGAAGCGAGGGCGGCGTCGAGGTCAAAGTACTTCTCGAATTGAATCATTCCAATTTGGAAGTACGACCTGGCTGAGAACTCCGAGCGAGGATACTCCTTGATGATCTCCTGGAAATATCCGATGGCACCCGAGTACTGCGGGCGGGATTCCGTTACTGGATATCGGTTCGACTGTTGTTCGCTTCCACCGGAAGGAAATGTCGCCAGCGTATCTGCAAGCGTTGTTAGCTCCTTAAGGGAACATGCATACCCGTACTTGGCGTACGGAAGTCGCTGTTGGGCAATGGGCATATCGATGGCTTCTTTGTAAGCACGTGCAGCCACGGCAAACGCCTTTTCTTTGAAAGCCCTTTCTGCAAAGGCATAGATCTGTCCACCGCGGGCGTTCGTTATCCTGTCAAGCGTTTTATAGGCTTCAAGAGCATCCGCAAAGTTCTTCCCTTCAAGATGAAGCCACCCGAGAAGTTCATAAAGACGCGGGTTCTCCTCCCGCACAATTTCTGCATGCACTGCATCCAGAGCAGCTATTCGTCCCTCTTCCTTCCCCGTGAAGGTCGCCATGCGACCCTGTACGAACGAAAGCTGTGTGGGATTCTGTTTCAGCCAACGCATAAATTCCGTTGTCGCACCAGTGTAGTCCATGGAGACGGCAAGGAGTTGGGCAAGATCGATGGTGAAGAGATTGGGATCGCTGCAGGCAATACGCGCCTTCCGGTACACCTCCGCCGTCTTGTCGAGTAGCCGGTTCTCAATCATAATATTGGCAACAATCCGGTAGATATTTGGGTTGGCCGGCTCTGATGCGATGGTGGCGTTCCATTCGGCGTGGGCTCCTTTCTCATTGCCAGCTTTATAGTAAACACCTCCAAGGACCGCGCGCGTATTCGCGTCACCTGGAGCAGCAGCAAGGCGGTTCTTCAGGAGAATAATGGCATCGTCATATCGCTTCAACTGCATGTAGACGCGCCGGAGTGCATCGACATACACGAAGTTCGACTGATCCTTTGCCAGCAACTCTTTGTAGAGTGTCGCAGCATCCTCGAAGTTCCCCGCCTGCTCGTAGCTCTGTGCCAGACGAAACTTCACAGCAGCATCCGGGGTTTGAGGATACACGCTTCCCAATGCAAACACGAGAAGCGCTGCGACACTTGCGAGGCGAAACATGATCATGACATTGGATTGCAGTGAACAATCCTTCGGCTGTTGTCTCTGAAGAAAATATAGGCAATTCGGTGAACGAAATCATTATGAGAGTGCCTACGTCATGGAGCGTCCGTTTGTTACCTTGCGAAACACTCGTGATTTGCGTACCTTGATCCGGAGTATCTCCGCACAGCCAGAGAGTTCGTGAAGCAGCCCAAACACATTGCCATCCTCGGTTCCACAGGGTCTATCGGCCGGAGCAGTCTCGAAGTGATCGCCAGTTTTCCGGATGCGCTGAAGGTAACCTACCTGACGGCCCACCGGAATATTGACCTTTTGCGGGAACAGGTCCGTCACTTCCAGCCGCGGGGGGTTGTTGTCCTCGAGGAACGGAACGCAGCTGTCCTTCGGAAGACCATAGGGAGTGCAACGGAAATCTTGGTGGGCGAGGAGGGAATGCATGAGGTCGTCCGCAGAGACGATGTGGATTTGGTGATCAGTTCCCTTGTGGGTTTTGCAGGACTGAAACCCACGCTCACGGCAATTGAGGCGGGAAAGGACATCGCTCTGGCCAACAAGGAAACCCTTGTGGTGGCAGGTGAGTTGGTGATGAGAAAAGTCCGAGAGCACGGTGTGCAACTCATACCCATCGACAGCGAGCACAGTGCGATTTTGCAGTGCCTGCGGGGCGAACAACTCGACAGCGTCGAACGGCTTATTCTCACCGCATCGGGCGGGCCATTTCTTCATCACAGGAAAGAACAATTCCGGGTCATCACCGTAGAACAAGCTCTCAACCACCCGACCTGGAAGATGGGGAACAAGATCACGATCGACTCGGCAACGCTCATGAACAAAGGATTAGAGGTGATCGAGGCGTTCTGGCTCTTTGGGTTGCCGCCGGAGAAGATCGGGGTTGTTATCCATCCGCAGTCGATCATCCACTCGATGGTGGAATTTGCTGATGGATCCATCAAGGCCCAGCTTGGCATGCCAGACATGAAGATCCCGATCCAGTACGCACTGATGTACCCGGAGCGACCGGGAAGAGCTTTCCGGAAGCTCAATTTCGGAGCCGTGGGGCAGATGACGTTTCTGGAACCCGATCTTGAAAAGTTCCGATGCCTCAGTCTCGCTTACAAGGCGTTGGCGCTGGGGGGTACCGCACCAGCGGTGATGAATGCGGCCAACGAGGTGGCGGTGCAACTCTTCCTGGAGGAACGGCTGCCGTTCGATCAGATTCCCTCCGTGATCGAGGATGCACTCACCAACCATACGCAGAGCCACCAATGCACGCTCGATGATATCATTCTCGCTGACAGAACGTCGCGTGAACATGTAATGCACCAAGTCTCGCTTACTCAATAGGGATATTAATGCAATTCCTCGATACATTATTCTATTTTGTCCTGACTCTCGGGGTTCTGGTTTTCGTCCATGAGTTTGGACATTTCATTGCTGCAAAGATTTGCGGTATGCGTGCTGAAGTCTTCGCGCTGGGGATGGGACACCGCCTGTTCGGTTACAACAGGGTAACAGGATTTAGCTTCTGGAAGCTCCCTGAGAATGTTGATCTGCAAGGGAACACGGACTACCGCGTGGCAGCATTTCCTATTGGAGGATATGTCAAGATCTCTGGCATGATTGACGAGAGCTTCGACACCGGGTTTATCGGGACAACGCCAGAGCCGTGGGAATTCCGCGCCAAACCCATCTGGCAACGGATGGTGGTGATCTCTGCGGGAGTCATCATGAACATTCTTCTCGCGATTGTCATCTTTTGGGGGATTAACTACGCGCAGGGGAAGATTATTCGTGAAACGACTGAGATTGGATACGTCGCGGAAGGAAGTCCGGCAGCTACTGGTGGTCTGAAAGCGGGCGATCGAATCCTCAGGATTAATGGAGAACCGGTCACTCACTGGGATGGTATCTATACCTCCATCTACCTTGAGACAAGTGGCAGCGACGTTGCCATCGATGTTCTCCGCGAAGACAGGGAGATAACGCTTGAAATCCCCCGCACAGCGATTCCGGAGCCGACGGAAATCTCATTCGGCATCATCCCGATCAATACAGAAGTCATCATCAACACGGTGGAGCCGGGCAAGCCGGCAGACCTGCTTGGCCTGAAACCGTTGGATGTTCTTGTCTCATTGAACGGCACTCCAATCAAGTACAATCAGAAAGTGGTTGATCTTGTAAGGGCAAGCGCTGGGAGACCTCTTGAGGTGGAATGGCGTCGGGGCGCGGAGTTGCTCAAAGGGACAACCGTACCTACGGACGATGGCCGGATCGGGATTTCGTTGGAGGCCCGATATACGGGACCGATGACAAGAGTGGAATACTCCATCCTTGGAGCGTTTCCGGAAGGCGTCAGAGATATTATCAAGGTTACAGCCCTTTCCGTTCAACAAGTCTGGCAGATGGTTAGCGGTAAGGTGGAGTTTAGCAAAAATGTCGGCGGCCCCATCAAGATTGCCCAGATGGCAACACAGACTGCTGAGCTCGGAATCGTCAGCTATCTGGGATTCATGGCTCTGTTGAGTATCAGTCTGGCTGTTTTGAACATCCTCCCGTTTCCTGCATTGGATGGGGGGCACTTAGTGTTTCTGATCTACGAGGGGATCTTTCGTCGGGAGATCCCAGTGAAAATCAAAATGGGGCTTCAGAAAGCAGGCATTGTCCTTCTCCTGACGTTCATGGCATTTGTTGTCTATAATGACATTGTGAATTTCTGACGCTTTTGACCTCCCGCCCCACAAGCTGACCCCGAACACACCCTTCGTGTGACGTAGGTCTCCCCAGCCCCCCTTTTGTTTGCAATAGTGTTTGCGATTCGTTATACTTTGAACGCGAATCGGCGGGAAAACGGGAATTTCACCCGCTGTCATTGAACAACAAAGGGGGATGTATGACAAGCAACTCTCATTCACGAGCGCTCCCCAACGCTTTTGTCCCGGCCTTTCTGATACTGTTTCTCTGCCTTACCGCGGTGGGATTTGGACAGTCCGTTTTTGACTTACAAACCCAAACTGCCCCTGTGAATACTCTCTCCATTTCGGACGTTGATTTTGTCAATTCAACGACACCAAAGTGGCTTTTCACCGTAAACATCAGGGTTTTGGATGGGAGTACACGTTCAGCAACAATGGAGATTAATGCGAGTTTCACGTTCCCCGATGAAACGCGTAGCGTTGTACTTCTCGTAACCGAGCCTTTCGCTGTCATGGGCACGCGTACCGTCACAAACCTCGATCTTGGACGGACCATCCCCTTGGTGACTCACACAGTTGACCAAGTGTCCAAGCGACGCTTGGAAGAGACGGCTCTTCCCTCGGGCACGCTCCCGGCGGGCGTGTACAGTTTTGCCGTCACCGTTCGAGATTCGACGAGTACCGCTGGAACGACGTTCCAAATCATCATCTCAAACCCATCCACGGTTCAGCTTCTCTCGCCAATGGACGGGGATTCTTTCGTCAATCCCTTTCCCGTGTTCCAATGGCAGTACGATGGGCCATCGTCACGGATTTCAGTGTTTGAGAAGCTCCCCGGACAGAACTCACTGGAGGAAGCAGCGTCCGGTATCCCGCACCTTTCTGCTACCGTTCAGGCAAAGTCGTTCCAGTATCCCAGCAGTGGAGCCCGAATCCTGGAACCGGGTAAGACCTACGTCTGGTTTGTGGAAGGACTTGCGGGCACGTCGGGAGGCACTGTGGCCGCTCTCAAAAGCGAGCTCCGATCTTTTGCTGTGGCAGGAAGTGGTGGCTCGTCATTGTCTTCGTTGCTGGATGAACTTGAACGAGCGCTCCCCCAGTATCAATCGCTATTCGACCAAATCCGGGCGCAAAGGTTGACACCATCGGGTTCTATCCGCTTGAATGGTTCAGCGATATCCTTCGGAGAACTTATGAACCTGTTGAACAGACTCCGCATGGATCCGGAAGCAGTAACCACTGCGGAACTCCAATAGCATGACAAATGAGGGGACCATATGAAAACAATCGCACATATTCTATTCGTGGCATTTGCCTCCGGACTGCTTGTCCCGGCGGCCGCCCTGGCACTTCCCCCTGCCGAACCCACAGTTGCGCTCGTCAGTAAGGTGATTCTGGACGTCACACGTAAGGAGATTGGGAAAGACTGGCAAAAGGCCAAACGCGGAGAAACGCTGTCCTCTGGAGATAAGGTAAAGACTGGCGTGCAATCCGTTGCCATTATCAAGTTTAAGGACAACAGCCTTGTACGGGTGCGTGAAAAGACTGAGCTGACGGTGACGGGCACCGTTAGTGGAAGCGCATTTTCCAAGTCAGTGAATATTCAGAAGGGCGTTGTTGGCTTTAACGTGCAGAAACAGCGCGCTGGTGAAGAGTTCCGATTTTCTTCACCGACATCCGTCGCGTCGATCCGCGGAACAGGTGGTTCGCTAACTATTAACACATCGGACACTCTCGTTGTAACCGAAGGGCTGGTCCGTTTGACGAACAACATCTCTTCCAACTTTGTTGATGTGGGTGCAGGCTTCACGGGTATTTCGAATCCCGACGGGACGATCTCGGCCCGGCCATCGACCCCCGCGGAACGGGCAGCTGCCGAGAACGCGGCACGGGTAACGGAGCAGGATAACCGACTCGAGTTCGAGTTGCGTGATAACCAGGGGAATTCCAAACGTCTCATCATTGACTACAAGGAATAATTTCAGATACACGCCGGACGCAATGGCATGAGCGCCGTTTCTGTTGACGCTGGTAGCATGTTCTAAACATAGGGGCCCTGTGACGAAGTCGCCGAGGCCCCTTTGTTGTTGATAGACATTTGTTCAACTGAACTCCCCTGACCAATGTACATCCACGATTTCGCGCGGGTGCGCTTTATCCGTTATCGCAGACGCGCGATTCTTCCGTTTTGTTTCCTCGTCTTCATTGCCTTTACTGTCCATGCCCAGATCAGCACCAAGGTCAGTTCCGTTGTCCCGGCACAGACAACTGCGAAAAGTCCCTTGACGGTCAGGGCCGAACTCCTGCAAGGTGAAGCAATCGAACGGGTGTATCTTCTGTATCGTTCGTTTGGAGCGAGCGATTACACTCGCATCGAGATGGATGTGGTGGGAAATGTCGCAACCGTCACCATCCCGGGGCGCGAGGTAGTCGAGCCGTTCATCGACTACTATATTGTCCTCGCCAACCGTTCTGGTCTTCTCGAATCCTACCCTCTGAGCGAAAACGCCGATCCGTTCTCCACACCTCCCGGAAAGACTTTGCAGATTCCTGTGCGCGCCGAGGAAACAGCGGATGCACAGGTCGTGTTTCTCAGTCCTGAACCATCTGCCCGTGTCTCTTCTGAAGAACTTGTGGTTGCTGTTTCTCTCCTGCGCGCGGATTCCATCGTTGTACGACGTGCAACACAGATCCTGATGGATGGCATCGACATCACCACAGACGCGGTATTCGCGGATGACATGATTGTGTATGCGCCGGAGAACCTTTCGGTGAGCTTTGCACCTGGTTTACATCGGGTCACTGTCCGGCTTTTCAACCGCGAAGGCAATCTGCATCGGAGTTCCAGCCTCAGTTTTTCAGTCACGGGTGAGGGCCAGACGCTCGAATTGCAGGATCAAGGATATCCGATCCGGTATGGTGTTTCGGTCCAACTGGAATCGCGTCATGAGCAGATTGGCTCGGCCGGAACGTGGTATAATCGTGGCGGAGTGCAGTTCCATGCGACTTCTGGCGAATACAGATTCACTTCCAATCTGTTTGTTACATCCGACGAGAAGAATTCAGTCCAACCCCAGAATCGCTATTTCGCAGGGCTTGAATCCCCTTGGATCCGTGTAGGATACGGCGACAGCTATCCCCCATTTCCTAATCTGGTGTTGAGCGGAAAGCGAGTGCGCGGCCTTACCTCGTCGGTCCGCCTCGGATCCTTCAACATCGACCTTGCAATTGGGAAGACCACTCGTGGAATCGAAGGGCTGTTGCTAAAGCAATTCTCCCTTGACAGCCTCTCAGCCGAGGTGCGTCGGGACTCCACCGCACCATACGCTCCAATTAATGCACAGACATGGGGTAAATTTAGTTACGGAACTTATGCTCGCGACTTGTTTGCCGTTCGGCCAAGCTTCGGTTCCGGGGAAAACTGGCAGTTTGGATTTACCTGGCTTAAGTCGAAGGACGACATCACTTCGATTGCATACGGCACGCGCCCGCAGGAAAACCTTGTTGTAGGAACGGACTTTAGTGTGAAGCTCGACCAAAAGCGAATCGAGCTGACAGGGCAGGGTGCGTTTAGTGCATTCAACAGTGATATTTCCAGCGGCAACTTCACCGACGCATACATCGACACGGTGTACCCGAAGGATGCACCCAGAATAAAGGGCTTAAGGGATATTCTCGGCGACTTCATTACCGTTAACGACAACCTCAAGCCGTTGGGATTCGACCGTCTCTCTACTCTCTCCTACGAGGTCTCGTTGGGTCTCAATTACTTTGACAACGGATTCAAGTTCCTGTATCTTTTCCGCGGGAGCGACTACAACTCCTTCGGACAGACTTTCCTCAGAAAGGACATTCAAGGCTTCAATATCTCCGACCGGATAAGACTTGTAGATAATCAGGTGTTTGCCATCCTCGGGTTCGAACGGCTTCAAGACAACACCAGCAAAACCAGGGTCGCAACAACAACCTTCACCAATTTCAACATGGCGGTCAGTTACTATTCGCGAACCGAGATTCCCAATGTGACAATTGGGTTCGCAAGTTTTGCCAACAGCAATGGACTGCCCATCCGGGATATGTTGAATGCTGTGGACGATGGAACGCTCCGCTTCTACCTCCAGTCCACCCATGATTTCACATATATGGCAAAGCACACGGCATCCTTCAGCATTTCGACCTCTACGCGTGACGACCGGTCGATGCGTCAGTATGATGTTGAGAATGTGACACTGTCGGTCGGACTTCTGACGTTGTATACCATTCCGTTGCAGACATCAGTAGACCTTGGCATCAACCTGAACACGCTTCCGTCTGCCACAGGACCAGTGCAAAATGGTCAGCTGAACTACACTTCTCTCTCCATGAGTGCCCGGTATACTATGCTCGATGGGGTTCTTTCATTTACGACTTCCGTGAGTCCGACATTCGGCGACTTCCGCAGAACAGGAGTTGACCTCGGCACGCAATGGTACCCCATGCCATTGATGAGTGTGGAGCTGCAATTCAGCTAT
>DASRUE010000060.1:0-15702 GCA_035687895.1 Bacteroidota bacterium | reverse complement strand
GGTTACCTCAACTGGGGTGTGGCCATGAAAACCGAATCAGACAAGAAATCGGAAGCGGCCATGAAGGCTGGCAAGGGCTCGAGTTATAAAGAGGACCTCTCATATCGGGAAAAATACAAGATGGCAATCCCGTATCTTGAGAAGAGCGCCGAGGTAAAGAAGGACGATACAAATCTGTGGCTGCAGCTTGGAAAAGTCTATACGGTCCTCGGCATGACTGATAAGGCGAAAGAAGCATTCAAGAAAGCCGACGCCCTCATGAAAGGGAGCTAAGAACCTTGCAACTCATACGCCCGCCCATCTGTTCATCAGGTGGACGGGCCTTCGCCCACCGAGGGGCCTCGGCCCGCAGGCGGGCTTTATTTTTGAAAGGAGTTACCAATGGCTGACCAACAGCAGCCCGGACAACAGATCAATATTGAGCTCGGGGAGAAAGAGGCGGAAGGTATTTACTCGAACCTCGCCATCATCACGCATTCCCCCGCTGAATTTGTCATAGATTTCACCCGCGTGCTTCCCGGCGTTCCAAAGGCAAAAGTACACGCCAGGGTAATAATGACAACCCAACATGCGAAGCTTTTGCTCCGTGCTCTTGAGGACAACATCAGCAAGTTTGAGCAGAAGTTCGGCGAAATAAAGATCCACGGGGAGACTCCCGGCGGAGCCTTTGGATTCCAGCAGGTTTTGAAGGATGAGAAAGTCCACTGATCCCATATCAGCCCCACTGAGGTAGGGGAGACGGTTTTCCGGTTCCTTGAAGAAGCCGTGGCATGTCCTTTGTAACATCAGTATAGACAAGAGTTTCTGGATGCTGGGGGATGCATACCAGTCAAAGAAGCAATCGTCCATACACAATATGCCTGGCTTTGGCTATGGAGGCTGGATTCACATCATCCGGTGACGAAGCAAAGCAGGCGCATGGGAGTCCATGAACTTCAGATTGGTGCCTGCAGTATTCAGCAGAACCCCATTGGCGGGGTGCGTTCCATTTCTCTTCTTTGCGTTCCTGTCGTTGCGCTGCTTCAATCAGCCATTGGAGCCGGTAGCGCCGAGTTGGGACACCAATCTTTCCATTCCGTTAGCCAACAGGCAATATACCCTTTCAGAGATCGTTGAGAAGGACACAAGCCTGCTCCGAGCAGGAGTTGGCGGCGAAATTGTCTATGCCACGACGATCAACACATCGCCAACACTCATCGGTGATCTGATTAGGATTAGTCCGAACGATACCACGGTGCTGGTAGAATTTGGTACGTTCAACGTGGCAGTCGTCCCTCTCTATGTGCCGATCGACATCCCTTGGCTCCCCCGTGGGTCCAACGTGCCGATACCCGACACGTCGATGACATTTGCTGACATTCTGGACACGATTCCAACTTTCCAGAGAGTCATCATGGAAAGTGGTTCGATCAGTCTGACGCTGGATAACAATCTTCCCGTCGCGATGGATGTGATGAATCCGATCCAGTTGTTGGACGCCCAGGGCACTGTGGTGGCGACATTTGTGTATACGCCGGCGACGATCCCACCGAATAGCTCACGCACGGCAACAGATGACCTCTCAGGACGGACACTGGATAACACCGTCAGAATCGCTGGTCTCCAGTTTCATACCCCTGGAAGCGCAAGTCCCGTTATGATTCCTACAGGGACTCTCTTTGCGGCAACACTCGGCACGAGCAACTTGAAGGCCCGATACGCTGAGTTTGCAGAGATACCACCGCAGCGGCTCTCCGACAACGATACCACGCATCTCCCGATTGATGATTCCACTCTCGTCAGGGAACTCCACCTCCGGACAGGGCAGTTGCAACTGCAGTTTGCGAGTCGCGTCAATATCCCCATGCTGTTCAAGTTTCGACTGAATGAGTTGCGGCGGCGGGTTGGTGGCGTGTTTGTTCCGTATGAAGACAGCCTGTCCCTTCCGGCACGAGGTTCCGGTTCAACAGTTATTGATCTCGCAGGCGACAGAATTCAATCTCAGTCGGCGGATCTTATTCGTTCGCTCGAGGTGGTGAGCAGTGTGATACTCCCTGCCGGCTCCGGTCAACCGGTAACTGTCAGCGATACCGACAAGGTAATGATTGCAGTCTCACGCCAGTCAGACATAGTGGTGGATAGTGCCGTTGCTGTGTTGAAGCCCACGTGGGTGACGGTCAGTTCCGAGTTTCCGGTTTCCTTTGGAGAACTCCCGACAAGATTTGGTGGGCAGTTGAATATTCCGGCCGCCGCGCTCGGGTTTACAACGCAATCCTCCATCGGGTTCCCGATGGATCTGGAGGTCAGCGTTGGTGGCAGGAATGCCGCGGGGGACTCGGTGTTCCTCCAGGTTCCGGCATCACAGAAACGTTTGCAGACAGGAACCGATGTTGTTCAGTTCGACCCGGTGGAAGTAGGGCAGTTCCTCAGCCAGTTCTCTGGACAATTACCAGAGAGACTCAGGCTGATCGGCAGAGTGCTTGTCAATCCTCCCGATGTGTACATGCCGACACTCGCAGGGGTTGGGCGGGTGGGGAGCAACAGCTCATTCGGCGGCAATCTCGCCCTGGAAGTCCCGTTGATGCTTGGAATCGTCAACGGCACTTACCGCGACACACTGGCGATCGGTGACACTACTGCCGACGGGTACAGGGACTACACCATCGATAAGAGCCGGCTGAATGATGTGAACCTGGGAAAGATGTATATCGAAGTCCAGAACGGCATGCCTCTGCAAGTAGGGGTATCGCTCCGTCTTCTTGACCGGTCAAGACAATCGATTCTTCTCGTTCCGCAATCAGGACAGGGTGTGCAGATCGCTGCCGCCGGAGTGGATGGAGGAGGGAATGTTATTTTACCCGCGCAAAGTACATCATCCTTTGAGCTTAGCCAATCCGAGGTGCGACAATTCAACCCCGCGGAGTTCTTGACATATGCAGTTTCCATGGAAACAACACCAGGAAGTCCAGCGGTCAGGTTCAAGACATCAGATTACGTTCGCGTAAGAATTTGGTCAACCCTTTCCTACAGGGTGAACCCATGAAAAAGACGTTTCGCATAGTCCTCATGGGAATTGCCATTCTCGCGATGGTGTGCATGCTCAAGGGAAAGGCTGATGCCGGGGAACGTTCGAACATCCGCGGAATGGGGATGGCGCGGACGTCAGTCGCATCTGCCCGTGGTCTCGACGCGATCGGAATCAACCCTGCAAACCTGGGGCTTCCCGACGACGGAATGGTGACGTTGAGCGTCATGCCGTTCGGTCTCCACGTTGGCAGTGACTTTCTTGACTACGAAATCTATACCAGCTATTTCACGGGCGTCGAAACTGACAGCGGTCGTGTCGGGAAATATCTGACAGAAAGTGACAAGGAACGGATTCTGGAGAGTTTCGAAGATAGGATCGCCCGTTCATCCTTCGACCTCGATGCGCGGCTGCTCGGTGTGTCATTCCGTATAGAAAAACTTGGTGCGGCGGCCTTTACAGTCACCGACCAGATCGGTGGCTTACTTGATGTTCCCAAAGACTACGTCGAGTTCCTTCTGAAGGGCAATCCTGTTGGCTCGACGTACAGCTTCTCCGGCACCGATGTGAAGGCCTTGTGGACCAGAGAATATGCGCTCGCCATCGGCTTCCCATTGCAGCGCGTCCGGTTTGTTCAGTCGCTTTCGGTTGGTTTGGCCGCAAAATTGGTTCATGGGTTCGGCTACTTTGAAGTCCAGCGGTTCAACACATTCCTTGCAACCTCCAACAACGCAACGCTGACAGGAAGCATCGACTTCCTTTCGCGGCGGGCAGGCGAGGACCCGAGCAAGATCCGATATCTCAAGAACTACAATATTTTTCCCGAACTCGCCGGTAAGGGCTTTGGTGTTGACATTGGTGTGGCCGGGTTTGTCAACGATGCGCTCTTGTTTGGATTGAGCGTAACGGATATCGGATCCATACGATGGTCGAAGAATACTGAAGAGAGCTTCATCGATACCACCATCGTGATAGATGATCCGCTGAACGAACAACAACGGTCGATGGTAGAAGATATCGTCAGAGGCGAGAAACGAGCTTCCGGTCCTTTTTCGACTCAACTTCCCACAACGCTGCGTGCCGGCTTTGCGGTGTTGCTCCACAAGCTCCCAAGCTTGGAAGAAATGCCCGGTGAGATGATTCTTGAATTGAACTATACTCAGGGATTCTTTGATACGCCTGGAACGGTGAAAATTCCCCGCATCTCTATCGGTCTTGAATACAAGCCCGTCTCGTGGCTTCCGCTCCGGACAGGCGTTTCATTCGGGGGGGTGGACTATCTCAATCTCGCGCTCGGTTTTGGAATCAATGTCGGGGTGTTCGAGTTCGCGCTTGCATCTGAAAACGTGACATGGCTTCTTCTGCCCAACAGTTTCTCTCGAGGTTCGATAGCCGTCGGTACCCGCTTTAGAATATAGTCACGTCCATGTTGTAGTCACCCCGTCCACCGTTGGCAGGAGGGTGTCCTCTTGTCGTCTCCGCTCGTAACTCATCCGTGAAAGCACTCTCGGTCTATTCTCTTTGGTTTCTTTCAAATTGCTCAGTCGTTTCCTCCTCAGACAACCGAATTTCTGGTACTTCGTCTTGTGGTATGTTCTCTGAAACCAAAGTGGAAACACTTGTTCGAAAGGGCGGCACAAGTGGTCCTTTTGCACGACATCTCCGGATTGCCCGGCGAACGGGGTATGGTGGGAGGGTATGAAGCTCGGTTCTCGGGGGAGTAGGGGAAGCAAGCGACACGCAATGGCAGGACAGGCTTAGAGGATATACCTGCTCAAGTCTCTGTTCTTCACGATGCCGGAAAGCCGGTTCATCACAAGCTTCTGATCAATCGTCAGGTTTTTCTCATGGATCTTGTCAGGTGCGTCGTACAAGATGTCTTCCAGCAGCGTGGTCATGATCGTATGGAGCCGGCGTGCGCCAATGTTTTCTACCTGCTCATTAACCTCGCTGGCGATGTGCGCAATTTCTCGGATACCGTCCTCGCGAAACTCTAGTTCAATTCCTTCGGTGGCGACAAGAGCAGCGTATTGCTTGATCAGAGCGTTCTGGGGGATGGTCAGGATCTTCACGAAATCCTCCTCAGTCAGGCTGTTCAACTCCACCCGTATCGGGAAACGGCCCTGGAGTTCAGGGATCAGGTCGGAAGGCTTCGAGATGTGGAATGCGCCCGAGGCAATGAAGAGGATATGGTCGGTGGCGACCATACCGTATTTTGTCATCACATTCGACCCTTCGACGATCGGCAGGAGATCCCGCTGTACACCTTCCCGTGATACGTCGGGCCCTGCGGTTTGTCCTTTGCTCCCTGCGATTTTGTCGATCTCATCGAGGAAGACAATGCCGGAGTTTTCCACCCTGTTGATTGCTTCCTTGATGGCAGCGTCGTGATCAATCAGCTTCTGTGCCTCTTCATTGGTAAGAATGACGCGGGCTTCGGCCACTGTCATCTTCCTCTGCTTCGTTTTCTTTGGCAACAGTCCGCCGAACATATCCTGCAGGTTGACCCCCATGTCCTCGAGGTTCATCGGTCCGATCACCTGCATCAGGGGGGCCGCGCTTGTGGTGACGTCAAGCTCGATCACACGGTCCTCAAGCTGTCCCGCTCTCAGTTTCTGCCGAAACTTCTCGCGCGTAGTGTGGTTGTCTTCCTCCTCCGTCCCTTCATTCACATCAAAACCGGCAGGCTGTCGTTTACGGGTAGGTGGAATGAGTATGTCCAGGATCCGGTCTTCGCTCAGGTTCTTTGCTTTATCATTTACTTCTGCCCGGCGCTCCGCCTTCACCATGTTCACGGCGTATTCCGTCAGGTCTCGGACAATTGACTCAACATCCCGCCCCACATAGCCGACCTCGGTGAACTTCGATGCTTCGACTTTGATGAACGGAGCATTGGATAGCTTCGCCAGGCGGCGCGCAATCTCCGTCTTCCCCACACCCGTCGGGCCGATCATGATGATGTTGTTGGGCATGATCTCTTCACGGAGGCCGGTAGGGACCTGCAGACGGCGCCATCGGTTACGCAGAGCGATGGCAACGGATTTCTTGGCGTTCTGTTGTCCGATGATGTACTTGTCCAATTCCCGCACAATCTCTCGTGGTGTGAGTTCGTGTGGCAGGAGCGGTTGTAGCTTTTTGTCAGTCATGGTCTGTGTGATGATGAATTTCCTGAGGAGTTAGAGCTCTTCGATCGTCAGGTTTGGGTTTGTGTAGATGCAGATCTCCGCTGCCGTTTTGAGCGACTCCTCGACGATCTGTCGGGCACTCAGGGCTGAGTGTTTCATGAGCATGCGGGCAGCGGCGAGCGCATAGCTTCCGCCCGAACCGATGGCCAAGATGCCGTCGTCCGGCTCAATGATCTCGCCTGTTCCGGAGATGACGAGCGATTTTTCCTTGTTGAGCACAGCAAGCAATGCTTCCAGTTGACGAAGGTACTTGTCTGTTCGCCAATCCTTGGCGAGCTCGACGGCCGCCCGTTCGAGGTTGCCGTGGTATTTTTCCAGGTTATCCTCAAACCGAGCAAAGAGTGTAAATGCGTCTGCGGCCGCGCCGGCGAAGCCTGCAAGGATGGTTCCGTTGTACAGCTTTTGGACTTTGCGGGCATGGTGTTTCATCACCGTATTTCCCACCGTCACTTGTCCGTCTGATCCGATGACGGAAGCTCCTTTGTAGGTAAGACCAATGACGGTTGTAGATCTAATGATGTCAGTCATGAAGAGGATTCCGATAGGGTGGAGGTCAGGTCAGCTTCCGACGAAGGCGGGCTACAGGAATGAGCATGGCTTCGCGGTACTTGGCGACTGTCCGGCGCGCAATGTTCAGGCCCTGGGCATTCAGCATCTGGGCAAGCTTGTCATCGCTGAGCGGCTTGAGCGGATCCTCCGCATCGATCAACTCCTTCAGCGTTTTTTTCACTTCCTTGTTGGAGACTTCTTCACCATCGGTTGTGCTGATTGAATCGCTGAAAAAATGCCGGAGCGAGAAGACGCCATAGTCAGTTTGCACATACTTGCTGTTCACAACGCGGCTGATGGTGGAGATGTCCATCATAATTACTTCGGAGATGTCCTTGTAGATCATCGGCTTCAGGCCCTCGCCTGTCTCGAAGAACTGCCGCTGCTTGTCCACGATCGTTTTCATCACCTTCATCATCGTCTCCCGGCGCTGGTGGATAGAGCTGATGAACCACTTTGCCGCTTCAAACCGTTGCCGGATAAAGTCCTTGGCTTCGGTCGAGACGCCGTTCTTCTTCCGCTTGGACATCAACTCCTTATACGCCTTGTTGATGCGAAGAGGCGGGATATTGCGGTCATTCAGCGTAATGATGAAATCGTCGTCCGACTGGGTGACGATGAAGTCAGGAACGACGTAGTTTTCGTGGGCAGTGAAGTCGCCCTCACCCGGTTTTGGATTCAGGTGCTGGATGACTTCAACAACACGCTTGAGTTCATCCAGCGTGATGGCCAACTTCTTGGCGATCTCCTCAAAATGACGCATCGTGAAGTCGGTGTAAAATTCTTTGAGGACCCGGAGAGCGAGCGTCTTGATGGCAGGCTCGTTCTTGGATACCTCCATCTGCACGATCAGACATTCCTGCAGCGTGCGGCATCCGACACCCACGGGGTCGAGAAGCTGAATTTTTTTCCGTACTTGCTCCGCCTTCTCCAGGGAAATCGTGGTGTTGTGGGTGAGGTTCAGATCCTGTACGATTGCCGCCGGGTCGCGATGAAGGTAGCCGTCCTCATCGAGGTTGCCGATGATCTCCTGCCCCAGCATGATCTCTTCATCGTCGAGGTCGAGTAAGCTGAACTGTTCGAGGAGCCGGTGATACAACGGCACGGCGTCGGGAAGAGGGAGATCATCCTTTTCTTCGTCGTTGAATGGCTCCTTTGCCTTGTAGCCGGAAAGGTCGTCATTGATGTAGTCGTCAATGGTGTACTTGTCGTCTTCATCGACTTTGGTTTCTTCCGCTTTCTCCTTCTCCGCTTCAGTGACAGGCTCATCCACCGTCGGCTCTTCTTGAGTCAACTCCATTTCTTCTTCAAATCCCTCTTCGAGGAGGGGGTTCATCTCCAGTTCCGCCTTGATCTTCTGCTCAAGAGCAAGTGTGGGGAGCTGTAGCATCTTCAGGTATTGCACCTGTTGAGGCGACAGCTTCATCAGCATCTTATGTTGCAGAGAAATATTCAGCATAACTTAGATCGCAACAGCATTCTCAATGGGCGATTCTACTTTTCACTCTTTGTGCGACAAGAGGCGATGAACTGTTCATACCATTCTTCCCCGTACTTTCGAACGAGGGGCTCACGAAGAAAGTCGGATAGCTTCACTTCCAGTGTCCTTCCCCGGGTCCGACCTGATGCGCATTCATCAATCTCCTCATACCGAAGGAAATCCTGGCCGAACTTTCGGATCCGAATGGGAAAGAGGTGACAGGAGAGAGGCTTGCGCCAGTCGATCTTTCCTTCCATATAGGCCCGCTCGAAACTGCATCGCGCTATTCCTTCCTCATGGAAAACAAACACGCACTCCCTGTCATCAATGCACGTCGTGGCGAAATCTCCGGGTACTCCCTCGTAAGCGCCGGCGGACTCGATCGTCTGGAGGCTGTTCTGGCTGAGATACGCTTTGACAATGGGGTAGGCTTTCTCGATTTCGAGTACTTCGTCGTCTTCCAAAGGTGCTCCGCGGCCTCCTGCGATGGCACAACAGGCGCCCTTGCACGTTCCGAGATCGCAGCAGAAGGAGGCATGGCCCACAGCGTCATCAATGACCGCTTCACCGATAATGAACATCCGGGCTCCCGGTCACGTTAGACTGAATGTAAAGTACGACTTTTCCCGCAAAGAGGAAAGGAGAATCAATGTCTGCGCGATACTCATCGTCTCAGAAACATCTTGCCAGGCATCTGCCGGACCGCTCCCTTAAACTCGAGAGAGAGAAGATGGACCAGTGCATCGGAAGTGGACATGTGTGCACGTTCGGCAAGGACATCGATCTGCACCGGTTCATCCTGAAGCGCGTCGTAGATTTGTTTTTCAAACAGCGTCAGGTCCGGTGGTGCCTCCGGCGGAACAGTGCCACGGTCTTTGAGTACGCCTTTCAGGCGGGGCGCTAGCTCGGTGAGGATATCCTCGATCGTTTCAGTGAGGAGCGCCCTCCCATCCTTAATGAGGAAGTTCGTTCCGCTCTTGCGCTTGGCGCTCACCGCGCTTGGGATTGCAAATACCTCCCGGCTCTGGTCTAGCGCGGTTGAAGCGGTGATCATCGCGCCGCCATCGACACCGGTTTCGATGATGAGGGTCCCGAGTGTCATGCCACTGATGATCCGATTTCGTCGGGGGAAGTTGCCCGCATCCGGCTTTGCACCCATGACGAATTCGGAAACGACGGCACCCTGATCAAAGATCCGTTCCGCAAGGGGCTTGTTCTCAGGCGGATAGATGACATCGACTCCTGAGCCGATCACTGCGATCGTCCGTCCTGCAGCCTTGACTGTTGCGCGATGTGCAATCGTGTCAATGCCGCGGGCGAGTCCGCTGACAATCGTCAGCCCGAGACGGGCAAGCTCGGTGGCGAATTGTTCGGCTGTGTGTACGCCGTAGGGGGAAGGGTTGCGTGTCCCCACGATGGCAATCGAAGCGCTATCGCGTTCGTCGAATTCACCTCGCACAAAGAGGAACGGGGGCGGGTCATAAATCTTCTTGAGATGGGATGGGTACTCGCGATCCCAGAATGTTACGACGCGGGCATCAACTTTGTTAAGACGTGCGAGTTGTTGGTCCACGTAGCGTTTTGCCAGTGCCTCACCCGAATCTCGGTAGAAATTGACAATGGTGAGGGCGATCTTCCGATCAATTCCGTCGACAGCCGTCAGGTCTTTGGCGTTCGCGCGTGCGATCGCTCGCGTGTCCTTGAAGTGTGACACCAGTGCCCGCAGCCGGCCTGGTCCGATACCGGAAATAGTGGAGAGTGTAAGGAGGTCTCGAACATCTATTGTCATCGCCGGATTTCCATCGCTGCTCGTTACTCTACGATTTCCAGTCCATCGACGACTGCGACGATCATGCTGTGGACCGGGACGTCCGTCCGTTTGAGAAGCTGGGCAGCAGCCTGTCCTTCCTGCACAACGAGTACGGTGTCACCAATCCCCGCATCGACGGTGTCAAGCGCAAGGAGATCCCTTCCGAGAGGTTCGCCGTCCAATGTGATCGGTTGAACCATCAGGATCTTCTGGCCAATGAGGCTTTCTTTCTTCTGTGTCGCGACGATGGTACCTGTGACTTTGCAGAGGATCATGAGCGGTGGTCTTTCAGTTCAGTTTTGGAAGGATGTTAGCTTCGGTTAACGGGTCTCATGATTCTATCTCGCCCCCCGCGTCATTCCACGAGCGCCAGCCACCGGCCATTGAGTACACCTTGGTATATCCCATCAAGCGGAGTGCATCGGCGGCCAGGGCAGAGCGATATCCGCCGCCACAATACAAGATCAGGGTCGCGTTCTTATCATGAACATGCTTCTCGATGTCCCGTTCGATGATCCCTTTGCCGATGTGGATTGCCCCGGCGGCGTGACCGGCTTGCCATTCATTGTCCTCACGGACATCGACGAACGCAATTCCCTTCTCCCTTGCAAGGCGGGCGCGGGTCTCCTCAACGGAAATCTCCGGAATTCGCCGCTTGGCATCGTCGACCAGCTTGATGTATGTTGGAGAGTGTTTCATGAGGTGAGTGAGGTTTGAATTTCTGTCAGTGTATCCGTATCTCCTTTGAGAATTTCTCCACCACATTGCTCGCCTGTTCCATCGTCTTCGCCTCGGCAATTACTCTCACGATCGGTTCCGTATTAGACTTCCGCAAATGTACCCAGTAGTCGGGGAAATCGATCCTCAAACCATCCTCTGTGGTGATCCTGCCGTTGTTGCGATACTTCTCCTTTATCGCGGCAAGGACATTGCCAGGAGAGATTGTTCCAAGGTTGATTTTTCCTTTCGCAATAGAGTACTGGGGAAGGGAAGCTTTGAGATCAGAAAGCGTACCGTCGAATTCACTGAGAAGTTGCAGGATGAGTCCAATCCCGACAATTGCATCCCGGCCAAGGTGAACGGCTGGGAGTATCACGCCACCGCTTCCTTCGCCGCCAATGATGGCGCCAATGGTTTTCATCTTTTTGGCGACATTGATTTCGCCAACCGGAGTACGATATACTTTGGCGCCATATCGAGCCGCGATATCATCCACTGCCCTCGTTGTAGAGAGGTTCACCACAACTGATTTGGTATGCGTGTGGCCGAGTTCTGCCTCCCGGCCAAGAACAAAAGCCACCGCCGAAGCGATTGTGTATTCTTCGCCGTACGGCTCTCCTTTTTCGGTGATCAGAACAAGCCGGTCCACGTCGGGGTCTACCGCTATGCCGATGTCTGCCTTTTCGGACTTCACGCGAGCAGCGAGGTCAGTGAGGTTCTCCGGGACCGGCTCCGGTGTATGAGAAAAAATGCCGCTGACGTCACAGTTCATCTCTATTACTTCGCACCCGAGCTCACGAAGCAGCGCGGGTACGATGACGCCACCGGCAGCGTTAACACAATCGAGTACCACTTTGAGTTTCCTCTGTTGGATTTTTTCCCGGGCGATGTAGGAGAGGGCAAGGAGGGCATCGATGTGCTTTCGTATCCAAATATCATCGGCGGTGTGCTTCCCCGGCGACTTCCACGGGACGTATCGGACCTCGTTCGCTTCGGCAATCGCCCACATTGAGCGATTTTCGTCACCATCAAGAAACATCCCGGTGCCGGCGATGAACTTCATGCCGTTCCACTCCATCGGGTTGTGGCTCGCAGTGACCGAGATTCCACCGATCGCGTCGCTATGCTCGACGGCCAATTGTACCGTTGGTGTTGGACAAATACCGATCGCCCGGACATTCACACCTGTGGCCAACAGCGTTGAAGAGATAATATGGGTGAGTGACTTTCCGGTTATCCTGCCGTCACGTCCCAGGACAATGGTTGGGTTCTGAGGCTGTAGACGTTTGCAATATTCTCCAAATGCACCAGCATACTTGACGGCGACCTCAGGGGTCAGGCTTTCGCCCACCACACCGCGAATGCCGGAGATACTGAGCATAAGTGACATGAATCGCTTCAGGTGTTGTAAGTGAGGATACCGAAGAGAAGAATCCTATCGCAATGTAGTCAAGCATGGTTAGAGAAGCAAGAAACGTCGCCGCCGATGTGAAACACTATCTTGAATCTCTCTCGCGAATTGGTTACGTTGCTCCAGTTACGATAGGGACTCTCGACCATGTTGACACTTGATGCAAAGCGAGAGTTGTTGGGGATTGCACGAGAGGCTATTCTCAGCGCCATCCAGAATAGACCAAACGCCGAGCCGGGTACGATTAACGAGGAGTTATCGCGTCCGCGGGGCGCATTTGTTACCATCAGATTGGGCCGCGAGCTTCGCGGGTGCATCGGTTACGTAGAATCGCCTCGCCCTCTAACCGAGGTGGTGGCGGATGTTGCCCGCAAGGCGGCGTGTGAAGATCCCCGGTTTCTCCCGGTAACCCTTCCAGAATTCGAACACGCAATCGTCGAAATCTCAATCCTCTCACCTCTTCGGCACATCACCGCCATTGAGGAGATAGAGGTTGGAACTCACGGGCTTCTGCTCGAAGTGGGAATGAACAGAGGGCTCCTGCTTCCTCAGGTAGCGACCGAATACGGATGGGATCGCGAGGCGTTTCTCGATGCGGTGGCGAAGAAGTCCGGGCTGTATCCTTCGGCATGGCGTGAGCCGGATGCTCGGATCTTTGTGTTTAGTGCTGAGATCGTGAATGAAGCGGAGATTGTGGAAGGGGAGAGTGCTTCATGAAGACCCTTCACCGTCCGTGCGCGGTGTGCGGCCTCTTCTATCCCGGCCGTGCTGATGAACTGACCAGGCAGCTTGAGGAGCTGTTTGCTCGCGTGGAGCCACGGGAACTCACCGGCAAAGTTTTGGGAATCATCGCACCTCATGCAGGATATCAGTTTTCTGGCTTGACCGCCGCGCATGCGTATTCCCTTCTGCGCAATGTTTCTTTCAGAGCGGTGGTGATTGTCTCTCCGAGTCATCGTGAGTACTTCAAAGGGACGTCAGTCTACCCCGGTGACTCGTATTCAACGCCATTGGGGAATGTGTTGATTGATACAGAATTGCGGAAGGATCTCCTCGCGAATTGTGCGAAAGTGGAGGCCTCACCTTCCGGCCATGGGTCCGAGCATGCGATCGAAGTGCAATTGCCGTTTCTCCAGCATGTGTTGGGAGAGTTCAAGCTGTTGCCGGTTGTGGTTGGAGATCAAGGGAGAGAAAACTGCTTTGCGTTGGGAGAAGCTCTTGCAAGAGTGACGAGAGAGGACATTCTTCTTGTGGCCAGCACCGACCTCTCACACTACCACACAGCAGAAGTCGCGGACCGGCTGGACAAGGTGGTGGTAGAGGATGTCCGTCGTTTTGATTATGAAGGATTGATGAACAACCTGGAAACGGAAAAGACGGAAGCCTGTGGTGGTGGTCCGACCGTAGCCGTGATGATGGCATTGCATCAACGCGGTGTCCGAAACATGGAGATTCTGCATCACTGCAACTCCGGAGACGTGACTGGAGAACGCAACGCGGTCGTAGGGTATCTCTCTGCCGCGGCTTACGCATAACATCAAACCGGGAGCATGAGCCGTCAACGGAAGTGGAATATCGCCATCGTCGGCGCCGGGAAGGTCGGGTCGGTTCTTGGAAAGATCCTCGTAGAGAATGGAAACACCATCTCCTGTGTAGTCTCCCGCTCCAAGGTTTCCGCGCGCAAAGCGGGCAGATTTCTCCGGTGCAAGAACGTGTCGGACTCGCTATCCGCCATCCCTTCTCAGACTGACATTGTTTACATCACCACGCCACACTCAGCCGTTCAGGATGTTGCAACCGCGCTCTCACAGGTAGAACGACTGCCGTTCCGGCGGTTGAGCGTGTGCCACGCATCCGGTATGCTGACGTCGGATGTGCTGGAGCCGCTCCGGAGGAAGGGGGCGACCGTTTTTTCTTTCCACCCTCTCCAGACCTTTCCGCGTAATTTTGAACCACGTGCAATTGTTGAACGCGCACGAGGAATCTACTACGGCGTGGACGGAGAGCCGGTTGCAGTGCGGAAGGCGAAGGCCTTTGCCTCAAGGCTTGAGGGGAAGGTGATTGTTATTCCTCCCGAACTCCGGACGTTGTATCACGCTGCTTGTGTGGTGGCCTCGAACCACGTGACAACGCTGCTCTGGACATTGGAGTTGATGTTCGATCGATTGAGGACAACGGAAAGAGACTTCTTCCGCGTATTCAAACCGATCATCATGGCGACACTTCACAATAACGAGATGACCTCTCCTGCACGAGCTCTCAGTGGGCCAATCGCGCGGGGTGGTGTGGAGACGGTCCGTGACCATCTTGTAGCACTCCGGGATCATGTACCGGCGCTGATCCCTTATTTTGCCACCATGTCCCTTGAAACGGTCAAGCTTGCCATTGCCAAGGGATCGATTGATAGCCGACAGGCCGACGCGCTGATCCATCTCATTCACTCATATCAGAGTCTACTCCCTACACTACAGGAGAAAAATTGAAAGCACTCATTGCCAGCGGGGGCCGCGGCACACGACTCCGCCCAATTACCCACACGCAGAACAAGCACCTCATTCCCATCGCTAACAAACCGATCCTTCATTATGCCATTGAAGCTGCAACGCTGGCGGGAATCAAAGAGATCGCCATCGTGATCAATGCAGACAGCGACGAAGTGCCGAAGGCGATCGGCGATGGTTCCCGTTGGGGTGCGAAGATCACATACATCCCGCAATTAACGCCTGGTGGACTGGCGCAGGTGGTGGCGCTGGCCGAGCAGTACATGGGGAAGGACAAGTTCATCTTCTATCTGGGTGATAACATGGTGGTGGGTGGTGTGAAGCGCTTCGTTGATGAGTTTCTCAAGAGCGACTCGAATTGTTTCCTCACGCTGGCGAAAGTGAAAGACCCCGAGCGCTTCGGCGTCCCCGAGATCAAGAACGGACGGATCGTTTCGGTGGAAGAAAAACCGAAGAACCCCAAGAGCAGTTACGCGGTCTCTGGTATTTACCTGTACGACAGTACTATCTTCGAGGCGGTCAAGGCCATCAAACCGAGCGGCAGAGGGGAGCTCGAAATCTCCGACGCGCACCAGTATTTGATTGACAAAGGGTACAAAGTCGGGTATACTGAGATCACCGGCTGGTGGAAAGACACCGGCAAGCCGAGCGACTTGCTGGAAGCAAACCGGCTCATCCTTGACAATATTACACCGGAAGTCAAAGGGAGCGTGGATGCGCACTCGGTTGTGGCTGGAAAGGTAGTGGTGGAGAAGGGGGCAAAGATCATCAATAGTGTGGTGCGCGGTCCGGCAATCATCGGCGAGAATTGTGTCATCGAGGATTCCTACATCGGTCCGTTCTCTGCCATCGGCAACAATACCGTCATTAGGAAAAGTGAAGTGGAGTACAGCATTATCCTGCGGGACTGCAAAGTTCTGAACGTTGGGATCCGTCTCGAAGGAAGTATCCTCGGTAATGATGTCGAAGTGGTGGAAGGAAGCGGCAAGCCGAGGGTACATCGGTTTATGATTGGTGATCAAAGCAGGGTGGAGGTAGTGTA
>DASRUE010000059.1:0-11883 GCA_035687895.1 Bacteroidota bacterium | reverse complement strand
GGAAAGACGAGAACCAGAAAATCGATTTCTTTTGTTGTGGAATTTTGACATCACTTGAGTATATTTCTACACAGTCCATCAACCTTCCATCCTCTCGAATCCTGTGAACGAGTCTCAACAGACCGTCCTCCTAGATGCACCCCGCGAGGTTGACGTGGTTGCTATCGAGCGCGAGCTGATGCGATTGTGGAAGCGCGCCTCGGATGACGTCGGCGAAGACGGGAGCAGCTCACCTGTTGTGCGCGCCTGTTCAATGAACTTGGTGGTCGTCACCGACACCGAAGCGGCGGCAGCGGAGATCGGTGACCTGGTGGGGGATGTGACCCTGGACCACCCCTCTCGGATTTTTCTCATTACGGCAGACCGGCGGTCCGGAACCCCGGTGCTGGACGCATGGATCTCTGCACGGTGCTCGCTACCGGTTCCCGGAGGTAAACAGGTCTGCTGTGAGCAAATCAATCTTACTGCCCGTGGCACCGAAGCGAACAAGATTCCGAGCATTGTCACTTCGCTACTTGTTTCTGACGTACCAACAGTTCTTCTCTGGAAACACCGGGTTGATCTTCACGATGCCGTTCTTCGCTCGCTGATTCAGGTAGCTGATCGTTTGTTGATAGATTCCTCCGAGGATAGCGCCCCTGGAACTTCACTTGTTGCGTGGGGACAATTGCTCGAAAGCCACGGGGCCGCGGCCTTTGGCGACCTCGCCTGGACGCACCTTTCACAGTGGCGCGCTCTTCTCGCCCAGGTGTTCCAGCCGTTGGAAGGACGGAAACATCTCCCGTTTCTCGAGTCTGTTCAGATTGGCTATTCCACTTCTACCACGCCCCGGCATTCAGGCTTGAGTCAATCTCTCTTGCTCGTTGGGTGGCTGGCGCGTTCGCTCCGGTGGATACAGATGCATCCCCTACAGGATACCGGAAACCTGACTGCAAAATTCAGATTAGATGAACAGGCAATCACCGTGACGTTGTCCGCCGTCCCTCCTCGTGCCAATCTCCCCGGAGGAATTGGGTCCATTGCCTTGCATGGTAGTGACGGGTTCAACGTGATCCATGAAATGACAGAAAGGAATGACTGTATACGAATACGACAGTCCGGATCTGTCGGCACGGTGTTGCCACATACACACAAGACCGAGGCGGAGCTGGTCTCGCTCGCTCTCGACGATCTTCATCGTGATCAAATGTACGAGGGAAGTCTTGCGACACTAGTGAAGCTCCTGAGATGAACATTCCGGTTGATATCGCTCCGGATCAGGATTTGCTTGTGCAACGAACGGCGGAAAAGATTGCCTTCCTCTTGATAGAAGCAATTCGGTTACGTGGCACGGCATCGCTGGTTCTTTCCGGGGGCACTACACCGCGTCGTGTTTATGAACTTCTCACGACATTGTCATTCGCCAAACGGATCGAGTGGTCGGCGGTGCATCTCTTCTGGGGCGATGAACGCTGCGTGCCTCCCCATTCACCGGAAAGCAATTATCGGATGGTCCGGGAGGCGTTCCTTGATCACGCAGCGATCCCGCCTTCCAATATTCATCGCATCGAGACGGAGTTGCCCCCGGAGACAGCTGCTGCCCGGTATGAAGAGGAAGTGAGGCAGGCCGTCCCCCAAGATGGCCGGACTCCCCCTGCGTTCGATCTGATAATGCTCGGTCTCGGTGAGGATGGGCATACCGCGTCGTTGTTTCCTGGCACTCAAGCGCTGGAGGAACGCGACCGGCTCGTCACATGTGTCTACGTGGAGCGATTAGAAGCGTATCGGATTAGCATGACATTTCCGCTGATCAATAATGCACGGAACATTCTCTTTCTCGTATCGGGCAAAGGGAAGGCGGAAATCCTCCGTGCCATTCTCACCGGGGGTGAAGCAGTCTATCCTGCCCAGATGGTCAGGCCGGTTAACGGCAACCTCGTCTGGATGGTCGACAGTGACGCGGCATCATTACTCGAAAAGGCAAAGCACTCATGATTCTGGCAGGCGATATCGGAGGAACCAAGACTAATCTGGCGTATTATGACACGGAGGGTGACAAGCTTATTCCAAAACTTGTGATGAGCTATCCGAGCCAGCAATTCACCACCCTCAACGATGTTCTCCGGGTTCTCCGCAAGGACCATCCTGCCAAAGTAACCTTAGCTGCGTTCGGCATTGCCGGCCCGATCGTTGATGGGCGAAGCAGGCTCACAAACCTGAGATGGCTGATCGATGGACGGGAAGTGGCGGCGGAATTGAAGTTGCCGCAGGTCGGATTGATCAATGACCTGGAAGCAACTGCCTACGGAACGCTGCGGCTGGAGCAACGAGACATTCTGGTACTGAAGCCGGGAACCGCGCAACCCCGGAGGACTATTGCCGTTGTTGCAGCGGGAACTGGGTTGGGCGAAGGCGCTCTCGTTTGGGATGGCCGGCGATATTGCGCGATTCCATCGGAGGGTGGACACACGGACTTCGGTCCGCGGAATGAGCTCGAGGTCGAACTTTTTCGGTTCCTTCTACCCAGGTTTGGACGGGTAAGCTATGAGAGAATTGTTTCCGGACCCGGAATGGTCAACCTCTACCAGTTCTTTCGCTCACGGGCATCTTCTCCGGAACCTACGTGGTTACAGGAGCAGATGGCGGGAGGCGATCCCTCGGCAGCCATCTCGCAGGCGGGAATGGAAGGGAAGGACGATGTTTGCGTTCAGTCGCTTGAGATGTTCATAACGATCTATGGGGCGGAGGTGGGAAACACTGCGCTGAAGTTTCTGTCTACCGGAGGCGTCTACATCGGAGGAGGGATTGCGCCTAAGATATTATCCCGATTACAGGGCGGTGATTTTATCGAATCGTTTGTTGGAAAGGGGCGATACCGTTCCCTTCTTGAGCAAATGCCTGTCTCGGTTATCCTGAATGACAGGACAGCCCTCATCGGTGCGGCACACTATGCCTTGATGATGAATGATCTCCGTTAGATTGAAAGTCTTCGGTCCCCTGCGGGATGTGCTGCATGAGAGCGAGCTGCTACTTGCCGTTCCTCCACCATATACCGGTGAGTCGGCGTTCCGTGTGTTGGCGTCGCGGTATCCTGAGCTGGATCAGTGGAAACCGAGCCTCCGGCTTGCAGTGAACCTGACATACGTTTCCCTGGATCATTCACTTCAGGCCGGGGATGAGATCAGCTTCATTCCACCCGTCAGCGGCGGATAGAAAAGGTCAACAACAGAAGCACGAAGACAGAAGAAGACGTTGTGTCTTTCACTGTCTTCGGGACAAGAAATCCGGGCATTCATCAAGAGCGATATGGTCTCCGTTCTCTCCACGCCTATCGATGTTTCCAAAATCATCGCCGGGATCATTACACCGCAGTCCGGCGGGACGGATCTCTTCATTGGCACAGTGAGGAATCATTCGAGAGGCAGGCGGGTAAGGCAACTGGAGTACTCCGCGTACGTGTCCATGGCGGAGAAGATGATGGCGGAGATCGAACTGGAAATTCGCCACCAATGGGTGGTGCATGAAGTTGCACTTGTTCATCGGATCGGGATGCTGGCCATCGGCGATGTTGCGGTGGTGACCGCGGTCTCTGCGGCGCACCGGGATCAGGCATTTCAAGCGAATCGCTATGCGATTGACCGCGTAAAGTCGGTGGTGCCAATTTGGAAGCAAGAGCATTATGAAGAAGGGCTGGCCTGGGTTGTTGGCCAGCATGATCTGGATATGGGTGGGAAGTAACGCGTCCACCCCTGGCAAGTCTGATCTTTTCCATGCCTAGTCTCGTTGATAGATTCGGACGCACGGTCACCAATCTGCGCATCTCCGTGACGGACCGGTGCAATTTCCGGTGCCGGTACTGTATGCCGGTCGAGGGGATGGAATGGCTGCCGAAAGAAAGCCTGCTCACCTTCGAAGAGCTTGCACGCGTTGCGCACATTATGGTCGGACTTGGCGTTTCCCACATCAGGCTGACTGGCGGTGAGCCACTGATGCGCAGGGATCTCTGGAAGCTTGTCAGGCAACTCCGGAGTATCGAGGGTATCACTGACATTGCGTTAACCACCAACGGCTACTTCTTGCAGGACGAGGTTGACCAGCTCGCGGCTGCTGGCCTCCACCGCGTGAACATTAGTCTGGATGGACTCGACCGGAGCATTGTTGATGCCATGGCGCGGCGCGTGTGTTTCGATCGGGTCTGGAACGGTATCGAAGCCGCTGTTCGTGCAGGGCTCAATCCCATCAAACTAAATGTTGTCCTTATCCGCGGTGTGAACGACGGGGAGATCCTCAAGTTCGCCAGACTTGCGCGGACACGTCAGCTGATCGTCCGGTTCATTGAATTCATGCCCATCGGCAAGGACGATGGTTGGTCGGCTGACAAGGTGGTGACCACAGGGGAAATTGTGGAGACCATTCGTCGTTATGCACCGCTCGTCCCCGTTGAGGGCAATGGTTCACCTGCGCAGACTTATGTATTTGCCGATGGGGGCGGTGAGATTGGTTTCATCAGTTCTGTGAGCCATCCTTTCTGCGCTGACTGCGATCGTGTGCGACTGACTGCGGACGGGAAATTCCGCACATGCCTCTTCTCACTACATGAGACCGACCTCCGGACGTTGCTTCGGGGAGAGGCTACGGACGAAGATATTGCGATCGTTCTCATGGATGCGGTGCGGAACAAAGAGGAGGGCCACCTCATTAACCGTCCTGGCTTTGAAAGACCCACACGGACTATGAATCAAATTGGCGGATAGATGAGTGAATCAATGATGGAGAGTGGGTATGGGACTTCTTGATGGCGCACCAAAGGTAAGCGGTTCGAGCCGTGTTCTGATTACCTCTCTTTGAATAAGTTCCTCCATCTTTCTATATTGCTCTACCAGCCGGAGCGACTTTTCACGCCGGGGGCAGTTCCTTCCTGAAATAACTTTGACTATGCCAGCGCTTGCAGCAATAGATGTCGGCTCGAATGCCATGAGGCTTCTCATCGGCAACGTGGATGGAGAGCAGAAGATCACCATCCTTGAAAACCTGCGTGACCCCGTCCGCCTCGGGCAGGATGTCTTTACGAAGGGATCTCTCTCCGAAGAGACCATTGATCGTGCGACGGAAGCCTTTGTCCGTTTCAAGGAGCTTATTGACAGGCACGGAGTGAAGTGGACGCGGGCAGTTGCAACCAGTGCAACGCGTGAAGCACTGAACAAGGAGCTATTTATTGACCGCGTCAGTCAGGCATCGGGGATCGAACTCGAAGTGATCGGAACCGAGGAAGAAGCACGTCTGATTCACGTCGCTGTTGCAGAGAAAGTCAATCTGAAGAACAAGACGGCGATGCTTGTGGATATCGGTGGCGGGAGCGCAGAGATTACACTCACATCCGACGGAAACATCATCGCCACAGAGAGCTTCAAAATGGGGACTGTCAGGCTTCTACAGGTGTTGGAGGAGAAGAAGCACGGCGAGCGGCACTTCAACCAGTTGATGCGGGAATATGTGGATGCCACCCAAAAAAGAATCAGGAAGGAGATCGGCAACAAGAAGATCGACATTTGTGTTGGGACCGGTGGAAATATCGAATCATTGGGTGAGCTACGGAAGGAGTTGTTTGCCAAGGACAAGAACTCCGTCATCTCGGCCGAAGAATTGGATGCTTTGGTGAAGAAGCTCCAGGGCATGACATTCGAAGAACGGGTCCAGGAGCTCCGGCTCCGCCCCGACCGGGCGGACGTAATCGTTCCGGCGTCCATTGTGCTGCAGAAGATTATCCGTCAGGCAGACGTGGAAGAAATACTCATTCCCAATGTGGGTCTCAAAGATGGGTTGCTCCTCGACATGGTGCAGGAGCTGTATGGCGAAAAGAAACATCTCCGCCGTGACCAGGTGATCACCTCCGCAATGCAGCTTGGTCGTAAGTATCTCTTCGACGAGCAACATGGAATAGAGACGGCGAGATTTGCAGTACGACTGTTTGATGAGACAAAGAATCTGCACAACCTGACCCTCGAACACCGTCTGCTCCTCGAAGTCGCCGCGCTGCTGCATGACATCGGGACGTTCATCAACGTGACCGACCACCACAAACATACGCAGTACCTTCTGATGGCAACGCCCGTCATCGGTCTCACTGAATCGCAGATGGCAATTGTGGCAAACGTGGCGCGATACCACAGGAAATCCATGCCGAAGCCACAGCATGAGGCCTACAGCCTTCTTTCTTCGAAAGAGCGCGTCATTGTTAGCAAGCTTACCGCGCTTGTGCGACTTGCGGATGCGATGGATAACGAGCATGCTTCCAAGGTTCAGGACTTTGAAGTGGAGTATAAGAAGCCGAAATTCACACTGAAGCTCAAAGGCGATGGCGACCTGTTGCTGGAACGATGGGCGCTCATGAAAAAATCGGCGATGTTCGAAGAGGTCTTCAGCGTCAAGTTCGCTATTGAAGAGTGAAGCGATGATCGAGTTGTTGGTTCAGACGCCGTCCCGTGACAACGGTGGTAGCGCTCATCCTGCCGCAATGGACCTGCATGCTCTCCTCGTCCGTTCGCTTGAAGAGCGATGGGCGAGATACACCAGTGAATTGCAACGATGCCAGACACGATGCTCGGAACGGGCGGTACATGATCTGCGCGTTGCATCCCGCCGTCTAATTTCTACCATCGACGCCATCATGACAGTCACGGAAGACGAAGGGCTAAAGAAAGTCCGGCAGACTCTGCGGAAGAGGTTCAAGATGCTCGGTGCGTTGCGCGACCTGCAGGTCCAACGCAAGCGATTGGAATCGATGCGTCCTGACTATCCCGAGTTGGAAGCGTTCCTTGCTGTGCTCCTCTTGCGCGAAAAGCGGCTTCTCAAGCGGATTGATGCACAGCTCAGAAAAGTCCGCGTGGGGCCAATGGGTGTGCGCATCGGGCGAAGCACGGGAGGTTTGGGTACGCTTCTTAAGAACTCGTCGGTGGAACGCGCGGCCCGGTCTGCCGTGATCGGTGCGGTTGCGGCGTCGTTTTCGCGCGCGGTTGACCTTCGTTGCAGAGTCGACCCAGCGCACACAGCAACCATTCACCGGCTTCGGCTCGCGTTCAAGAAGTTCCGGTACCAGGTGGAGGCGCTACAGCCCCTGCTCATCGGTATGAGCGAACGTCGATTGAAAGCGATGAATACATACCAGGTAAAGATGGGGAACATTCAGGATAATGAAGTGCTGTCAGCATCGCTCAATACGTATGCGCTCCGCCGTAGAAAGCCGTCACGGGAGAACCTTCTGCGCGTCCACCAGGAACTCTCCCGCCAGCATGAGGAGCTCGTCGCGTTGTTCATGCAATCGGTAGATGATCTCT
This sequence comes from Bacteroidota bacterium, assembly GCA_035687895.1. Lineage (GTDB taxonomy): Bacteria > Bacteroidota > Ignavibacteria > UBA10030 > UBA6906 > JAERML01. The sequence goes on along the minus strand of DASRUE010000059.1, from coordinate 4,570 downwards.
ACACATTTTGGGATTCCGGTCCGAACGCAACCAGACTGGCAGGGTAAACGAACCGCAGGCCTGGCAACACCATCATCAGGACGTACCAATGGAATTGTATCTGCTTCGACATGCTATTGCAGAGGATCGGGGTGGGCCAGGTTACGAGGATGATAGCAAACGTCCTCTGACGAGAAAAGGGGCCAGGAAGATGCGTAGCATAGCGGAGGGTATGCTTGCCCTCGACATGTCATTTGACGTTATCCTCTCAAGTCCGTACACGCGGGCGAGGCAAACGGCGGAGATCGTGGCGAAGGTTTTTGGCGTGGAAAAGAGCCTTGAATTTAGCGACCACCTTGCCGTTGGGGGCGACCCTGAACAACTTGTTGAGCAGCTCACCACAGACTATGCTGCCGTTGGCAGCGCCCTCCTTGTGGGCCATGAACCATGGATGAGCAGCTTCATTTCTACCATTGTGTCCGGAGATCAAAACCTCTCCATCACAATGAAGAAGGGTGGCCTGTGCAAGCTGACCGTGGACGCTCTGCGATATGGCCGGTGTGCAACACTGGAGTGGCTACTCACTCCTGCCCAACTTGTCCGCATACAATAGAAATATGATGAAGACATTTGTCGTTTACCTTTTTTCCGTCTTGGTTACTGTTTCGTGCGACGTGAGTGCACAAAAACCAAGGGCCTCCCAATCCTGGCTTTCCAGGTACAATCTTCAAGACAAGCAGCCGAAGCAATTCAGGCTCTCCAAGCGGATCAGCGAGGCGTCTGGCCTGGCAATGACTAGCGACGGGCGTTTGCTCAGCCATGATGACGAACGTGGAGTCGTCTACCAGTTGGACTACCACCGTGGCCAGATTGTGAAACAATTTAGCATCGGCAACTTCGGGGTGCAGGAAGACTTCGAGGGGATCGCAGTGAAGAAGGACACGATCTACATGGTAGCGAGCAACGGAACGATCTTTGAGTTTCGTGAGGGTAAGGCAGAAGACAGGATGTTGTTCACGCAGTACAAAACTTCGCTGAGCATGAAGAACGATGTTGAAGGTTTGGAGTACGATCCGGAAACAAACGCGCTCCTCCTTGCATGCAAAGGGAGTCCCGGCAAGGAGTATCAGGGCAAGAAGGCTATCTATGCATTTCCTCTTTCCACGAAGAAGTTGGAAGAGCAACCGCGCTTCCTGATTCCTCTTGACGCGGTTGCGAAGAAGTCACACAAAGGCGGGTTTCATCCGTCAGGCATCGCAAGGCACCCAACCTCAGGTACGTTCTTCATTATTAGCGCTGACGGTGAGTCCGTCGTCGAGGTTGGAAAGGACGGGAAGATTCTCGCGCAGGCAGAGATCCCCAAAAGGGTGAACAGCCAACCTGAAGGGATTGCATTCACTCCGAACGGACTCACGCTCATTCTCTGCAATGACGGCCAGGGAGAGAATGGCACGCTCACGCTGTATCCTCTTGAAGAAAAATAATTGTTAAGAAGTGTTAATTCGACTCCCGCCCACTCCGCTCGTACCCCCCATAGCTCGTTGATTTTCCGCCGCAACATTTCTATATTAAGGCTCGTCATACCAAAGGCAAACCGTGTATTCTCAAGGACTTCGGAGGTTGAATGCAGTACGACATTAAGGCGATAAATGAGAAGATTCAAAAGGAGAGCGCCTTCATTGACCTGTTGCAATTGGAGATCGGCAAGGTCATTATCGGGCAGAAGTACATGGTGGAGCGATTGTTGGTCGGACTTCTTGCCAACGGCCACATTCTCCTGGAAGGTGTTCCGGGTCTTGCCAAGACACTCTCGGTAAAAACCCTTGCCTCCGCGATCCATGCAAAATTCCAGCGCATCCAGTTCACGCCCGACCTTCTTCCCGCCGACCTTATCGGGACAATGATCTACAATCAGAAAGAGAGTTCTTTCCAGACAAAGAAGGGCCCTATCTTTGCGAATTTCATCCTTGCAGACGAGATTAACCGCTCTCCCGCGAAAGTGCAAAGCGCGTTGCTCGAAGCGATGCAGGAACGCCAGGTGACGATCGGCGAACAGACATTCAAGCTTCCCGAGCCATTCCTTGTCCTTGCCACGCAGAACCCGATCGAGCAGGAGGGAACGTATCCGTTGCCCGAAGCGCAGGTGGATCGGTTTATGCTCAAAGTGAAGATTGGTTATCCTTCGAAGCAGGAGGAGCTGCAGATCATGCGCTCGAACGTAAACGGTCAGGGGGCAGCGGTGGCCAACGTCATTTCCCCTGCGGACATTATCAGGGCTCGCAATGTGGTCAATGAAATCTACATGGACGAGAAGATTGAGCGATACATACTCGACATCGTGTTTGCCACCCGCTCGCCAAAAGACTACAACCTGAGCAACCTCAGTCAGTTGATCAGTTACGGCGCATCACCGCGTGCCACCATAAACCTCGCGCTCGGCGCAAAGGCATATGCGTTCATCAAACGAAGAGGCTACGTCATTCCCGAAGATATCCGCGCCATCAGCCTGGACGTTCTGCGTCACCGCGTGGCCCTTACCTATGAAGCAGAGGCCGAGGAGGTCACCTCCGAACAGGTTGTTCAGGAGGTCCTGAACAAGATCGAAGTACCGTAAAGACGAAATCACTACGGGGACACAAGAACGCGGTGGACCTCTTTGTGACTTTGTGTCCTAGTATCAATATCTGATCGCATGGAAACACGAGAGCTACTTAAGAAGGTCCGACAAATTGAGATCAAGACCCGGGGAATGGTGAACCAGGTCTTTTCCGGAGAATACCACAGCGTATTCAAAGGAAGGGGCATGGAGTTTTCCGAGGTTCGTGAGTACCAGTTCGGCGACGATATCCGGAGCATCGACTGGAACGTCTCTGCCCGGTTCAACCATCCCTTCGTGAAGGTGTTCGAAGAGGAGCGGGAGCTGACCGTTATGCTTGTCGTTGACCTCAGCCGATCGGGAGAGTTCGGCAGTGGAAAACAATTGAAGAATGAAATCGCAGCGGAGATTTGTGCAGTGCTCGCATTCTCGGCAATCAAGAACAACGACAAAGTCGGGCTCATTCTTTTTACTGATCGGATCGAGAAGTTCGTTCCTCCGAAGAAAGGACGCTCCCATATTCTCCGCATTATCCGGGAGCTCATCTCATTTTCAGCGCAGGGGACGGGAACAAATATCCGTGAGGCGTTGGAATACTTCCACCATGTCAACAAGAAACGGACGATCGCTTTTCTGATTTCCGATTTCATCGATGAAGGATACGAGAAGATTCTCCGGATCATCAGCAAGAAGCACGACGTGATTGCAGTGGAGATTGCTGATCCGCGAGAGGAGCAAATCCCTGCAGTCGGATTGATGAAGCTCCGTGACGCCGAAACAGGTAAGGAACGCTGGGTCGATACCGCCAATCCCGCTGTCCGCAAATCATTTGAGAGGTTCTGGCAAACTCGTCGTGAGGCACGACGTTCGATGTTCGTCAGGAGCAAGGTGGATGCCATTCCGATCCGTATCGACCGTCCGTATATCAAACCGATTGTAGACTTCTTTCAGCGGAGGGAACGGAGATTGTGAGTAGGTTTGTATCGGTTGTGGTGACCGTTTTTTTTCTATCAACCCCCTCGCTTCTGCACGGACAGGAGGTCGTTACAGCGACCGCGTCGGTGGATTCGACCACCTATCTCATTGGCGATTGGATCACGGTCCATGTCGATGTCCGTCATCCGCGGGGGACAGTGCTGACTCCACTCGTGGGAGACACCCTTGCCGCATTCCAGGTTATTGACCGGGGGATGTTGGAGAGAAAATCGGACACGGAAACGACAACACGGATGGTGATTGCGGGGTATGACTCCTCTCTTTCTGCGATTCCACCCATCACATTTCTCTACACTGTTCCCGGCGACACAAGCAGTGGGCGAGCGTCGACGAACTCCCTTGCGATTACAATCCACAAAGTTCCGGTCGACACGTCGAAGGAGTTCAAGGACCTCAAGCCCCCCCTTTCTGTTGGAGTTACGCTCGCCGAGATTGCGTTGTACGCGGGAATCCTCCTCGTTGTTACGGTGGCTGCGTACTTTGGCTACAAGTATTGGAAAAGGAGAAAGAGGAAGGAGCCTGAGAGTGTCTACGTGCCTCCACCCCGCCCTGCTCACATCCTTGCCCTCGAACAGCTTGCGGCTCTGAAAGGAAAGAAGCTCTGGCAGCAGGGGCGGATCAAGGAGTATTACTCTGAAGCCACGGAGATTATCCGCCGGTATTTTGAGAACCGGTACGGTATAATGGCGCTGGAGCAAACCACCGACGAAATCATGTGCGAGCTGAAAAAGCATCGCCATGCGGAGAAGGTGTGGGACGAAACTGAAAGGGTACTCAGAAGGGCGGACCTCGTAAAATTCGCAAAGTACCAACCGGGGATCGATGAACATGAAGAAACTCTCGTTGTTGCGTTCGATCTTGTCGAGAAAACAAGAGGAACGGAAGCACAGATAGTGACACCTCAATTGGAGCAGGCTCATGTTGGGGCCTAGCGTTGAATTTGCCGATCCCGAGTTCTTGTACGCGCTTGCGCTGATCCCGCTGCTGGTGGTCTGGTAC
>DASRUE010000058.1:0-8637 GCA_035687895.1 Bacteroidota bacterium | reverse complement strand
CGTCAGCTTGGTGTACCTTCACCTGGCCTGCTCGGTAGTAGCTGCTGCGTGGCACAACAGCCAGTGCACACAGCCGCTCGACGGGAAGCTGGGCCGACGCCGTGTCGATCAGTGGATGCATCACGGCTTCGTACTCCCGGGAAAAATGCGACCTTAGAGCCTCATCCTCTTCCTTCGTCAGCTGAAACATGAAGTCTGCCGGAAACCGTCGAAGATTGCGACGGATTTGCTCATTGAGCCTCTTTGTTGTCACACCGTAGAGCTGAGCAAGATGGGTATCCAACAAGACCTTCTGGCCGCGTATCAGGAGGATCCTCCGTTCAATCGCTTCAGGAACCAATGAGACGTGTCTTGCCAATGGAGTTCCTTTTCAATGATGCACGGGCAGTCGGATGCGTTTCTTCGTCGCCCGGTACTTTGCCTTCGACTCTTCCTCTTCCCGCTTTTGATATTCCAGATTGGAATATCAAAGACTCAAACTCATCCTTGCTGAGAACATGAAATCTTGAGCGAATCTATCACGATTGCGCTTGACCGCTTTGTTGAGATTGAACGTTGGGACTCCATATAGAGCCGCGCCAGGTCCGAATCAAGCAACACCCTCTGCCCCCGGATCAGGTGAATCTTTTGTTCGATGATCTATGCCGCCAGCTGTCACTTGATATTCTGCCCGCGCTTCAAGGTCACAGATTGTGACCTTAAACCAAAGTGTTGAACCAACCCGTCAAACGGATGCACAGGGGCGCTCCCTGCAATACTCGTCGGTCGGCAGCTTCACTCCAGCCACAACCCCGCCTTCGCACGAAGTGCTACGGTGGGCAAGCAACCTCACTCAGGCCAAAGCCAACCGAAGGTGCCGGCTGTCAGCAGACCGTACACCAGTCCATCGATCGTTCCTCTGAACGTTCTTCCCCACGAGCGCTTGAACCAAATGAAATCCTGCCACTGAGCAATCGTGTAACATGCAAATGCAGTAACCCCTGCAAACCGGAACACTGCAAGATAGGGTGCGCCCGGTCCCAACGCACGGCCTACGACATACGCCGCAAAGATTCCCACGATCACCGAATACACAAACCACTGTATCAGATTCTTCGCCATCGAGGGGGGACCGCTTTCCCAGACCGACATGATAAATGTGCCCTTCTTCATCTTCTCCTGGAACTCCGGCGTGTTCCTCTCCTTTGAACTCCCCGCATGAGGGAGAACGTATTCACCCGGCGGCAGGTTGAACGCCCGCAGGGCATTCAACAGCTTGTCCTCCTCCGGCACACCTTTGAAATCCTTGTCATGATACGTGAACACCATGTGGACGATAGAGCTTGCGACAAACACGATCGCCGCAGAAACCAGGATCGGCAGCCACAGCGCCATGATGGGGACCATGAGAACCTCCTTTGGAGATGAATAAAGACGTGAATTGTGAATACTATCCGCAGGCATGCTGATGTTACTTCTTCCTCGCGATTCGATACTTCACTTTTGGCTCTTCCACACCAAAACCGATACGCCTTTTCGGTGGTCGTTCTGCCGGGGCCATGAGTTCCCTGATAGCCCGAAAGACAACTGCAAATTGCTCGTCGTACTTCTTCTCCAGTTCCTCTAGCTTGCGTGCAAGGTCCTTATGCGTCGAGAGGATTTCCCGCAAGCGAACGAACGCCCGCATGATCTCAATGTTCACATGAACAGCACGCTTGCTGTTCAAAACGCTCGAAAGCATTGCAACGCCTTGTTCGGTAAAAGCATAAGAAGGATACCGACGACCACCCCGGTTTGAGGTGCCAAATTGGTACCTCAAGTTTTCCATCTCTTCAGTAGAAAGTTCAAAGCAAAAGTCAGCCGGGAAGCGATCAACGTTCCTCTTTACGGCACGTTTCAGGCTTTTTGTTTCCACACCGTAGAGATCCGCGAGATGGAAATCGAGCATGACTTTGTGGCCGCGGAGCAAGAGGATTCTTCTCTCTATGACTTCGGGAACCAATGCCTTTGGTGTTGCCATCTTCTTCATGCCCTCGGTCTATGCCGCCAGCTGTCACTTGATATTCTGCCCGCGCTTCAAGGTCACAGACTGAGACCTTGAACGAGGGAGCGTCTTTGCTTCCTGAGGAGTGAGCTGAAAAACAAAGTCAGGTGGAAACTTGCTGTGATTCCGTTTGACAGCCTGGTTCAACACTTTTGCCTGCACACCGTAAATGCGCGCAAGATCGGCAGCGAGAATCACCTTGTGTCCCCGAACGGTAATGATGAGTTCATCGACTGGTGCAAGAACGGTGGTTGCTTTCATGGTTTACTTTGGTGGTATCCAGCGCAATCATCCAACGGGATGTTTTGCCGCAAACACCAATGTGCGCCTCGCGTACTCGATGGGACGGTAATGAGACATACCCAGTGTGTGATAGCCTATGGGAAGGTCCAGGGAGGCCTGCCGGCTGTTCTCAGTGTTCGAACAGAGTCCGCTCAAGGGGGTTGGATGAACTCATTGCTGCACGACAAGACCCTCAACAAAAGCCCGTGATAGATCCGGGCGTGCGGGCATTTGAAAAAAGGTAGCGGAAAAGCGGGAGATATGCAATTGCTCTTATTGACGCTTCGATGGGGATTCAGGTGGAATAGTGCCTATCTGGCGTCACCGAATAATAAGACGGCGCATTTGAAGCCTACCGCAGTCGAGGACAGATAGAGGCACACCATTGCCATCAGCGCTCCTACCAACGAATGCTGTCCCACGATTGGCGCATGTAGTGCCGGTGTATCAGCACAATAACTTTTACTTGAGCATCAACATCTTCTTCACACTCACGAACGAGCCGGCCGCAATGCGATAGACATAGACGCCACTGGCAAGCTGCTCACCGTGATCACCTTTCCCATCCCAGACAACCTCATGTCTGCCGGCAGGAAGTTGTTCATTCACCATTGTTCGCACCCTTCGACCGAGAATGTCAAAGATATGCAACCGGACTTGCTCCATTGCTATGAGAGAGAACCGGATGCGAGTTTGTGGGTTGAACGGGTTGGGGTAGTTCTGTTCAAGGACGAACGCCGTTGGGACCTCGCCAGCCTCGCCGACACTGACCGGGTTGGAGGTTTGCAGACCCACACGGAGTACCCCAATGTCCGGCGTGTTGCCGGTTATTCTGAGTCTGCCAGAATACAGGGTGTCTGTCCTCAACCCCGATGGATGGATCCGCAGCTCCACTGCAGCGCTATCTCCGGGTGCGATGACACCGCTTGTCGGGTTGGTTGACGCCCAGGGCAGGATGTCCGTGGTCAGCAGAATTGCCAGGTTGTTGTGCACGTAGTTGCTGCCGTAGACTACCTGCAGTGCAACTGTTCCGCTCGCATTTTGAATTCCAATGGTTGAACTGTTGACGAGCGCCAGGTCCATCGTCCGGTACTGATACAAGAGTGTGCCATCCGGCCTGAAGATGACCTCGAACGTGTACGGACCACCGGAACTGAAGTGGGGCACATTGAGATACTCCACGATGAACCGGTTGTTTGCAATGTCATAGTAGTAATAGACGGCGCCGCTGCTCGAGAGGTCGAGGTCATCCCAGAACGGGAAGATACCATTCAACGGAGCTGTCGTGCTTGGTATCGCCAGGTTCGTGTAGTCTGTCAGCGTTGACGTGAAGCTCAGGAACCCGTTCGTGCACACGCGTATGTTGCCGGTGAACGCGGTGCCATAGAACGAGAATGAAAACGGGAAGGGAGCCGTGGCGTAGCCGTCATCGGATGTTCCTGTCCACGAGGTGATCTGCGTTCCAACGGTGTTGATATCGACCCAGTTGAATGTCGGTCCGCCCGGAGAATCGCTGTCAATCCAGCGGTATCCAAACGCGTCCGGACCACCCGAGCTATCGATTTCGCCCGGGCTTATATCCGGTGCACCTTTGGAGACGGCGACCGTCTGTTGTTGCGTCATACTGCGTTCAATTGCCTGTGCTTCCTGAAGCAAGGAACTCGTGGTCTCGTTAATGGTGTACCGCAGCGTATCGGTGCCCGGGTTTCTGATCTGGAAGGATGTTCGGGTTGTATCAGATCCCGGCAACCGCCTGAAGTAGAATGTGTCGGGTACGGCAACAAGGCTTGCCTGACCAATGCTCATGGCGCGCAATTGAACGAGGGGTGCCGGTGGAGTGGAATTCGATGTGAATGTCAGCGTTGCGATCCTCTGCCCTCCCGGGGTGGGAGCGGTGAAATAGAGCTTGACCCGCAGTGTGTCCAGATAGTTGAGAGAGAACGACGTTCTGTTCACGCTGAATGCCGGATTGCTCGTGCTGATGTTGGTGACGTTCAGTGCCGTCTGGCCGAAGTTCGTCACAAGAACGCTCCGCGAGGAATCCGTCTGTCCGATGGGGACATTGCCGAAGTCGACAGTGTCGCGGTCGACGCCGAGGTTTGCGGCGATGGATGGAGGCGGACCGCTTATACCATCGCTGAAGAAATCATCGATGTACCATCCCCTGTACTGAATGGAGTTGTCCGCGCCGAAATCAAGCCTGATGGCAATGGAATCTCCCTCACTGGCAATACCGGTGAGGTCGAACGTTGCCTTCGACCATGATGTTCCGCCAGCACTTGTGTACCCTGCCTGCCCACCGAGAGGATTTCCGAAACCGTTGTATATTATCTGGGGGGAATAACCCCCGACTGGCTGGATGACCTGATATGGTCCGTGGTTGACAGAGATCTTTACGTTGCCACCATCGTAGCGGCTCTGGATTTCGTACCACTGCCAGAAGGAGAACAATGGTCGATTGGAGAACACGCGGGAAAGCGGCATGGTCAAAGATGAGAGCCGCGGTCCTTGAGCGTAGTTACCGGAAAGAATAGTCCCCCAGCACCGCGTGCCGCTGTGAGCGTGCGGGGATGCCCCCGATGGAGTTCCCCATTGCCAGTCGTTCGTGCCGGTAAAGTTGGATGGCGACTCGTCAAACGTGGTGTTCCGGTTGTAATAGTCGAGGACAAAAAGCCTCACCTCGCTGGACACCGGATACGTCGACACATTGTGTTGCCGGCTCCGGTCAGTAGCGAGAATGCGATAGGAGATTGAGTCCCCTGCCTGCACCTGACTCCCACTGATATGCAGCGTGTCTGTGTACACGCCATTCACCAATGGCAATGAGAATGAAGGTTGGACTACTCCGTTGAGTGTGCTTTGGACTGTGACCGTATCGACTCCGCTCAGATCTGTCACGGTTGCCGAGACCTGCGGCGGCCAGCCTGAGAGCGCCTGATTGCCAAGATCACGATGAACAATCGTCGGTCCTGTCAGGTCTTGTCCAACTTGATAGCTGTAGGAACCGGTCAACGGCAAGCGGGTTGCAACGTATGCGTTCCTCGTCCTGATGTAATACGTGACATTGACGCCCGATCCAAGGTAAGGAATCTGCGCACTATACTCGTTGGGATTGCCGGTCGGGGTCAACGCCGCGCTGTTGGTGAAACTTCCACCTATGCCATAGAGGACCCGCGTTGAGTCCATGACCAGCGGTATGCGTGACTTGATGCTGACGAGAACGGGACGTGCTGTGGTATCCTCCGTAGTGGAAAGCGGAATGTGTTCGATCCAGGCATAGTGAACCGCGTTGAATGCGTTGAGGATTCCCCATCCCATCAGGCGGTCCGGGTTGTTCGGCTGACTTGCGGTTTGCCGCATTGCCTCGCGCACTTGGAAGGGGGTCAGATTGAAATTGAGGTTGCCGCTGATGACGAGAGCGGCCACTCCCGCAGAGAGCGGACAGGAAAATGACGTGCCGCTTGCGGAGCTGTACCCGGAAGGCCCGAGGGCTACCTGGACTCCTGATCCCATCGCCATAATGTCCGGCTTAATCCGGCCATCGGCAGTCGGCCCAACCGCGCTGAACGATACTCGGGCTCCCGATGAAGAGACGGCTCCGGCCGAAATAACATTGAACCCATCCGCGGGGGCACCGAGCGTGTTATGGCTTGCGTTGTCGCCTGCATTGCCGGCCGAATTCACAACCGTGATGCCCAGGGCAGCCGCCCGGTCTGCAGCTCGTGTGATCACCGTGGTCGAGCCGTTCATATCTTGCCAGCCATAGGAAGGCCAGGGAGCGTCATACGGGCCGGTTGGATCATTGTAGCCCAGTGATGTACTCGAAACATCGATCCCGATACTATCGGCCCAGATGATGGCACGAGCCCAGTTGTCTTCTTCGATGGGTGTTTCGCTATTCACGTCTTCGGTCCGCGCAAGAACAAAGGATGCACCAAAGGCCGGGCCAATGTGGGCCCCGTTCTGAAATCCTCCAACGGTTGAAAATGTCTCCTGCCCATGAGAATCGTTCGTGCCGAGGATGGGACTGTTATCGACAAAGTCGTATCGTGCAACGATCGGTCGTGTTGCAAGTGCCGGGTGATTCAGGTTCGGAAAGGCGTCGTCGAAGACTCCTATCAACACCCCCTGGCCCGTAATACCGAGGTTGTGCACGGCGACCGTATTGATTTGCTGGTTCTGCGTCAACGATCCGCCATAACTGAACGACGTATCCGGATGAGCGGGGAACACCGGAGGGAGAATTGCTGGTGCGTCCCGCGTCTCGACCTCTCCCGTTGTGTATCGAACAACGGCGTCGACTTCACGGACGAACGGCAGCCGGCGTATCTGCTCGATTTGTGCCCTCGTCGCCACGGCGCTCGCGGCGTTGAACCATTTCACTTGATGACGAAACTGCCTCACCATCACCTTGATTTGGTCGACGTATGATTGCTCAAGGAGAACATCCGCCATATCGATGACCTGAGAGGTCTTCAGCGCCTTTTGTCTTCGCTGGATTGCTCTCTCCGAGAGATATGCCGTCGGAGCGACTGCCATCTTCTGTTCGGCTCCTGCTCCTTTGTCTGTGAAGTAGATCCAGATGATCACCTCATCCTGATCTGACATTCGCGTGTAGTACCCGTCCAGCAGCCTCCCGAGAGGAGCAATATGCTGGGTGAAGGCAATGCTTGAAGACAACACAAGAGCGAAAATAGTAAGACTTGTTCTCACCTGTATCTCCTTACGACCGTTGGTCTGTGAGATGGATTGATTGTTCACAATGTTGTGCTGGACGCACCTTTTCAATATACCCCACTTGATCCACTTCTTCCACTACCATTTGTTTCAGGTCATGTTCTCCCTTGGACTCATGTGCCCCGGACATTGCTCATCTGTGATCGAGAATCGAAGAAGACATGTTCCGGTTTTGACGAAACGGGCCGTCGTGTTGCATGTACGTGCTGCAACAAAGGTCACGGGGAGAGGGGGAAGAAACGGGTTCGCCTGAGGGGTTCAGAAGAATGTATAGAGGGCATTGTGAAAATACGAGCGGGCACCTCATGAGACCCCGCCTTTCGTTTCCTGAATTATCAACTCATTTACTTCAGCAGCAGGAGTCTCTTCACGCTCACCGACATCGATAACTCTCCGCTCGTGTTTGTTTCAACGCGTCTGCTTACGACCGATGCTCTCGCTCAATGAACTTCCACCCGCCAACCATGGACGATGTGACACCCCGCCGTTCAACATAATCATGATAGAACACCAGGTACACGTGAACCATGGAGAACACAATGAAGAACCACATCATCATGTGATGCCATTGGCGGACAGCAAAATCCCCTCCCATCAACGGTACGATCCAGGCAAACATCTGGGGCAACCAGGAATGGCTCATTGCAGCGTACATGCCAAACCCCGTGACGCATTGGAACAGAAAAGCAAGAAATGAAATGAAGTACGTTAACCCTGCCAGAGCGTTATGCCCAACGGACCCAAGCGGCTTGATGCGCGCCTGCAAGATATCAACGGCAAGCACATCTTTGATTTCCTGCCATTTCTCTTTCTTCAAGAGTATAAAGTTGCGCCAGTCAGCGTATTTGTTCCCGACGAAGCCCCAGTAAATTCTGTACAGGAAGTTGAAGAAGAACACGAATGCAGTGACGAAATGGATGAACCGTATGGTGCCAAACCAGTAACTGAAGGATGCTTCACCGCTGGTCTGAAGCGAGAGCGGCCATCCGATGAAGTATCCTGTAATGCAAAGTGTGGTTACTGCGAGAGCGTTGATCCAGTGATAGAATCGCACTGGCAACTGCCACACGTACACGCGGGTAATGAGTGTGTTGTTCATACCAATCTCCTATGAATATGCACCGCAGAGACGCAGAGTAACGCGCGATAGTTCTCAACAACCTCTGCGTCTCATTTTCTCGCTGCGGTGCTTGTCAGAACGTACTGATTTGGTGAACGTACCGTCCTTTCTCGTCATACAAATGCACGGCACATGCGATGCACGGATCGAACGAGTGGATTGTCCGGAGAATCTCCAGCGGCTGGTCCGGATTCTTCACCGGCGTACCGATGAGAGAAGCTTCGTACGCGGACCGTTGACCCTTGGCGTCGCGTGGCGAGGCATTCCACGTGCTTGGCACGACGAGCTGGTAGTTCTCAATCTTCTTGTCCTTAATGACAATCCAGTGAGCGAGGGCGCCACGTGGTGCTTCGCTTAAGCCGACCCCTTTTGCTTCGGACGGCCACGTGTCGGGGCTCCACTTGTCTTTGTTGAATGTGCGTGTGTCGCCGTTCTTGATGTTGGCCAGGAGTTGATTGTAGAACTCCTTTGCCCA
>DASRUE010000057.1:0-2584 GCA_035687895.1 Bacteroidota bacterium | reverse complement strand
ATCGCTGCGATAACACCATTCAATTTTCCCCTCAACCTTGTTGCACACAAACTCGCTCCGGCAATTGCTACCGGCAACCCGGTCGTGTTAAAACCATCGTCAAACGCGCCACTTACCTCTCTTATGCTTGCTGAGGTTGTTGCGAGATCACCCCTCCCAGGTGGTGCACTAAACGTTGTACCATGTTCTGCAGGTGAATCTAATCAACTCGTTACCGATGAAAGGATTAAACTCATCACCTTCACTGGAAGTCCCGCCGTTGGATGGGACATCAAGAATAGGGCTGGGAAGAAGCGCGTGGTTTTGGAACTTGGCGGAAATGCCGCAGCCATCGTCGACAAAGGTGTCAATCTTGACTCTGTGGTGAAGCGTGTTGCACAGGGTGCTTATGGCAATGCCGGTCAATCGTGCATAGCTGTCCAGCGCGTCTATGCTCATCAGGACATCTATGAGGAGTTCGAGGAAAAGTTTGTGAAGATTTCGCGGTCAATGCCGGTTGGCAATCCCACAAACCCGCGTATCGTTGTTGGGCCGATGATTAGTGAAGAGGCTGCGGCCAATGCGAAAGCATGGATCGATGAGGCGGTTCAGGGGGGAGCACGGGTTCTTTGCGGAGGGAGCAGAAATGGAGCGATCCTTGAACCAACAGTGCTTGTGGATGTAGAACCCAACATGCGCGTAAATTGCGAGGAGGTATTTGCACCGGTTGTAACACTCAGAAAATTCGTCGACATCGCCGGGGCAATCAGAATGGTCAATCAGTCCCGGTTTGGCCTGCAAGCAGGCATTTTCTCCAACGACCTGCAAGCCGTTCTCCGCGCATACAACGACCTTGAGGTCGGAGGACTGATTGTCAACGATTATCCGACGTACCGGATCGACCATATGCCATATGGCGGTGTAAAGGACTCCGGCTTCGGGAGGGAAGGCGTTCGATACGCGATGGAAGAGATGACCGAACTGAAGCTGTTGGCAATCAACGCAATGTAGTGATGTTGTACATCAAGACCTTCCGTTACAGGACTCCGTTCGTTTCGAGGGTTGCAAAAGTTGTTCATAACTTTCCATGATCACCTCTTGATTTTTCAACGCGGTTCTTTATTCTTTGGATTGGTTGTGTCTTGTTCTGAGCCCTAACGCCAAGGTAGCCCATGTCGCAGTTTGTCCATCTCCATAATCATTCGCATTACAGCCTTCTGGACGGTGCGTGTCGTATTGATGATCTGGTCAGGGCGGCCTCAGAAAACAAAATGCCCGCCGTTGCCCTGACCGACCATGGTGTGATGTTCGGTGCCATCGAATTCTACAAGAAGGCGGAAAAAGCCGGTATCAAGCCGATCATCGGCATGGAAGCCTATATTGTCACCAAAGGGAGCCGGCTTGAAAAATCGACACAGGTAACTGAAACCGGAGGAAAACGTGCAGCCTACCACCACATCGTCCTTCTGGCAAAAAACGAGCAGGGCTACAAGAATCTTATGAAGCTCTGCACGATCGGACATGTTGAGGGCTTCTACTACAAGCCTCGTATTGATGCAGAGGTGCTCCGGCAGTATCGGGAAGGGCTGATTGCATTGTCGGCATGCGCAGGTGGCGTGGTTTCAGCTCATCTCGCTTCCGGACGTGACCAAGATGCCTATGAAGAAGCAGAGATCTACAAGGAAATTCTTGGCGATGACTTCTACATCGAGATTCAGAACCACGGAATCGATCGTGAAGCGGTGATCCGCCAGAAGGCCCCAAAGCTGGCGAAGGACCTTGGCTTGAAGCTCATCTGCACGAACGACGTGCATTATCTCAAGCGCGAACACGCCCTCGCGCACAACATCATGCTGCTCATTCCCGACTCGAGTGGCGCCAACACCGCGGACTACACTCAACTTCGCTATCAGACGGATCAGGCTTACTTCAAATCCGACAAAGAGATGCTGAACCTCTTTGCTGACTATCCCGAGGCCATTGCTTCCACGCTTGAGGTGGCAGAGAAGTGCAACCTGAAGCTGAATCTGAAAACGAACTACATGCCGCAGTTCCCCATTCCGGCTGAGGCTGGCGTTGCCACGCTTGACGAGTACCTGGAACAACTCGCACGGAAAGGTTTTGCCGGGCGATATCAGAGTCCCACCGAGGATTTGCAGCACCGCCTGGAGCATGAGCTCTCGGTGATCGAGAAGATGGGGTACGCCGGCTATTTCCTCATTGTTTCCGACTTCATTGCAGCAGCGCGTAGGATGGGAGTCTCCGTGGGACCGGGTCGCGGAAGTGCAGCGGGAAGCATTGTCTCGTACTCCCTGGGGATTACCAACGTCGATCCGATCAAGTACGGCCTTCTCTTCGAAAGGTTCCTCAATCCTGACCGGATCAGCATGCCCGATATTGACGTGGACTTCTCCGATGACAAGCGAGAGAAGGTGATTGAATATGTGAGGGAGAAGTACGGTGTGGATTCTGTCTCGCAGATTATCACATTCGGGACACTTTCATCGCGGGCTGTTCTTAAGGATGTCGGGCGGGTGTTGGGGATTCCACTCAGTACGATTGATTCCATCACCAAACAGATTCCTGTCGAGTTGGGCAAGGTGAG
>DASRUE010000056.1:0-22758 GCA_035687895.1 Bacteroidota bacterium | reverse complement strand
AGGTGGCGTGACGCGCTCGACAACATAGTTATCGACAACTTCTTCAATCGCAAGACACTGTTGGGGCGGCTGTTTGTGGATCCCAACCACAGATGACCGCAAGCACAGGATATTTGTTCGAATGCAGTATCTTTGAATGAGTTCATTGTAGGTTTCGAAATGAAAACAAGGTCATGATCGGTCAGGATGACAACATGGAAACGAAACAAATGAATGGTACAACAAACTCGGGCACCGAATCCTTCGAATACCCCATCGTTGGTAAAAGTAGTGCTGTTGACCAACTGGTCCAGAGGGTTTCGGAACTAGCCAGAACGAGACGGGATGTTATTATCGTCGGGGAGGCTGGGGTTGGAAAGGGTGCAGTTGCCAAGAATATCTACTTCCAGGGAAAACCAAAAACCGGGTCAAGTCCTTTCCTCTCTATCAATCTGTCTGTACTGGATGATCGAGAACTGGAAGCAGTCCTCTTTGGTTTTGACCGCGGCGTTGAAGGTCTTCCGTACACATCGAAACGAGGGCTGTTCGAACAAGCAAATGGTGGAACGGTCTTGATCGAAGAGATTGAAGAGGCGAGTTTCCGCAACCAGATGAAGATTTTGAATTTCATTAATGAGCGAAAGACCCGTCGCATCGGTGGCGATGTCAACGAACCGGTGGACATCCGGCTTATCATAACGATGAAGGGCGATCCATCAGAACTGGTTGAGAAACGAAAACTCCTTGAAGATCTGTATGGGAAGGTGCTGGAATTCGAGAGAGTCGAAATTCCACCACTTCGCCAACGACCCGAAGACATTCCCCTGCTCGTTAAGCACTTCTCCAACGAGATTTGCAAAGAACTCGGGCTGGGAGATCTTGTCATCGATATCAATGCAATCGACGTCCTTGTCCGTCAACCATGGCGTGAAAACATCCGGGAATTGAAGGCCGTTGTTGACAAGTGTGTTCTCTTCTCCGACGCTGGCAAGTTCATGCTTCCGCCGGAATTAGTGGATGAGAAAACAGAGGTCGTCAAGATGATAAACAACATCATGGCAGGCCAGGAGTTCATACTAGATCGGTCGTTGGATGTCATTGAGAAGGGTATCATCGAACGGGCTCTTGACCGATTCGGTTTTAACCAATCAAAGGCTGCCCAATTTCTCGGGATGACGGAGCAGACTTTCCGCTACAAACTGAAGAGACTTGGTATCGCCAGCGCACGAGCACGTTCATAACACGCACCAGGGACAGTGTACACGGGCCCTTGAGATCTCCCTCAAGGGCTCGTTCGCGTTTGTAAGGCTTTGCAGAGCTACTCTCCGAATCTCCGCTCCTTCCAGATCACATCATTTCTGACGAGCACAATCAGTGGAAAGACCAACACATAAATGAAGTAATACACCTCGTACGCGAGGAAGTGGCGCAAGAGATTCCACCGCCGAAACGCGCTGAGCGTGGGTGCGGTAAGGCAGATGTCCACGACAGCTTTTGTGCCGAAGGCAAATACTGCCGTTGTCCACTCTCCGAGAATAAGAGCAACTATGATAGAGAGGTTCAAGAGGTAGGACGCCGAAAAAATCGCCAAGCTTTTCACATCCATGTCACGACCCCCTGTAAACCATCTGGTCTTCTGCCGGTAGAGATCTCGAAATGTCGAACAGGCCTTGCTTGTGACGGCCATCGGCACGTCCAATGGGAAGCGAGCGATGTATTGACTTTGCGATGTGACAGCGTGAAACAGTGCATAGTCCTCGGTCACACTAAAAGGAATCACTCGATATCCCCCTACAGCATCGTAAGCCTTCCGTCTGACCGACAGATTGTTACCAACCGCAGTCACAGGGTAACGGAGCCGGATTGTCGCCGCTGCAACAGAGAAGAGTACATACCAGTCAATGGCCTGGATCGCCTCGAACCAATTTCCCGCTTTTAGCGATGTGAAGCCCGCCACGATACCGATATGGTCCTCGGTATAGTACCCAACCACTCGTTCAACCCAATTCGGGGGAACGGTGCAGTCGGCGTCAGTGAACAGGAGAATCTCACCCGATGTGGCCTCAATTCCCTGTGTGACGGCGTTTGCTTTTCCGCGCAGATGTTCGGTGCCGTGCTCAGCCCGCAACAGCTTGATGAAAGTGTGTTTAGAGACAAACTCACGGACAATCGTTGGGGTGTCGTCAGTTGAGCGATCATCAACCACAATCACCTCCATCAGCTGACGCGGGTAGGTTAACGCAACGATGGAATCAAGACACTGGCGGATGTTAGCCTTTTCATTACGTGCCGCGATAACAATTGAAACAATCGGCCGGTAGTCGGGATTCATAGAGTACCGGGCAAGAAACGCGGCAACGGTAAATATCAGAATCTGAATGGAGTAGAGCGCAGTCAGGATGAAAACGATGTCGTGGACCATACCGCTGCGAAGGGGAGTATGTTATGAGAGTGTGAAAATAATAGGGAAAAGAATGACCGAATGCAACCGGCCTAGACCCTTATCGCAACGTGACCTGTTACGTCTTGCAAATGAGAAGAGACGTTGTTGGGTTGTTATTCGTGAACTCGAAGCGCGAGGTAACGGTGTGAGTTCACTGCGTTGTTGCCTTCCCCGCTTCGAAGTTGTACGCTTTTTTCTCTCGGCGGTTCACTTTTCTTGACTCTCTAGGCCAAATTGGATATATTTCCAGCGAATTTTGGCCTGTAACAGACTCCTCATTCCGCAATCCGAACCTGATCGGTTATGCTCAAGACGAATCCATCGATGGTCAGTACGCGCAATCAACCGGAGCTGGCAGTGTACAGCAAGACCATCCTTGACAATGGGGTGCGGGTGGTGTCCGAGAAAATTCTGCATGTGAGGTCCGTTTCCATGGGTGTGTGGGCGAACGTTGGTTCGCGTGATGAAAGTGAAGCAATGAATGGCATCAGTCACTTTCTTGAGCATATGGTCTTCAAGGGAACCAAGACCCGCAACGTCCGGGATATCGCGCAAAGTCTGGAGTCACTTGGCGGTTACTTGAATGCATTCACGACAAAGGAGCAAACCTGTTTCTACGCCAGGGTCCTGGACGAACACCTTAAGGAGGCGGTAGATGTTGTTTCGGATTTGTTGCAGCACGCAACGTTCAAGAAAGAGGAGCTCGAGAAGGAGAAGCTGGTTGTTATTGAGGAGTTGAAAAACGCGGAAGATGACCCCCAAGACATCATCCACGATTATTTTGAGAAAGCTCTCTTCCCCGAACACTCCCTTGGGTCTCCCATAATCGGGACGGAAGCCAACCTGCGCAGATTTCGCCGCGAGGATTTGCAGGCGCACATCAGTGCCTATTATTATCCGACAGGCCTCGTTGTCGCGGCGGCTGGGAATGTCGAGCACCACGTTCTCGTCGGACTTGTCGAAAAGTACTTCAAGCATCTCCCGTCCTCGAGTGGAACGACTCGGCGGACACCGGGGCCAATCAAAAACCTCAAAGCTATTCACAAGGAATATCCACGTCCGATCAACCAGGCGCACATTTCGATGGGGACGGTCGGCTACAGTATTAAGCACGCTGACCGCTACCCTCTACTGGTGTTGAACGCACTGCTTGGCGAGGGGATGAGCTCCCGTCTCTATCAGACAATTCGGGAGAAACATGGTCTCGCGTATACCGTCTATTCTTATGTTACTATGCTCAGCGATACCGGAGTTTTTGGGGCATATATTGGAACCGACAAGGCCCATATTGACAATTCAATCGAATTGGTTCACGAAGAGCTGGCCAGGCTCAAGCGAAAGATGGTTTCAAAGGCGGAGCTTGCCCGAACCAAGTCCCAGATCAAGGGAACGATGATGCTCGGATTGGAGAACATGTCGAACAGGATGATGCGCCTCGGTAGTGGAGAGCTCTACTTCCAATCATTCATGTCGTTGGATACCATTCTCAAGAAAGTCGACGCCGTAACGCCAGAGGCCATCCACCGAGTCGCCAACAACTTATTCAACAAAGACGGATTTTCCACAGTCATCATTCGCCCAGCGTAGCTGAGAAAGACCTTCTCCCATGATAACGAAGGAGCTCCTAAACCCAAATCTGCTCAAGGCGGAATATGCAGTACGTGGGCCGATTGTGATCAGGGCGCAGCAATTGGAGGCACAGGGACGCAAGATTATTTACTGCAATATCGGGAACCCCCAGGCACTAAGGCAGCCTCCGTTAACATACCTTCGCCAAATCCTCAGTCTGCTGGAGTATCCTCAGCTCCTTCGCAGTTCCCATGCAACTCGGTTGTATCCCAGCGACGTCGTTCATAGAGCGCTGAAAATCCTCGATCTGCATCCACACGGTACGGGCGCATACACACAGAGCACTGGCATTCCGTTCATTCGCCAGGCAATTGCAGATTTCATCCAGCGACGCGACGGGATTTCAGCAGACAAAGACTCCATCATTCTTACCGACGGAGCAAGCAAAGGAGTGCAGGCCGTGCTTCTTGCACTTTTGAAAGAGAAGAACGTCGGCTTTATGATACCGATTCCACAATACCCCCTGTACAGTGCAAGCATCGCACTGTTCGGCGGCGAGCAGATTGGGTACTCGCTGGACGAAGATAATCATTGGCAGCTGAATGAAGGGATCCTGGAGGAGAGCCTGACCGGCGCGAAGCAAAGGGGAGTCAATCCCGCGTGCATAGTGGTCATCAATCCGGGTAATCCAACCGGCGCCGTGCTGTCGTACGAGAACATCAAGATGATCATTACGTTCGCACGTAAGCATCGACTCGCTATCATCGCAGATGAGGTCTATCAAGAGAACGTCTACGATCCCGCCTCGAAATTTCATTCGTTTGCGACGGTCATGCACGATATGAATCTCACGGATGTGTCTCTGTTTAGCCTTCACTCGGTGTCGAAGGGATTTCTCGGCGAGTGTGGCCATCGGGGTGGGTACCTGGAGTGCAGGAACATTCCGGCAGACGTGATGGCAGAGTTTGTGAAACTCCAGTCTATTAGCCTTTGTGCTAATGTGGCCGGTCAGATTGCGACGTACCTCATGGTCGCTCCTCCGCACTCAGGTGAGGAAAGTTACGAGGTGTACAAGCGCGAGAGGGACGAGATTCTCCAGCAATTGAAGACCAAAGCCGAAATTCTCGAGCGGGGAATAAATAGTATTGAAGGAATGTCTGTAGATCTTCCCCAAGGCGCAATGTATGCATTCGTCAAGTTCGATCTCCCCCCTGAAAAAGACATCGATGTCGGAAAAATGACACGGGCCGAACGACTTGCGTATGAGGCGGAGCGGGATTCGGCGTATTGCCTGTCGTTGCTTGAAGAAACAGGAATTTGTGTTGTGCCAGGTTCTGGGTTCGGGCAGGCCCCGGGGACATTTCACTTCCGAACAACATTTCTCCCTCCAAAAGACGAAATCGACGAACTTGT
The DNA here is from genome assembly GCA_035687895.1 of Bacteroidota bacterium. Taxonomy (GTDB): domain Bacteria; phylum Bacteroidota; class Ignavibacteria; order UBA10030; family UBA6906; genus JAERML01. Next base: position 17,354 of record DASRUE010000056.1, on the reverse strand, counting down.
GGTAAAGCTCAAGAAGTTTCACGAACAATATGTTCGCGCCGAGTTCATTCATAACTGAAGCGCAAGACCATCTATGACAGTGAAGATTACCATTGACGGCCAGCAGTTCGAAGTCGATAGCAAAAAAACGATTATCGAAGCGGCTCGTGAGAATGGAAAGGAAATTCCTCATTTCTGCTGGCACCCGAAGCTCTCTGTGGCAGGCAACTGCAGAATGTGCCTCGTAGAGGTGGAAAAGCTTCCCAAGCTCGTGATCGCCTGCGCGACTCAGGTCGCCGACGGAATGGTGGTGCACACCTCGAACCCGAAGGTAGTGAATGCACGTGAGGCGGTGATGGAGTTCCTTCTCATCAACCATCCTCTGGATTGTCCTATCTGTGATGAGGCGGGAGAATGCAAGCTCCAGGATTACGCCAACAAGTACAGTGTGGCATACAGCAGATTCGAGGAGGACAAGGTACACAAGCCGAAGCGTGTTGAGCTTGGGCCCAATGTTATGCTGGACACGGAACGGTGCATCATGTGCTCCCGTTGCATCCGCTTTTGCGATGAGATTGCCGGAAAGCCACAGCTCACGTTCACCCAACGAGGCACATATGTGGAGCTCACCACGTTCCCCGGCGAACAACTCGACAATCCATACGCGATGAATACGATTGATATTTGTCCGGTGGGCGCACTGACGAGTCGTGACTTCCGCTTCAAAGCACGTGTATGGGAGATGTCGTCGACTGAAACCATCTGTCCGGGATGTTCCCGCGGATGTAACATGTATTCGTGGGTCCGGAACAACGAGATTCTTCGTCAGACGCCACGTTTCAACGCCGACGTGAACGAATACTGGATGTGTGATTCAGGAAGACTGGAAACATTCAAGCATGTGAACGTGGAGAACAGGATCAAGGCGCCGGCGATGAAGAAGGAAGACGGAGTTGTGGAAGTGGGTTGGGATGAAGCCGTAGCCCGTGTGGCGTCCGAGTCCAGGACCTTCAAGAAATCCGAGATTGCTGCCATAGGGTCTGCATACGCAACGAATGAAGAGAACTACCTCTTCCAGAAGTTTGTCTCGGAAGTGCTGGGGACCAAGCATGTCGATTGCATGGTGCACGCGGTGCCGGGTGATGAAGACGCACTCCTCATCCGTGCAGATAAGACTCCCAATATACTCGGTGCACGGGCAGTCGGTGTGCGTCCTCGTGAGAATGGGTTGAACTTCGATGGCATAATGAAGGCAATCCACCAGGGGCAGATAAAAGCCTTGTACGCGCTGGATGATAACATCGCGGCAAACCCATCGGTGGGCAAGGCTCTGGCCAAACTCGACTTCCTTGTCGTCTTCTGCTCGTTTGAGAATGAAACGACCCGACTTGCGGACGTTGTGCTCCCTTCGTCCACGTTTGCAGAGAAGCACGGGACCTTCACAAATTTTGAGGGAAGGGTCCAACGGATCCGGCCATCGGTGGCAACGCTTGAACAGGATCGGGTGCTCGATGGATTTGCGGTGAGCAGGCTCGACAAGTTCGGCTCACCATTCGACCGCTGGGCAAAGGGGGCGAAGAGGGACTGTCGTCCGATCTGGAAGATCATCTCTGGCATTGCCAATGTAATGGGCGTGAAGTACAGGTACGCAACGGCGGAAGACGTCTTTAACGAAATCGCAGCGACTGTAGAGAGCTTCAAAGGCATGTCCTACCGGAAGATCGGGAATAAGGGGATGCTGTTGAAGTCAAAACAGAGCACACCCGCTGCCACAATGGTCGTCGGCTGATTTCTCAGGAAACTGATCAATGGAAATACTGATTATATCACTCATCAAGATCGTTGTTGTTCTTTTGGTCATTCTGACCGTGGTGGCAAACCTGGTCTACGTGGAACGGAAGATGAGCGCGTTCATTCAAAACCGTATCGGACCGAACAGGGTAGGGCCCTGGGGACTCCTCCAGTCTCCTGCAGACGTGCTGAAGCTCTTCATCAAAGAGGATATTGTACCGACAAGCGCAAACCGTACCGTCCACGCCCTTGCGCCGCTTATTTCCATCACGGTCGCGTTGGTGACGTTTGCCGTGATTCCGTTCGGCAGCACAATTCAACTGTTCGGATACGACATTCAGTTGATGATTGCGGATGTCAATATCGGTGTGCTGTATATTCTCGCGTTAACGTCGCTTGGAGTTTATGGTGTCACGCTCAGTGGCTGGTCATCGAACAACAAGTATTCCCTGCTTGGGGGATTACGGTCGTCCGCACAGTTGATCAGTTACGAGCTCTCCATGGGCCTGTCCGTTGTGGGTGTCATTGTGGTAGCGCAGACGCTGCGACTGGACAAGATCGTTGAGCTACAATCCGGGTTGGCGTGGAACGCATTTCTGACACCAATCGGCTTTGTTACATTTGTGGTTGCATCATTTGCGGAAACCAATCGCCTGCCTTTTGATTTGCCTGAGGCGGAGCCCGAACTCGTGGGGGGCTATCATACCGAGTACAGCGGCATGAAGTTCGGTACTTTTTTTCTTGCCGAGTATGCCAATATGATTACCTCCAGCGCGCTGATTGTAACGCTGTTTCTCGGCGGATGGCAGTTTCCGTATCTGGAGACATTCAATCTGCCGCCGATGTGGGTCAGCATTATTCACATTCTTACGTTCATGGTCAAAGTTAGTGGGATGCTTCTCTTTTACATGTGGATCCGGTGGACCATTCCGCGTTTCCGGTATGATCAGTTGATGAACCTGGGATGGAAAGTGATGTTGCCACTGGCGATCGTCAATCTTTTTGTTACAGCGGGAGGACTGCTCCTTCTTGGTTGAGCGGCCGCGGGATTCGTAATCAAGGAGAGTCGATACAGATGTCAATCAATTCAATACAGGTCCGGGGCAAAGACCTGAGTTTCTGGCAAAGGACATACATTCCTGAAATCGTCAAAGGAATGGCGTTGACGCTAAAACAGGTATTTCGCCCGAAATTCACCCGCCAGTATCCCGAAGAGCGTTGGAACCCGCCGTCTTCGTTTCGTGGACGGCCGGTGTTGGTTGAAGAGCAGGGTGTCGAGCGATGTGTTGCATGTGGACTCTGTGCCCGCGTCTGTCCGGCACTTGCAATTGAAGTGCAAGCATCGGAAACGGAGCTGGAGAAGGAGCGTTACCCAGTGAAGTTCGAGATCAATATGCTTCGTTGCATCTTCTGCGGCTTCTGCGAAGAGGCCTGTCCGGAAGAAGCAATCATTATGAGCGATGAATACGAACTGGTCTTCACCAATCCTGATGATGCCATTTACGGCAAAGAGAAGCTCCTGATGTCCACGGATCGACTGAAGACCCGACTGGAGTTTCTCCGCAAAGCGCGCTGACTTTGCCTGCGCTTCGAATGAGGGAGGTAGTCTACTCCCTCTTTTTTGTTTATGGCATTTGCTCGTCGTCCGTATTCTTCATCGACCATCGAAAGGACATTAATGGGACTTTGGTGTCCATCCTTCTGGCAACCTGCACGTCGACCACCAGCGGCTTCTTCACTGAGGCACGAAAGCTCCTCCTTATGCGATAACCTTGCGATTTTGCTTCCCGTTTGGTGTATTTGGAAATCAACGTGGAAATGCCTTAATTGAAGAGGAATTATGATGTTTGTTCAACGATTGAGGTGGTTCTTGCTACATGGGTCCATTCTGGATCGAGGCAATTGGGATTGTCTTCCTGATTTCGCTGGTAGGCTTTTTCTCGGCCAGCGAAGTTGCCGTCCTGTCAACCCGCAAGAGCCGAGTGCAGGAACTGGCGGATGAGGGGAACCGGAAGGCAGCCCTTGTGCTGGCCTTTCAAAACAATCCAGAACAATTCCTTGCCACAATTCATGTTGGTGTTATCTTCTCGCTGACACTTGCTTCCGGATTGGCGGGCATCCTCGGCTTTCAACACCTTGTTCCAGCCATACAAGCCAGCGAAACCCGTTGGATCAGTGAAGGAAGCAGTTGGATCTCACTGGGGATCATCGTCATTAGTATCGGTTTCTCCGTTGTAGTGTTCGGTGAGCTAGTTCCCAAGTCGCTCGCGCTTCGTTTCTCCGAGCCAGTTGCCCTTCGTGTTGTTTCTCCGTTACAAGTCTTTGCCGCAATCTTCCGTTATCCGGTCAAGCTGCTTACATTCGCCAGCAACATCTTCCTAGCACCGTTCAAAGACAGCACATCGTTCTCCGAATCCCGAATCTCCGAAGAGGAGTTCAAACTAATGTTGGAGGAGGGGACGAAGACCGGCGTGATTGACAAGACGGAACATGAGCTGATTGAGAGTGTCTTCGAGTTTACGGACACGACGGCCAAGGAAGTCATGATCCCCCGTCCGGACGTCGTTGCGTTGAGTATTGACACTCCACGTGAGAAGATTGTCAAGATCGTCCTGGAGGAAGGGTATTCGCGCATGCCGGTGTATAAGGGGACGATCGATACGATTATTGGGGTGGTGTACACGAAGGATCTCCTCGGTCTGCTTGAGTACCGGGATTTGATTGTCCTGCAGGACGTAATACGCCCGGCGTATTTCATCCCCGAGACGAAGAAGATCAGTCAGCTGATGAGGGAGTTGCAGCAGCAGAAACTCCACATGGCTGTTGTTGTTGATGAGTTTGGAGGAACAGAGGGGATCGTAACGATGGAGGATATCCTGGAGGAGATCGTTGGCGAGATCCATGATGAATATGATGAAGAACTGAAGGACGTCGAATCGTCGGCCGATGGATCGTTTCTGGTGAACGCCAGGATGTCGGTCCGTGATTTCAATGAGCGCTTTCACGCAGACGTCCCTGAGAATGATGAATATGAGACCCTGAGCGGGTTTCTCAACAAGCTCTCTGGCAGGATTCCTGAGTTGAATGAAGAGCTTTCACACAAGAACCTCCTTTTTGCGATCGTAAAGAAAAGCCACCGGCGGATCCGACTCGTCAAAGTGAAAAAACTCGAACCCTCCGCAGAAGTCAAAATTCAAGCAACGTCGGGAAGAAGATGAAAACTTGTCACGTGGCTCGCACACTCCATGCTGATTCGCAGTTCTTTCAACACCGAACAAAGAAACGGGAATTGAACGTCGTGGGAATAGCCATTAACGCTGTGGAGCAATCCATTTCTCAGCGGCTGAACTGTTCAGGCACAATGTGGATTTGTCGGAAACCAACCGTCGGGACCAAAGACAGCGGGGAAGAACGCTGAACGTGTCCGATGTGACCCTCTCCATTGTGATCCCGAATTGGAACGGACAAAAGCTCATTCGAGATCTTCTCGGCTCCATTCAGGCGCACCCGCCGCCCTCTCCTTATGAGGTGATTGTCGTCGATAACGGTTCGACAGATGGGAGTATCGCGCTCATCGAACACGAATTTCCGGAAGTCCACCTGATCGGGAACTCCAGCAATCTTGGCTATGCAAGAGCAAACAACCAGGGGTATGCCGCTTCCGCTGGGAGGTTTGTTCTGCTTCTCGGAAATGATACGGTGATCCTTGACAGAAGTGTTGAGAAAATGGTGGAGTACCTTGACAGACACACCGACGTGGGCGCTGTGGCGTGTCGTTTGCTAAACACGGATGGGACGTTGCAGGGGTCTTGCAAACGATTTCCAAGGCTGCGGGACGCGGCCTTGACGTACCTTTCGTTGCATTGGATGGCAACTCGTTACAATATGCGTGGATTTGACTACTACCAGACCCAGGAAGTTGAGCAACCGGCGGCTACTTGCCTGATGATTCGACGGGAAGTCATTGAGCAGATTGGATTATTCGATGAGCGGTACACCATCCTTTACAACGATGTTGACTTATGCCGAAGAATCTGGACGGCCGGATGGAAGATCGTTTTTGTTGGTGATGCGGAGATCATCCATCACGGGAGCTACAGTACGCTCCGATCATCTCCTGCTCTACGTCTTGAAATGTACAGAAACATCCTGCTGTACCATGAGGATGAAGCGGGTCTGTGGGCGAGAGTAATCCTCCTGCCCATCCTGACGGTGCGACTCTTCGGGGTACTCAAGAGCCCTGTTGCCTTCAAATTGCTTCTACCACAGGCTACAAACACCGCGCATGATTGGTGACGAGATACGCAACAGCGTCTTCCGCGATACCAAGAGCTTCTATAGGCAGTTTCCTGCAGATGTTGTTGCCCGCCCGCTCATTAACTTCACAAAGAAACATGCGGGTAAGGAGATCCTTGACCTTGGCTGTGCGACGGGAAACTATTGTCGTTTCCTGGGGAAGCTGGGATACTCAGTTAAAGGAGCGGATGTCAATGCAGAGTATGTAGCGACCGCCCGCGAGCGAGGTGTTGATGCAGTGCTTATTGAAGACGCTGTTCCATTTCCCGATCGGTCATTCGATACCGTTCTCGTCTTCGAGGTTCTTGAGCATCTTGCTGATCCTGAGCAGGTGATCAAAGAGGCAAAACGACTATCCCGACACAATGTTCTCTTTACGACCCCCAATAGCGGCGGAGTTGAAAGGTTACAGCGTGAGGGATTGTTGTTTGAGCATTTTGCTGATCTTGATCATAAGAATTTTTTTACCGAAGAATCACTCGGTCGATTGCTCCGCCCGCACTTTGCGCGTGTGAAAATTTTCAAAGGTGAAGGTATCAACCCTCTTGCCCTCATAGGTATTCGACCGCTCCGGCTTTTGGGAAAAGCTCTCACGAAGGCGGGCCTTGTTCCCGTGCAGCATCACTTCAGGTTGTATGCAGTCGCTGAGATGTGAAAGGTGGTCTGCGTCGCCCTGCCGCCAGGTTCACAGATGGTTCGCGCGTGGGTGGTGAAGACAGCAACAGCTCTCATTTAGAACGCAGGATGACGCATTGTTTGAATTGATAAAACAGAAGACGGGGATGTTGAAAGACATCTTTCGTCGACAGGACTTAACTCTGTCGAGGAACCGGCTGGAGGAGTTAACCTGGCTGGGGGGTGGCCAGATCGTCACTGTCATTCTAAGCGTGGTGTCTGTGAAACTCATGACATCCGTGGGCTCGGAGGAATATGGCAAACTGACGCTTGCAACGAGCGTTGGAAGCATTTTGATACTCGGCTTTTTCGGTCCTATAGAACAAGCATACACAAGGTTCTATTTTGACTATACTTCTGACGCACAGCGACATGCCATTTTTTCGAGATCATTGCTGCATTTGCTTTGGATGTGCATAGGGGTCCTGGTGCCGATTTCCCTTGTATTGATATTCGTGCTTGGCGCACTTGCAGACATCACTCCAACTTTCACTCTTGCTGCGGCCTCGATGATCATTCTTGGATTGATCAATGTGCCGCTCGGAGGGATGCTCGGTGCCATGCGTCGCAGAAAGCAAATGGCGATGATTCAGGTCTTTGAGCGAGTTGTCATTATCTTGCTCTTGTTATGGTTCCTTAGTGCTCTTTATCCGTCAGCAGTTTCCTTGATGATTGCGATAGCGGTAGCAACTGCTTTATCAGCACTAGCTCGCGTCGTCGTCTACCTGAAGGCTTCCCCCTCGCCCGAAGGTGACCACAGTGAAGTCTTTGATGCCTCAGCTTTCAGAAGGGAAATACGCAGGACGATTTTGAAGTACAGTTTGCCATTTGTGCTATGGGGTGCTCTTGGATGGGTGCAGGGCAACGGCGAGCGTTGGGTTATCAGTCGTTTGTTGTCAACGGGGGATGTGGGTCGTTATGGACTTGCATACGGGCTTGTCGCTAATTCGGGCGCCCTGGCGTTCAGCATCATGGCGCAATATATCACCCCGGTTATATATCAAAGCTTTTCCAGCAGTACACTGGAAGGCCGAACCCGAGCCTTAGATTTGATCCGACTTCATGCTGTTGCTACCGCGCTGGTATTCGGGGCTGTCGGCGCCGTACTCTTTTTTTGGGGGGGCATTATCATCCCATTATTGTCGAATGCAGATTTTGTCCTTGATGGAGGATTCCTCTTTCTCCTCACCGCCGGGATTGGTATTTTCCACATGGCACAGTCGCTCACCGCCGTAGGGATGGCTCTGCGGAAGCCTGAGATCTACATGCAGGCCAAGGTCGTAGCTGCAATTGCATCAGTTGTGCTGTATTGCGTGGGATGTTATCTGCTTGGCCTGGTGGGGATTGCGTTGGCGATGATTGGTGTAAGTCTGATATATCTCGTTATTGTGATTCAATCGAACAGGCGATTGATGTTGTCGAGTCCTTTTGGTTCGGCGGCCACGTGAGCTTCTCGCAGTTCTTGAGCCGGGTGATTGTTCAGCCGGCAAGAAAAGGAAAGCTGCTGCAGACCGTTGCGGCGCTCCCGACGTTCTATGCTCAATGGCGACGATACACGGCGACGTCGGTGGAGAGAGTCCGAGTTGATGATTGGTTTCCCTGTCTTGATGATGCAACCAGAACAACCCCGTTCGACCCACATTACTTCTATCAGAGCGCATGGGTGGCAGCTCATATTGCCAGGGCGCAGCCCCGCCGACATGTCGATGTTGGGTCGCAAATCGATCTCATCGCACCGCTCTCGGGATTTGTTGATGTGGAGTTTGTCGATATCCGTCCCTTGAAGGCAAGCCTGCCCCGGTTAAAGTCAACAAGAGGGACAGTGTTGAATCTTCCATATGTAAATCAATCTATCGAGAGCCTCTCGTGTCTGCACGTAATTGAGCATATTGGACTGGGTCGCTACGGAGATACTCTGGATGCGGATGGTACGAGAAAGGCGTGTCGGGAGCTTCAACGCGTCCTTGCCAGCGGAGGGATCCTGTATGTATCCACACCGATCGGGCGCGAGCGAGTTGAGTTCAATGCGCACCGCATACATCTCCCTGAATCCATCATTGATTATTATGGTGGGCTGCAGCTGCTGGAGTTTTCCTGTGTGACAGACGAAGGCGAGTTCATTCACAATGCAAGATTGCAGGATTGCAGAGCATTTGAGTATGGCCTCGGACTATTCCGATTTACAAGATAGAATAATGAAGATCCTTTACGCCGCCCTTAAGTACGACTATGGCATCCCCGAACGTGGCTATAGCTTTGAACACTACAACATCTATGATACTCTCGTATCAATGGGCCACGAGATTGAGTACTTCGATTTCTATCCTCTCTTCCTCAAGCATGGCAGCGAAGGAATGACGAGGTTGCTCAAGACAAAAGTGGACGAGTACAAACCTGATCTTCTTTTCACCTTTCTCTACTCGGACCAGTTCGATCCCGGTCTCCTTCGCAAGATCACGGAAGAGAAGAAGACGGTGACATTCAATTGGTTTGCCGACGACCACTGGAGGTTCGATGACTTTTCCTCCCGATGGGCTCCATGTTTCACGTTTGTATCGACTACCGATGCCAATGCAATAGCCAGATACAAGTCGATCGGATACACGAATGTTCTTCTCACACAATGGGGAGCCAATCCTCGCGTATACACCAGGGGCAGCGGAAAGATCGAACATGGTGTCACCTTTGTGGGTCAGGCACACGGCGACAGACCGGCCATCGTAGCTGCATTGAAAAAAAAAGGGATTCTTGTACAGGTGTGGGGGACTCACTGGAAGGTGCGCCGTTGGCATATTTACGGTAGGAAGCTCGGCGTGATTACGGCGAAATCATTGGAAGAGACTACTAACGCCACGAGAACCACCCAGGAGGAGATGATCGGGATCTTTCAGACAAGTCGGATCAACCTCAATCTTTCTGCCTCTTCTCAGACGGCTCCCAATCAGATCAAGGGAAGGAACTTCGAGCTTCCCGCGTGTGGTGGCTTTCAAATCAGCGGGCATGCCGAACGGCTGGGAGAGTTCTTTGAGATGGACAAGGAGATCGTTTGCTATAAGAGCACCGAAGAACTTCTGGAGAAGGTGCGATACTATCTGGACCATGAGGATGAACGTGCGGCAATCGCCGAAGCCGGATACAACCGCACGATGCGTGACCATACATACGAACTGCGGTTCAAGGCCCTTTTTCGGCAGATGGGCTTGGCGTGAATGAACTCGCTTGTCACCATAGTCGTACCGGCATTCAACAGAGCGGGCGTTATTGCAGAGACGCTTGAGAGCATTGCCCGGCAGACATACCGGGAGATCGAGTGCATTGTTGTAGATGATGGCTCTGCGGATTCTACAGTTGCCGTTGTGGAAGAATGGGGAAGGCTGCACGCTCAATTCAATCTCCTTCTGATACGACTCGAGCGCAATGCCGGCAAGTGTGCCGCTGTGAACCGCGGTTTGCGCGAGGCCGCAGGTGAATTCATCATGGTACTCGACTCCGACGATATCCTCATGCCCGATATGATTGCCTCTGAGGTTGACTACCTCAACCGTCATCGAGAAGTGGGAATGGTATTCGGCAAGGCATATATGATGGAGGTGAGCAGGAAAACCAATCAACTCATCGGTTGTTTTACGGACGAAGGCGAGTTCAACGACCTCATTGAACACCATGGAGACCTGGTGCTAAATGGTAATGCCATCATTGCTTCTACGGTACTCATCCGAGCATCGGTAGTGCATGATGTCGGTGAATGGAGAACAGACTTGAAGTACATCCACGATTGGGATTACTGGGTGAGGGTTGCCGGGAAATTCAAGATTGGGTTTTTGGGTAAACCTGTTCTCTATTACAGGACGAATCTCAACGGCTCGATAAGTTCTGATCGAGTCGGGATGTTCAAGGAAACATGTCGATGGTTGATGGAGCCCCGCAATTCGTTGGGTAGAAAGGCTCTGCACAGCGTCCTGTTGCAACAGACAAAATACTTTCTCTGGCTCGCATATCACCAGGGCGAGCCACTCGACATGATGCGGATTGCACTACACGGGTTCCGCGTTACCACCAGACTTATCTTTGGATAGAGGCTGATGAAGGAAGGACTGGTATCGGTCATTATCCCGAGCTATAATGGGGCGGATTACCTTGGACAAGCATTGAAGAGCGTTTTATGGCAGACGTATCAAAACTGGGAGTGCATTCTTGTGGACGATGGGTCCACGGACGATATACGCTCGCTGTTCGACGGATTTGCATCTCAGGATTCACGTCTTCGATATCACAGGCAAGCGAATGCTGGGGTGGCTGCCGCGCGCAATGTCGGTTTGGAGCTCAGCCGCGGAAAGTTCGTTCAGTTCCTTGACGATGACGATATTATTCCCGAGCGAAGGTTTGAATCATGTGTCTCGTATCTGAAACAACATTCCGAGACTGAAGCTGTTTACACCGACTACGTGTGTCATCAACATTCCCGCGGCTTTGTCCGGGGATTACGAGCTCAGATGCCGGCAAAAGACCCATTCCTTGCCCTTCTGTTTGAGTTGAACATCACCTTCGCAGTGTTGACACATTCCTGGTTTTTTCGCAGAGAGGTATTTGATTCCGTGAGGTTTGATCAATCGCTTGGCAATCAGGGTGAGGACCAGGAGTGCTGGATACACATCGCGGAAAATGGTGCGAAGTTTGGCTATCTCGATGAGGTGCTTGCCATTTACCGAATCACTCCTGCATCCCTGGCCAGCGACGAATCTCTCCTCGTGCAACGAAAAATTGATGTGCTCCAGCGGTACGCAACCCATCCCAAAGTACTTGACCACCGGGAGGACTTCCGCTCTGCAGTGAACTACCTGAGAGAGCGTCTGGCGATCGGATACTTCATGAAAAAATCGTTCGGTGCGGGGCTCCGAGTGTTTCGCGTTCAATGGCCCGAGTCAGGATGGCATGGAAAAGTGAAAATGATGGGTTGGTTCGTGCTCATGCTGCTCTTTTCGAAGGAGCAAGTGGCGGGCATGCGGGAGTGGCTCTTCTTGCACACATCGGTACGATGGGGGGGGTGGAAGGAATTCAAGGTATGGACTCCTCCCGATTCAATTCGATCATTGATGAGTTCCTAACGGCCACCGAACAAGGACCCGCCATATGATGTTGTTTGGTGGAATCTTGCTGGTGTCTCTTTCAGGAAACCCTACAACTACCAAAGAATAAACATATGAATCCTTTGAAGAGAATGTGGCGGCTTTGCAAGCAGGGGCTTCTGATGGCCAGCGGACGATACCGACATTCGGGAGAAAGAGTTTCTCCGGAGTTCCCGGATGCGCAATTCGACCAACATGTCCGGCTCTACGAATGCGCTGGACAACTGGTGAACGGCAAGACTGTGCTGGATCTGGGGTGCGGAACAGGTTACGGAACACACGCTCTCTCGGTCCGGGGTGCCAAAGCAGTGTACGGAGTCGATAGCGAGACAGATGCGGTGGCGTACTCGAAAAGAAAGTATGCCGGTGAGTCGGTGCAATTTCGTGAGATGGATGCACTCGATATTACCTATCCGAACGATTCGTTCGATGTTGTGGTTTGCATCGAGGTGCTGCAACAGCTCACCGATCCGGATAAGAGTCTTGCACAGATTCGTCGCGTCCTCAAACGAGGTGGCGTGCTCTTCCTGACGGCGCCTAACAAAGAAATACTTTCGCCGGCAAGCGAGGGGACATCCTGCAAGTACCATGTGCATGAATTTACATTCGAAGAACTGGAAGAAGCATTGAAGAAACAATTTCGATCGGTGCTGATCATCGAGAGTCCGACAGAGAGCGAGTCGTACGTCGGAAGAAAGATGAAGGAGGAACGGCGCAGAAAGGGGAAGATCGGGCTTGAACCAGGGACGAAGCCGCTGCAGGTGGGGAAGCTCAAAGTTGATCTCTCGGGCTTGGCTGACATACGCTCGTTTGTTGTGTTCGCTTGGTGAGTGATTCCTGGTGGTCCAAGAATGAATAACCTGGTCAGTATCATCATCGTCAACTACAACGGGAAAGCCCTCCTGGAAAATTGTCTCCGGAGTGTGTACGCTCAGGCATACAGTCCCATAGAGGTGATCGTTGTGGATAATGCGTCGAAGGATGGGAGTGTGGATCTCGTGAGGAATTCCTTTCCCGATGTTCACTTGGTGCTATGTGAGAACAATCTCGGATTCGCTGAAGGAAATAACCGTGGAGTGGGCGTTGCGCAAGGCGGGTACGTGGTGTTGCTGAACAATGACACGGAGGTGGACGACCAGTGGTTATGTGCACTGATCGAGATGATGAAACACCCCGCGATTGGCGTGGTGACATCAAAAGTGATTACCGACGGAGTCCCGCTTCAATACTACGAGATGAATGGCTCGGTAAACTATCTTGGCTACAACATCATGAGGGTGTTCAGCGATCTCTCCGAAATATTCTTTGCAGGCGGTGCCTCGTTGATGTTCAGAAAGGAAGATGTTGGCAGCCCGTTTCTGAATGAGTACTTCCTGTATCAGGAGGATGTGTACCTCTCGTGGAAGATGCGACTACAAGGTCGTTCAGCTGCAATGGCGCAGGCATCGATTGTCTCTCACCGGGGAAGTGTTACCACGAAGAAACACACGTCGGCCTTTGTGACTTTCTATCAGGAACGGAACAGAATGTTGAATTGCCTCCTCATGTATCAAGCGAGAACTCTAATCCTTCTTCTGCCATACTTTGGCATCGATGCTCTGGTAAAAATAGCACTAAGCATCGTAGTTGGAAGGAAATCGTTCTGGGGGATTCTCAAATCATATTGGTGGCTCATGACGCACGTCGGCTGGATCAACGTTGAACGACGCAGGCTCCAAAACTCTCGGAAGGTCCGTGACAGCGAGATTATGCGGCTGATGTGTGCAGAGGTTGTCAATGGAGACTCCCGTGCAGCCAACCTCGTCAACGGCATGTCGAGACTATATGCCCGGACCGTAGGACTGTCGTACCATGGTTGACCTTGCCATCGTCATTGTCAGTTGGAACAGCCGAGATGACATCGACGCATGCCTGAAGTCGATCCGGGAGAGACCACCGCGATGTTCCTTTGCGATCACAGTGGTAGACAATGGCTCGACCGACGGGACGGTCACTCTTCTCGAATCGACATTCCCCGAGGTGCACCTGATCTTGAATGCAGACAACGTGGGTTTTGCTGCGGCGAACAATCAGGCATTACGCACGCTAAAATGCCGTTACGCGTTGCTGCTGAACCCCGATACCGTTCTTCGCCCGGACGCATTGGACGTGATGGTAGGGTTCATGGACAGGAACCCGGACGCGTGGGCGGCTGGACCCGCAGTGTTCAACCGGGACGGTACCCGGCAGCGAACAGGTGTAACGTTCCCGGGCATCTGGAACATCCTTGTTGAAGCATTCTTTCTTGATCGCGTGTTTCCACGTTCACGTATGTTCGGGCGACACAAACAACTCTATGAAGATCCTGCGCAGGTCCGACACGTGGACTATGTGCAAGGGGCCTGTCTGATGGTTCCGTTCAAGGTGTTGGAGAAGGTGGGTGGACTTGATGAGCAGTTCTTTATGTATTTTGAGGAAACAGATTGGTGCTTCAGAATGAAAAAGGCAGGCGGCCACGTGTGGTATGTCCCGTCGGCAGAGGTTGTGCATCTTGGAGGTGGAAAGGTCGGGCAGTATAACGAAACTCGTCTGATATATTACCACAGGAGTCTGTTGCTCTTCTTCAGGAAACATCATTCGTTTGTTCGGGCAATGGTCGTTCGACTGATTCTCGTAGTTCGCTCCTTTGTACGCATTGTTGCCTGGTTGGGAGTGGTCCTCGTGAAGCCGAATCTGCGCGTAGCTGCACTATCAAGCGTTCGTGGATATTGTAAGACGTACGCGCTCATCTTCCAGCGGACCTCCGGAACATGAGCGACATTCGGATTAGCGTAGTCATCCCCACACACAATCGCAAGCAATTGCTCCTGCAGTGCCTCGGCTCGCTTGAGCGACAATCATTGGAGATGGATCGGTTCGAAGTCATCGTTGTTGATGACGGCTCAACGGATGGCACAACTGAGGAACTGAACCGGCGTTCGCATGCGTTTGCATTCAATTGTCTCCGCATCGAGAACTCGGGCCCATCGCAAGCAAGAAACGCGGGCGCTGCAGTTGTCCGTGGGAAGTACATTGCATTTACGGAGGATGACGTGATTGTCGATGAGGATTGGCTGAAAAATGGCCTGATGCTTCTCGAGTCGAAGTCGCTTGCCATGCTCGAAGGTCGGACTGTTTACGCGCACAACAGGAAGGATGTCCGCCGGTTTGAGCGAACGCAGCGTCCCTCGTTTATCCCGTGTAATCTGTTTGTGAGAAAGGGTGTATTCGACCGGCTTGGTGGTTACGACCCCGCGTTCTATGATGCAAAGACACGCTTATATTTTCGTGAGGATGCCGATTTCGGTTTTCGGGTCCTTGCTGCCGGGCTTCGCACCGCAATCGGGATGGATGTGCTTGTGGAGCACCCTCCACAATTCACTTCACTGTCGTCGTGTTTCCGTCACGTCCGACGGTATGTCTTCGATCCGCTCCTATATAGGAAACATCCGCTATTGTTCCGTCAGCTTATTGAAGTGAAGGATGTCGGGAGAATCACTGTGCGCCGCCCGTATCACGCTCTTGCGCTGACGTATGTTGGCTTGCTTGCATGGCTCGTTTTCGAATTGGTCTCGGCAAGGACGGCATTTCTCCCGGCAATCATCGCGCTTGCCTTTGGTTGTTCGATGTTGTTTCGTTATCGGTATCAAGGGCGGAGGGCAATTATGCTGCATAAACTGCACGAGACGTTTGGGTTCATGGTGCTTCCGGTTGTTTATCTTGTTTCCTTGGCACGTGGGTGCATTCGCTACCGATCATTTCGAGCTTTGCTCTAAACAATACTCCTGTGGTCCACTCGCGTCAACGTCCCCATATACGCATGCTCCTGAGGATGTCTTCAGGAAAGAGACTTCGGTGGTGCCGCTCGTTGATTCACTAACAACCAGATCGTATTGGAGACACACGTTCCTCATATGCCCCACAGACTTCATCCATCGAGGGGAAACCTTCTTTTATTCTGTTGCGCGCCATCCGATCTACGTTGGCCGGAGTTGGCCACTGTTTCATCCAACCTCAGAGAAGAGGTCACTCTCCTTTTCAATGCTATAGCAGTCGAAAGCGCGGTTCACTGGTCTGCATCGCTTGGCATGCATGCGGTTCTTCACACGACCCCCGCAAGCCCGATGGAGGGGTTGATGTCATTACCGGATAGTATTCACCTTGTCGCACAGCAGGAGCTCCCAATCCATAAGCGTTTTGCGGAGGCGCTTAGGTTGTCTGGCGAGAACAGGGATGGAAGTGCCACAATACTCATTCTTGGTAACAATCCGCTCTATCCCATCGTTGCGCTGCAACAGGGGGTGGAGCTGCTTGGGCAGGAGGATGAAGTTGTCGTGTTTGGCGAAGGACATCAAAGAGATGGGGTCCGGTGCCTGATGTGGGTGGCAATGAAAAGCCGCCACCCGGAAATCGTCGAACTGCTGGAACAACCCGCCGAACAAGGGTTGGATTTCATGAGAATCATTGCGGATACCCACGGCCTGGTTATGGTGATGAAGCCTGTGCGGGAGATCGGCGGCATGAATGACCTCTCCTATCTCTTGCATGAAATTGAGCGTGCGCTTCTCCTCAAGCAATGGTATCCCCCACATACATACGAGCTTCTGTTGCGTCTTCGAAACCACGGAGCCATTTCGGAGGTGAACACTTGAACCTTGGCATACTTGGGGGCACGTTTAATCCACCGCACAACGGACACCTGATTGTTGCTGAGTGCGTCCGCGAGCGTCTCGGTCTGGAGAGAATTCTCTTTGTTCCCTCCGAGATATCTCCCCACAAACAACACGCGGATCCTGTGAGTTCACGAGATCGGCTGGAGATGGTCAAGCTGGCAATTCGTGGCAATAGTGCATTTGGTTTTTCCGACGTTGAGATCACACGAGGTGGAGTATCGTACACCGTTGAGACATTGCAGGATTTGGAGAGCATCCATCCTCTCGCTCGTTTTTACCTCCTTATCGGGATGGACAATCTTGCCGAGTTTCACTCCTGGAAGGATCCCGGTCGTCTCCTGGAACTGGCAGAGGTCATTGTTATGTCGCGACCGGAGTTTACCATGACAGGCGTCGACCCGTCGATCAAGGGAAGAGTGACGATGTGCGAGGTGCCTGACATCGGAATCTCATCGCGGGAGATTCGTCGGCGCGTGAAGGAAGGGAAATCGATCCGCTATCTGGTGCCGGAGACAGTCGAGGCGTACATCCGAGCCCATCGGTTGTATCTCTGAAATCGTGCTTTGAACGTTCCCCCTTTTTTTGTATTTTAGTTCCACGCCCTCATAGCTCAACAGGATAGAGCACAGGTTTCCTAAACCTGGAATCGAGGTTCGAGTCCCCGTGAGGGCACAAGGGTCCAGTCGAAAAGCTATCCACGAATGGACACGCCTGCGTGCCGAAAACGCACTCCGGCGTGCAGGCACGAATAACACGAAATGGAAAAGGAAAGCAATAGGGTAAGTCTTTTTTGGAC
>DASRUE010000055.1:0-3984 GCA_035687895.1 Bacteroidota bacterium | reverse complement strand
TACCGGCTCAAAGCTGGAGAGTTTGTTCAAACCAGGAAGCTTGCTCTTTTGCGGTGACCCCAGTCCGAAGGGTGGAGGTGGTCTGGGGGTCAAAAAAAACCCTGCCTTGTGAGCAGGGTTTGTTATTACAGCCTGTTTCCGTTCTTACTGGACGACGCTGACGTTTGATGCATTGAGACCTTTCGGTCCCTTCTCAACATCAAACTCAACCTTATCGCCTTCATTCAAGCTCTTGTAGCCGCTTGCCGTGATTGCGTTGAAGTGGACGAACACATCTTCGCCACCCTCGCGGGCAATGAAACCGAAACCTTTTGCTGCATTGAACCACTTGACTGTTCCTTTTTCCATGGAACACGTCCTTTCTTGTATTGTATCGACCCGGCTCAACCGCCGGGCAAGGTGTACGCCAACGAGCTTATCTGAATGATGGCGTTGCGACCTTGGAAGGACTCGTACGGTTCATCAGCAGCTGCACAAGCGGTGTACTGTTATTTGACACTACATCATACACAAACCAGGCATCAATTCCTAATTATGTTTTGTCCAACGGCGTTCTCCCCCCTGCCAGCACATCCCACACATCTCTGACCTGGTTCAGGTGGACAGAACAGGCATAAACACCCCTTTCTCCATTCATCATTCCCCGCCTGCCTCAGGGAATTCAAGAAGGCGGGCAGGCTTGTTCGATATTCATTCTTCTCCGTGAATACCGAACAAGGAACACGGAATATTGAATGTAGAAATTGAACCAGGTGTTTCCCTACAAATGGGTGGACACCATGCAGCTGATTGGTATGGAAGGTCGTCAAACGGAGCCTCTGTCGGCAGCGGCGTGTATTTCTACAGAGTTGAGGCGAGACCGCTTGGTGGGCAGCCCTCATTCACAAACGTAAAGATGTTGCTTCTCAAATAACTCATTACATAGGAAGCAAAAGGGCCTAGCAGGACGGGGTTTGACTCCCTGTTTCCATTAGTGTACCTTTTCCCACAATAGGAAAACGGGTCCATCCGTTCTGACTGCATTGATTTGGGTCCTCCGAATAGTACCACCACCTGGTGCCATAAGTGAGGCATTCCGCGTATCGTCTATTCTTGCCGAATCTTCTCCTGTTGGGAGGACTTCCCTTCTTCGCACCGGCGCAGGTTCAAACGGTGACCTTCCAACGCTTCACCGTTGCAGACGGTCTGTCGCAAGGAACAATCACTGCTATCGTACAGGATCATCAAGGGTTCATGTGGATTGGAACTCAGGATGGACTTAATCGTTTTGACGGCGTGGAGTTCAAGACTTATCGGCACAACCCACAGGACACAAACTCACTGAGCAGCTCGTGGGTTACGTCTCTGTACGAGGACCGCACACACAATCTGTGGGTTGGCACCCTGCAAGGTCTGAATTGGTTCGACCGACGATCGGAGACCTTTGCCCGCCACTACCATGCACACACCGATTCGAATACTCCCACCCGCAGTCACGTTCAGGCAATTCACGAATCGTATATTGGTGGGATCTCAAAGCTGTGGATCTCCATGGGACGCCTCTTCGTGTTCGACCGCGAGCGAGGAGTGTTTACTCCATCCTCTCCAAGGGCTGAGGATTCCGTTCTTGACGGTAGCATTCAGACCATACAGGAAGATCATGAAGGTTTTCTCTGGGCAGGAACTGAACTCGGCCTCTTCCGATTTGATCCCCGAAATCAGACCGTCGATCAGTCTCTTTATTTTCAACACGGAGTATCAGCCATTGATGTCTCACGCGATGAGGATCAAAAATCCATGTGGATCGGTAACGCGAGAGGCCTGTTTGAAATGAATCGGGCGACTCGCAGGGTGAGCTGGTATGGCAGCTACGGCGTGTCGTCTTTTCTTCAAGACCGTTCTGGTCAATCGTGGATTGGCACGTCAATGGGCCTTGGGCGATTGACTTACGCGGAAAACGCAAAAGCTTCCATTGATTTCTTCCAGAACGATCCCGGCCTCTCCAACAGCCTGAGCGACAACTATGTTCACTGCCTATTCGAGGATGCTTCAGGTAGCTTGTGGGTTGGTACGTACAACGGCCTGAATCGGACCGGAAAGTTGTCGCCTGGGTTCACTGTCTATCGTCATCGACCAGACAACCCGAGCAGCCTCGGGCATGACTTTGTTTTGCCCATCATAGAGGACCGGGACGGCAACATATGGTTCGGCACGTTTGGGGGCGGAGTGTCAGTGTTACGAAATGATCGAACAGCCGTGCAACACTTCACTCACCTTAAACACGATCCCGTAAAGGCTCGTGGTCTGCATGGTGACAATGTTCGTTCGTTGCTTCAGGATCGGACCGGGACCATTTGGATTGGGACAAACGAAGGCTTGAATGTGCTTGATCCGGCAACCAGAGCCGTAGTGCAGCGCCTGCCCTTGTGGAACGAATCACTTACTGAAACCCGGGACGGCATGATATGGGCTGGCACCACGAAGACAGGACTGGTCAAGATTGAACGCATCCCGAACGGACCAGAATCCCGCGTAACCGAGCGAAGTCAGTTTCGATCCACTGGTTATCCGCTTGATGGACGGATAGGCCCCGGGGCTTCAGAAGAAATACACGCTCTTTTCGAGGATCGTCATGGCGCCTTGTGGGTCGGCACAGAAGTCGGCATGGTGAGATTCGATCGTGATTCAAGGACGTACGTGCGATTCGTTCACCAACCGACGGATTCGACGAGCCTGAGCAATGACAATGTATGGTGTATTGCTGAAGATTCCCTCGAGGGCGTACTCTGGATCGGCACGAGTCAGGGGCTCAACAGGTTTGACACACGAACCGGCAAATTCCGGCGGTACCTGAAGCAGGAGGGTTTTCCCAACGCCTACGTGTACGGGATTCTGCGTGATGATCTGGATCGACTGTGGTTGAGCACAAATCACGGCCTAACTCGTTTTGACGATCGCCAGCCTCAAGGAAGGAAGTTCAAGAACTTCGATGTCACGGACGGAATTCAAGCGAATGAATTCAACCGCTATTCCTACTGCCGTCTGAGGAATGGAGAGTTTTTGTTTGGAGGAACTCACGGTGTCACGCGGTTCCATCCAATGCAGATACAGGACAATCCGTATGTTCCACCCATTGTGCTCACAGCATTTACCAAGTTCGGCAAGAGGACCCAATTTGACAGCGACATTGCCGACGTCACGGTCATCGAGCTGAACTACGACGAGAATGTCTTCGCATTCGAGTTTGCGGCACTGAACTATACCAACGCTTCAGGAAACCGCTACGCGTACATGATGGGTGGGTTTGACAAAGACTGGATCTATTCGGGCATACGGCGATACGCAAGTTACACACACCTCGATCCGGGCAATTACGTATTCAGAGTGAAAGGGTCAAACAACAACGGTGTGTGGAATGAACAGGGAGTAACCGTCAGCGTGATAATCAGCCCGCCGTTTTGGGGAACGTGGTGGTTCAGAGTGCTCTCCTCGGTCACTATCATTGCAAGCCTCCTCATGTTCTATCAGCGACGCGTGCGGGGGCTGGAAAGAGAGAAACGCACGCAGCAGGAATTCTCCACTCGTCTCATGGAATCTCAGGAGAACGAGCGAAAGCGCATCGCAGGTGAGTTGCATGACAGTCTTGTGCAAAACCTCCTCGTTGCGAAGAACAGATCCCTGCTGGGAATGATGAAAGCGGCTGATGCCGAAAGCGTTACTCGCGAACTGTCGGAAATTTCGGATGCATTGACCGAAGCCATCGATGAAGTGCGGGAGATTGCGCACAACCTCAGGCCGTACCATTTGGACCGTCTTGGCTTGAGCAAGGCACTTCGTGCACTCGTTGAGCGCATGCGTGAGTCCTCGACGGTTGAGTTTCGTGAAACAATCGACCCGATCGATTCGTGTCTCAGTCCCGAGAACAGTATTCAGCTTTTTCGGATTGTCCAGGAAGCGATGAACAATACCCTGAAGCATTCCGGTGCAACACGTGCTACTGTTTCT
>DASRUE010000054.1:0-41667 GCA_035687895.1 Bacteroidota bacterium | reverse complement strand
TGAGGTTGGAAACGCCATCCTGAGAGAGGAGTTCTCTCATCCCCTCGGCGGGAATATCGCTATCGATACTCATAACAGTGAGCGCATTTGCGCCAATGGCAGAGCGGCCGAGA
The DNA here is from genome assembly GCA_035687895.1 of Bacteroidota bacterium. Classification (GTDB taxonomy): domain Bacteria; phylum Bacteroidota; class Ignavibacteria; order UBA10030; family UBA6906; genus JAERML01. The sequence continues at coordinate 41,554 of DASRUE010000054.1, read as the reverse complement.
GATACACCGGCAATGTTGACGTTATGCCTGGCAAGGATGGAGCCAACCCGGGCCAGCATTCCAGGTCGGTCGATATTGCTGTAAATCAGGAGATACCCCTCCGGGCGAACCTCGAATCTGAAGCCATCGAGCTTCACAAGCCGGATCGTGGATGCGCCGAACACCGTCCCTGAAACCTCCATGGTTTCGTTGTCTGTTTCATACCGGACAGAGAGAAGGTTCGGGAAACCCTCTTTTGCACTCTCTTTCTGTTCGACGATAGTGAGCCCCATGTCCGTTGCAAGCATCGCTGCGTTGACAAAGTTCACGGGGTCAGGTTGAACGTGCGACAAGACGCCCTTCAACACGCCAGCCTTCATCACTTCAATGGATGAAGACATTAACTCACCCGAGGCACCCACGGTAAGGCGTTTCAACTTTCCCGTCATCCGCTGCGCCACGAGACTCCCCATTCGTTCCGCAAGGGTGAGATACGGAGTGAGTTCTTCATTTAAGGCCAGCTGGAGCGCGGCGCCGTTCACGAGACCGGCATAGCCGCGACCTTTCAACGCATCCGCGATCTGATGAGCAATCTGGAATGCAACCTTCTCCTGCGCTTCCTCGGTGGACGCACCGAGGTGCGGTGTGACAACGACACGGGGGTGTTTCAGCAGAGAGTTGCCCTTGGGAGGTTCTTGTTCAAACACATCGAGCGCCGCGCCGGCCACCTGCCCAGCATCAAGCGCGCGCATCAATGCCGCTTCGTCGATGATACCCCCCCGCGCACAATTGACCACGCGGACGCCGCGCTTGCACCTCGCCAGCGTGTCATCATTCAGAAGATGCTTCGTTTCGTTCGTAAGCGGGGTATGGACGGTGATGAAGTCCGATCGCCGGTACAACTCCTCAAGACCCACAAGATCGATGTTGAGCTTCGCCGCCACATCACTTCCCAGCACGGGGTCGTACCCCACAATCTTCATTCCCAACCCCTGGCATCGGAGCGCGACCTCACGACCAATTTTTCCGAGACCGATCACACCGAGTGTTTTCTCGAAGACCTCGGTGCCGGTAAACTTCTTTCGCTCCCATTCCCCACCCGCGAGACTCATGTGCGCCTGGGGAATATTCCTGGCAAGCGAGAGGAGCATGGACACCGTGTGCTCTGCCGCCGAAATGGTGTTCCCCCCAGGTGTGTTCATCACGAGAATCCCTCGGCGTGTGGCTGCGGGGACGTCGATGTTGTCGACACCGGTCCCAGCCCTCCCAACGATCTTTAATTTTGTAGCTGCGTTGATCACGTCCGCGGTGACCTTGGTAGAGCTGCGCACGACCAGCGCATCGTACGCACCAACGATCCGGCTCAACTCGTCTGGCTTGATGCCGGGCCTGTTGTCAACTTCAAATCCCTCGCCAATCAGAATATCGATCAGGCTCTGCTCCAGACTGTCGCTCACAAGAATTTTCATCGTCTCGTCCTTGTTGAATGCCGCTTCGTGGTTATCCATGAGCGATGAGGGCGTTCTGCACAGCAGCCAGTCCCTTTCCCATCTCCACCGGATGCTTCACCGCAGCAAGGGTTCGTTCCAGCGCCGCCACAACCGTTACCATATCGAGGTCATCGTAGTATCCCAAATGCGAAACGCGGAAGATCTTTCCGGCGTACGCATCCTGTCCTCCGGCGATCGTGATGCCGTTGTCCAACTTGAGGATTTTGTTGAAGGACTTCCACTCCACTCCATCCGGCAACCAGACAGGCGTAACGGCATAGGACGGAGAATCGGAGAACAATTTCATTCCCAGCGCGGCTACGCCAGCCCGCAACGCTCCGGACAGTCGCTTGTGCCGACGCCACACGTTTTCAATTCCCTCGGCTTTGATCATCTGCAGGGCAGCATCAACGCCAATTACCAGAGAAACTGCCGGCGTCCAGGGTGTGTCGTTCTTTTCATACGATTTCAGAGCTTTCCGAAGATCAAAATAGAACTTGGGGAGGGTTGAGTGTTGCATCGCCTCGATGGCCCGGGGGCTGAGGGCAACAAATGCCAAACCCGGAGGAATCATCAAACCCTTCTGTGATCCGGTAACGCAGACATCAATCCCCCAGTCATCAAACTTCATCTCATGAGCACCTATCGCGGTAATGCCATCCACGCAGACCAACGCGTTGGAATGTTCTCGAATGAGTCTTGCCATGGCCTGGATGTCAGTCGCCGTGCCGGTTGATGTTTCACTGTGGGTCAGGTAGACTGCCTTTGCTGTGGGTGTCTCTCGAAGTGCACTGAGCATCTGCTCTTCCGTTACCGCCTTTCCCCAGGGAACGGTAATCTCCACAACATTCAGCCCGAACGTCCGCGGCATCTTCACCCATCGCTCACCAAACTTTCCTCCGTTCACAGCAATGATCGTGTCGCCGGGGGAAAAGAGGCTGACAAAAGTGGCTTCGACGCCGCCGGTACCGGAACACGTTAGCGTCAGAACCGGTTGGGCCGTCTGGAAGAGATACTTGAGATGCGCATTGACTCGCTCCATCACTTCTCCGAACTCCGGGTTACGGTGATGGATGATCGGCTCGGCCATTGCCAGCATGATCTTTTCAGGAACGGGGGTCGGCCCCGGTGTGAACAAGCGCTTTTTCATCAGGAGAGTTCTCGAATCATGGATGAATCGGGAACGGGACGGCGCCACTGCGGCTACGCCGCCGAAGTCGTCGCCACGTGTTGTGAGATGGTATGCAGAACTTCCGCTTTTCCCTCACCCGTGATGGCAGAGAACGGAATAACATCTTTGCAGTAGGAGAAACGAGCGAAGGCCTGCCGCGCAGCTTTCAGGTAGTTCGGCATTTTGCTGCGGGGAAGTTTGTCCGCCTTGGTGAGCGCAACAACGAAGGGAATCTCATAGTACTCGAGCCAACCCACCATCATCATGTCGAGGGCGGTGGGCTCATGGCGTGAATCAATCAACTGTATCACGAGCGCAAGCTGACGGCGCGTCTTCAGGTACTGCTCGATAAGTTTTCCCCAGCTCGAGCGGATCTGCTCCGGTACTTTGGCGTATCCGTAACCAGGCAAGTCTACGAAGTATAGTTCTTTGTTTACAAGGAAATAGTTTAGTTCCCTTGTCTTGCCGGGCGCGGTGCTGGGACGGGCAAGCGACTTGCGGTTGCACAGCTTGTTGATCAAGGAGGACTTGCCAACGTTGGAACGTCCGAGGAAGGCGATCTCCCTGATGTCGTCCTTTGGAAGCTGGCGAAGGTTGGCAACACCTATGGCAAACTCTGCGACGTTAACTTTCATCTCCTGGTTCCAGCATTCCTGGACATTCAGTGCCTGTGATCGCGGATGACCCGCGCTGCGAAACAAAAAGAGTCCCTTTAGCGGGACCCTTTTTTCGTCTCGGATTCGGTGGACGAGTCCTTTTTCTTCACCGGTGCGTCGTCGTTCGATTTCTTTTTCTTCTTTTCAGCCGCCGGTGTCGTTTCTCCGGCGGGCTTTTCCTTTTTCGGTTGACGGGGCTTCTTCGCCTTCGCTGGTGTTGCGGGCTTTGCCGGCTCTTCCTGGCCGGTATTAAAATCCACCAGCTCGATCACCGCCATCTCCGCACCGTCGCCCGGTCGCTGGCCGAGTTTCACGATCCGAGTGTACCCGCCGGGTCTGCTCCCAACTTTCGAGGCGATGCTCGAGAAGAGTTCACCGATCACAGTTCTATCCTTGATCAGCCGACCCACCTCGCGCCGGGCATGGACACCTCTTGCATCACCCGTTGGATGTGCGGACGCTTTTCTTGCACGAGTGATGATCTTCTCGACCACCATGCGCGTCTCTTTCGCCTTCGCCACCGTCGTGGTGATCCTCTTGTGCCGGAGAAGCGATGTGGCAAGCGCCGCCAGGGTTGCCCGACGGTGGCTTGCGGTGCGCTTGAGTTTTCGGCCAGCTTTACGATGTCGCATGAGAGTATTCCAGAAGAATATTCAGTGAGTGAAACCCGGACGCGCCTACTCGCCGTCTTTGATATACTTGCCGACGTCCATGCCGAACGTGAGCTTCTCCGCTTCGACTATTTCTGCCAGCTCGGCAAGGGATTTCCTCCCAAAGTTGCGAAACTTCAGCAACTCGGATTCGTCCTTGCGAACAAGGTCGGCAATTGTTTTGATATTCGCCGCACGGAGACAGTTGTGTGAACGAACCGACAGCTCCAACTCATCGACCGGCGTCAACAGCACTTTTCGGATCCGGGCAAACTCGGCATCCTGTTCCGACTCTTCCTTTTCCGCTTCCGGCTCCATATCAAAATTAATGAAGAGCTGAATATGGTCGCGGAGAATTTTCCCTGCGTGCGCCAGTGCGTCGTCCGGCGTGACGGAACCATCGGTTTCCACTTCGAGTGTCAACTTCTCGTAATCAGTTTGTTGTCCGACGCGGGTTGTCTCAATGAAGTACCGCACATTCTTGATCGGCGAGAAGATGGAATCGATCACCACCATACCAACGGTGTGATCGGGGGATTTGTTTTCCTCCGCAACCACATAGCCGACCCCGCGGTTAATCCGGAGGTCGAGCTCAAAGTTTGCCTCCGAATTCAATGTGGCAATATGGAGCGATGGGTTCAGAATCTCCACGTCCGGAGATGCCTTCTGAATCTCGCCGGCGGTAAACTCCATCGGTCCACGGAGCGGCAGGAGCACCCGGTTGGTCTTTTTGTTGACCAATTTCATCCTCACCTGTTTCAGGTTGAGGATCATATCAGGAGCATCTTCCACCACACCGGGAATCGTGGAAAACTCATGCTGAATTCCATCCACCCGGAGAGCCGTGATGGCATAGCCGGGAAGCGAGGAGAGCAGCACGCGACGCATCGCATTGCCGATCGTGACACCGAAGCCTTTCTCCAAGGGTTGAATGATGAACCGACCAAACGTGTTGGAATAGGTCGAGTCATCGAGCTGAATCTTCTCCGGCATTTGAATTGTTCCAGTTGTCATACTTTCTTTTCCTTACCCTCTTCCCTTGACGGGAAATTAGACAAACCTCAGTGGACCTGTTACTTGGAGTACAACTCGACAATCAATTGCTCGTCTGCATTCAACGGGATGTCCGCCCGTTCGGGAACATTCAGAAACGTCCCCGCCATGGTGGCCTTGTCCAGACTCAGCCACGGCAGCATCGCGGTGTCTTTCATCCTCTTCATGGAAGAATGAATCATGTCCATTTTCCTGCTCTTCTCCCGGACCTGAATGGCATCGCCAGGCTTGAGGAGGTACGAGGGGATGTCCACCGACTTGCTGTTGACAAGAAAATGTCCATGGGTGATGAGCTGCCGGGCGGCCTTTCGGGACGGCGCGAATCCCATCCTGTAAACCACATTATCGAACCGACGCTCAAGCATCTTAACCAGGGTCTCCCCCGTTCGTCCAGTCTGCCGTAGAGCCTTTTCAAAATAATTGCGGAACTGGGTCTCCATCAGACCGTACATCCGGCGAATCTTCTGTTTCTCGCGGAGCTGGACCCCGTACTCGGAGATCTTGCTGCGGCGCGACTGGCCATGTTGGCCCGGCGGAAATCCCCGCCGTTCAACCGGACATTTTTCAGTGAAGCACTTCGTTCCCTTCAGGAACAACTTCTGTCGCTCCCTCCGGCAAAGTCTGCAACTTGGATCGGTGTAACGTGCCATGAACTCTCTTTCCTGTTCTGTCTACGGACTGAAATACTGAATTACACTCGTCGTCTCTTCGGAGGACGGCACCCGTTATGGGGGATCGGCGTGATATCCCGGATACTGCTGATCTCAAGACCTGACACCTGCAGTGCGCGGATCGCAGCTTCGCGCCCCGATCCCGGCCCTTTCACAAACACTTCCACTTTTCGGAGTCCAAGTGCATGCGCAGCCTTGGCAGCAGCTTCGGCCGAGACCTGTGCAGCAAACGGGGTGTTCTTTCGGGAACCTTTGAATCCGTTCTTGCCAGCCGAAGACCAGCTTATGGTGTTTCCATAAATGTCTGTAATGGTGACAATGACGTTGTTAAAGGTCGCTTTCACGAACGCCTTGCCGCTGATGTCGACCTGGATTTTCTTCTTCTTCTTTACTGGTTCCGGTGTCTGTCCTGCTGGAGTGGTCTTGGCCACTTTTTCCTCCGCAATTGTATTGATTGAGCAAACCTTCTTAGGTCTTCGCCATCACTTTCTTCTTTCCTGCAACCGTCTTGCGGCGACCTTTGCGCGTACGCGAGTTGGTCCGAGTCCTCTGACCGCGCACGGGGAGCCCCTTGCGATGTCTAATTCCACGATAGCAGCCGATGTCCATCAACCGCTTGATGTTCATCTGCACCTCGCTCCGGAGCGCTCCTTCCACTTTGTAATCAGAAGTGATGATACCGCGAATCTTGGCCACTTCGTCATCGGTCAGGTCACTCACCTTTTTGTTCACGGCGATCCCTGCCTTGGCAAGAATGTCGCGGGCGGAGGTTCCTCCGATGCCGTAAATGTATTGCAGGCCAATCTCGGCACGTTTCTTCTTCGGCAAATCAATTCCAGCTATACGAGCCAACCGACTCCTCCTTAACTTAACCTTGACGCTGTTTGTGTTTGGGATTCTTGCATATCACCCGGACCGTTCCCTTGCGCCTGATGATTTTGCAGTTGATGCACATCTTTTTGATTGACGAGCGAACTTTCATTGCGATGATTCCTTGTCCAGTCCTCGCGGACTATTTGTATCTGTACGTGATTCGACCTTTGGTAAGATCGTAGGGCGAAAGTTCCACCGTTACTTTGTCTCCGACGAGAATCTTGATGAAGTTCATCCGCATCTTTCCGGAAATGTGGGCCAGGATATTGTGCCCATTCTCCAAACTGACCTTAAACATCGCGTTGGGCAATGTTTCCGTGATGACGCCGTCGACCTTAATGGGACCCTGTTTCGCCATATGTTCGGTTGACCAGAAACTATCTGGTCAGGACTTCTGCATCTCCTTGTCGTACCACGATCGTGTGCTCAAAATGTGCCGACGGTTTTCCATCGGCCGTCCGGACGGTCCAGCCGTCCTCCCCTACTTCCACCTTGTGTGTCCCCGCATTCACCATTGGCTCGATTGCGAGCGTCATTCCTTCCTTCAGGACGATGCCCGTGCCCGGTGTTCCATAGTTTGGTATGGGCGGATCCTCGTGCAGGCTCTTTCCGATCCCATGTCCCACGAGATCACGCACCACCGAAAACCCTGCCGCTTCCACATGCTGCTGAACGGCCGCCGATACATCATGCAAGTGGTTGCCTGCCTTCGCCTGGTCAATGCCTTTGTACAACGACTCCTCGGTGACGCGGAGGAGGCGGGATTTCTGTTCCGTCATTCGCCCCACGGCAAACGTACGGGCTGCATCGCCGTAATATCCGTTCTTCTTTACCCCCACATCTACAGACACCACCTGCCCATCTTCAAGCTTCCGGCCATCAGGGATGCCATGCACAACTTCGTCATCGACCGAGACACAGAGTGTCGAAGGAAAAAGATTGTGCTTATCGTGCCCGTAACCCTTGAATGCAGGAACCGCCCCCCTCGAACGAATATACTCTTCCGCGACCTCGTCGAGCTCCCTCGTGTACACGCCCGGCTTGATCCGTGCACCCACCAGCGCGAGCACCTCAGCCACAATCTTGCAACTCTCCTTGATCAGCTCGATCTCACGCTTCGATTTTATCGACACCCTCGCCATCGGCGCGTCCTTAGCGAAGTCGCCCCTTTAACTTCCCCGACTTCATGAACCCATCGTAGTGCCGCATCAACAAATGTGACTCGACTTGCTGCAACGTATCCAGCGCAACGCCAACCATGATCAGCAAACTTGTGCCACCGAAGAACTGAGCAAAAGTCGAGGTCACGCCCATCCGCACCATAAACGCCGGCAAAATAGCAATGATCGCCAGAAAGATCGACCCCGGGAGAGTGATCTTCGTCAGGATGTTGTCGATGAAATCCGCCGTGTGCTTCCCCGGTCGGATCCCCGGGATGAACCCCCCCTGCTTCTGCATGTTCTCCGAAACATCCTTGGGGTTGAATGCGATGGCCGTATAGAAGTAGGTGAAGAATACGATCATGATGCCGTAGAAGAATGAGTAGGTCAGCGACGTGTACTCGAAATACTGCGACAATCCCTGCATGAACTCGCTTTCCGGGAAGAACGTCAGGATTGTGCTCGGGATGAACATGATCGACTGCGCAAAAATGATCGGCATAACGCCCGCGGTGTTCACGCGCATCGGAATATACTGTGTGACGCCGCCGTACACCTTCCGCCCGACAACCCTCTTCGCGTATTGCACGGGAATCCGCCGCGTCCCTTGAGTCACCAACACAACACAGGCAATAATCGCCACCATCAGTGCTACAATGATCATGGAGATGATCAGGTTCTCCGTGACCCGGAACTGATCAAGAATCGAATGTGGGAACCGGGCGATAATCCCGATGAAAATGATCAGAGAAATCCCGTTCCCAACGCCGCGCTCCGTGATTTGTTCGCCCAGCCACATCATGAACATCGTGCCGGCAGTCAGGAAGATCACTGTGCTCAACGTAAAACCGAAGCCCTGAACTTCCATCGGCACAATCGGAGCGCCTTCCAACGTCATGCTGGTAAGGCGGACGCTCACGCCCCATGCCTGCAATGCTGCAACCAACACCGTCCCATATCTGGTCAACTGGGTGAGTTTTCGCCGCCCTTCCTCTCCCTCCTTCGAAAGCTTTTGGAAGTACGGGACCACCGCACCGAGCAACTGCAGGATGATCGATGAACTGATATAAGGCATGATGCCCAGGGCGAATACCGCCGCGTTACTAAACGCTCCTCCGACGAACAGATCGTACAGCCCGAACAACGTATTCGATGCCTGGCTGGCCTCCGCCCGTGCAAGGGCAATTGCATCCACACCCGGAAGGGTGATATGCGATCCAATTCTGACGACAATCAGAAGCGCAGCTGTGAAAAGAAGTCTGGTCCTAAGTTCCTGGATCTTGAAAACGTTGCGAAAACTTTCGGTAAGCTTTGCCATTATTCTTTCAGAGTTGAGCTGATCGTTTGGGTCTTTCCTCCCGCGGTCTCAATCTTCGTCACCGCCGACTTACTGAAGGCATGGGCAGAAACGTTCAGCGTAGTCTTCAATTCCCCGTTGCCGAGCACCTTTACTGGCATCTCTGCTTTCTTTATGACTCCGAGCTTCACAAGAACATCCGGCGTCACGATGCCGTTCTGGACTTTTCCATCGGCGGCGAGCTTGCCGAGCACTTCCACGTTGACGATCTGGTATTCCACGCGGAACGGGCTGTGGAATCCACGCTTCGGTACGCGTCGGGCGAGAGGCATCTGGCCACCCTCGAACCACGGACGATATCTGGTTCCGGACCGCGAGCCCGCACCTTTGTGACCACGGGTGGATGTCCCACCATGTCCGGATCCCTGGCCGCGGCCGATCCGTTTCCTCTTCTTCCGTGAACCCGGAGCGGGAGCCAATCTGCTTAAGATGTCTTTCGCCATTGCGCTTTCTCTTTCGTGTTCTCTACTTGATCTCTTGCACGTCGACCAGATGGATCACCTTTCGGATCATCCCACGGATTTGCGGAGTGTCCTTATGCTCTACCGAGTAGTTAGGACGGCCGAGCCCCAATGCCTTGATGGTTCTCTTCTGGGGTTCGATCTGGTCAATGACGCTTCTCTTTTGGGTGATACGTAGTTTCTTTGCCATGATCCCGATTCACAAGTTAGTTGGTTGCTGCACCGCTGAGGTGCCGAAGAGCTCCTCCAGCTTTATCCCCCGCCGCGAAGCAATGGTCTTTGCGTCGGTCAGACTAAGAAGGGCCGCCATCGTCGCTTTCACCGCGTTATGCGGGTTTGAGGAGCCCATTGACTTTGTGAGGACGTCCCGCACACCTGCGGACTCAAGCACCGCCCGAACGCCGCCACCTGCAATCAATCCGGTACCTGGTGACGCCGGTTTCAACAGCACCTTGCCGGCGCCGAATTTGCCGATCACCGGATGGGGGATGGTGCCGTTGACGATGGAAACAAACACGACATTTTTCTTCGCGTCATCCACGCCCTTGGAGATCGCATCAGCAACTTCGTTCGCCTTGCCGAGTCCGACACCCACATGTCCCTTGCCGTCACCAACCACCACAATCGCGTTAAAGCTGAACCGCCGCCCACCCTTCACCACTTTCGCAACGCGGTTGATGTGGACGAGCTTGTCTTTCAGCTCCAGTTCACCTGCTTTGATTCGTGCCAACGTAAGTCCTCTTGACGTTCTTGTAACCGTTGTTGATCGTGTTCGCTGTCGGGAGAGGATTCGAACCTCTACTCACGGCTCCAAAGGCCGCTGTCCTGCCATTAGACGACCCGACAATTCCTCGCGGGGCGGCCCGATCCAGCGTATTCCTAGAATTTCAATCCACCTTCGCGGGCGCCATCGGCCATTGCCTTGACGACACCGTGATAAAGGTAGCCACCGCGGTCGAACACCACCTGCGTAATGTTTTTTTCCAATGCCTTCTTCGCGGCCAGCTCGCCCACCTTCTTGCTCAATGCCAGTTGACCTTTGAGATCCTTGAATTGATCACGGACTTCCTTGGAAATATCCGACACCGAGAGAATCGTTGTGCCCGTGGAGTCATCAACGATTTGTGCGTAGACGTGCTTCAAACTCTTGAAAACCGCCAGTCGCGGACGTTCCTTCGTGCCGACCACACGCTTGCGAATGTGAACTTTCAGCCGGCTGCGATGCTCTATTTTTTTCTTGGTAATCATAAGGCCAATCCCAAAAGAGTGTTCTCGTTATTACTTGGCACCGCTTGCGGCTGCCGCCTTGCCTGCCTTCCGGCGGATGTACTCGCCTTCATACTTTATACCCTTGCCCTTGTACGGCTCCGGCAACCGGAAGGAACGGATCTTCGCTGCCACCTGACCCACCAACTGCTTGTCGATGCCGCTGATGGAAATATTCGTCTGTGTCGGCGTTTCAATCTTGATCCCTTCCGGTGGACTGAAGAGAATGGGATGCGAATACCCCAGCGCGAGTTGCAGCTTCTTCCCCTTCATCTCTGCACGGTACCCGACCCCGACAAGTTCCAGCTTCTTACCGTATCCTTCAGTCACGCCCTTGATCATGTTCTGCATGAGCGCCCTCCAGAGGCCGTGCAACGCACGGAACTCTTTTGTATCAGCAGAACGGGTAACGAGAATCTGGTTGTCTTTGATTTCAAAACCGATCTCAGGATGCACCGTGGCGGACAATTCACCTTTCGGACCGGCCACCTTTACAGCGTGGTCGGTCTTCTGCACCTTGACACCTGTAACAATCGGTATAGGCTTTCTTCCAACTCGTGACACGGTAGAATCTCCTTCGTCGAATCGTTTTTGTTACCAGATCTCACAGAGTACTTCACCACCAACGCGAGCAAGGCGCGCCTGCTTGTCCGTCATCAATCCCTTTGAGGTCGAAATGACGGCGATCCCGAGTCCACCCTGGACACGGGGGATGGCATCTGCATCCACATATTTACGCAAGCCGGGGGTGCTTACGCGCTTGAGTCCGCCGATAACCGGTTTCCCGTCGCTATACTTCAGCTGGATCCGAATGGTACCCTGGGCACTTTCCTTCATTTCGGTAAATCCGCCGATGAACTTATGGTCCAACAACAACCGTGTCAACTCGCGCTTGAGGTTGGAGGCCGGGATATCCACGCGCTTGTGATGTGCCTGGACGGCATTCCGCAGTCGGGTGAGATAGTCTGCAACGGGATCTGTCATCGTCATGCTTGTACTTCTCCTGCTTCAAAAATGGTGATCTGCTTACCAGCTTGCCTTCGTGACGCCGGGAATCTTTCCATCGAGGGCAAGCTCGCGGAACGCGATGCGGGACAGGCCGAACTTCCGCATGTACGCCCGCGGTCGACCGGTGACGTTACACCGGTTGTGCAGACGCGTAGGGCTGCTATTGCGCGGAAGTTTCTGCAACCCTGCGAAATCACCCTTCTCCTTCAGTTCCTTCCGGATGGCTGCATACTTTGCCACCATTCGTTGACGTTTTGCCTCGCGGGCGATTGAGCTTGTCTTTGCCATCCTGGAGAGACTCCTTGTTTACGTTTTTTGTATTTCGAGAACTTCCTGACGCTTCACGAACGGCATGCCGAATGCTTTCAGGAGCTCATAAGCCTCCTGGTCCGTTTTTGCTGTCGTTACAAACGTGATGTCCATGCCGAAAATCTTCGAGATCTTGTCCACATCAATCTCCAGAAACACCGTGTGTTCCTTGACGCCGATCGTGTAGTTCCCCCGACCGTCAAACGATTTGTCTGAGAGTCCGCGGAAATCACGGATCCGGGGAACGGTGATGCTGATGAACCGGTCGAGAAACTCATACATGGTCGCGCGGCGAAGAGTCACGCGACAACCGATCGGCATTTTTTCCCGGAGCTTAAAATTTGAGATCGATTTCTTTGCCTTTGTCACCACCACCTTCTGGCCGACGATGGCTTCGAGGTCGCGCACGGCAGCCTCGATCAGCTTGGCATCCTGCGTTGCCTGCCCAACACCTATATTGATGGCGATCTTTTCCAGGCGAGGGACTTGCATGACGTTCCGGTAGTTGAAGCGCTTCATCATGGCCGGAATAACTTCTCTCTTATATGTTTCCGCGAGGCGCGCGACAACCCGCTCCTTCGGCCCTCTGGATTTTGCCGGCTTATCCGGCGCCGGGGCGGCCTTGGGCTTTCCCCCGACGACCTTCGGCTTCTTTGGTTTTTCTTCGCTCATAACAACCCGTCGTTCAAATGGTTATCGTAGACTCAAAACATCTCGCCGCTGGCCTTCGCCACGCGCATGCGCCGTTTCTTTCCGGTGGTTTCGTCCTTTACCACCTTCATGCCGACACGTGTAATTTCATTCGTCTTCGGATCGATCAGCATCACGTTGGACACGTGGATCGTCCCTTCACGCTGAACAATCCCACCCTGGGGATTCTTCTGGCTTGCGCGCGTGTGCCGTTTGATGATGTTGACTCCCTCAATAATCACCCGGTGTTTCTCCGGATACACTTTCAGCACTTTGCCGGTCTTCCCCTTCGCGTTTCCAGAGATCACCGTGACGTTGTCGTTCTTGCGAATTTTCATTTTCGATCCTCAGTCCCTTATAACACTTCAGGTGCGAGCGACACGATCTTCATGTACTGGCGTTCGCGCAATTCACGGGCAACCGGACCAAAGATGCGGCTTCCCCGGGGTTCACCGGCTTCATTCACGAGCACCGCAGCGTTCTCATCAAAACGGATAAATGAACCGTCCTTGCGGCGTGTTTCCTTTGTTGTCCTGACTATAACCGCCCTCGCCACTTCGCCCTTCTTGACTGCCGCGCCGGGAATGGCAGACTTGACCGAGACAACCACAAGATCACCAAGTCCTGCGTAGCGTCGGTCGGAACCGCCAAGCACGCGTATGCAACGAACTTTCTTGGCACCCGAATTATCGGCAACGACGAGATTGGTTTCTTCCTGTATCATCTTCGACTCTCCGTCTTCAGGTTCTTACTTGGCCTTCTCGAGAATCTCCACGAGTCGCCAACGTTTGTTTTTGCTCAGGGGACGTGTCTCCATGATTTTCACCATGTCTCCGATACCTGCCGCCCGTTTCTCATCGTGCGCCATGAGCGTTGTTGTGCGCCGAAAGTACTTCCTGTAAATCGGATGGGGCACCTGTCGTGCAATTGCGACGACGATGCTCTTCTCCATTTTGTTGCTCACGACTCTGCCGATACGGACTTTCCGTCGTGCCGTGCGTGGTGTCTCCGCGCCTTTTTGAGTTTCTGGGCTCATGCCTTCTTAACCTCAGTCTGTACTGGTTGCTGCGCCACTTCGATGCCGACCGCCTGCTTTTCCCTGATCAACGTTTTGATTCGTGCAATGTCCCGGCGGATCGTTCGAACCTTGATCGGGCTTTCGAGCTGACTTGTGGAGAGCTGAAAGCGGAGATTTCCCAAACTTTCCTGCTCATCCGCCAGCCGGCGCTTGAGTTCCACAAGCGAGAGTTCTTTGATTTCAGACATTTTCATGACAGCTTACTTCTTCATTGTGCAATAATCCCGTTACTTGCTGCTTTCGTAGTCGGGGCGAACACTGATCTTCGTCTTGATCGGAAGCTTATGCGATGCAAGGTTCAACGCTTCCACCGCGACTTCCCGAGAGGTCCCTCCGACTTCGAACATGATCCTCCCCGGCTTCACCACGGCCACCCAGTATTCGGGTGCGCCTTTTCCTTTTCCCATGCGCGTCTCGGCCGGCTTCTTGGTGACTGGCTTGTCGGGAAAAATCCTGATCCACACCTTACCTTCGCGCTTCATCATACGCGTCAGCGCAACGCGAGCGGCTTCAATCTGCCGCTGGGTGATCCATCCGGGTTCGAGTGCCTTCAATCCGAAATCGCCAAAGTCCACATTCGAGCCGCGCGTTGCCTTTCCGCGCATGCGGCCACGCTGGGCTTTTCTGTACTTGACTCTCTTTGGCATCAACATAAAACCCTACTCCTGAGAATTCGTTTTGCAATCAATGACGTGGCGCCGCATGCTGCTGTGCTTGCTGGGCATCCAACACCTCGCCCTTGCAGATCCAGACCTTCACCCCGATGGCACCGTACACTGTGCGTGCTGTTGCGGTCGCATAATCAATATCAGCGCGGAGTGTGTGGAGCGGTATCCGCCCCTCCTTGTACTGCTCCCGACGTGCCATTTCCGCACCACCAAGACGCCCTGAGGTCATCACGCGCACACCTTCCGCACCCATGCGCATTGCGGCGGTGATGCCGTTCTTCATTGCACGCCTGAAGGCAATCCTTCCTTCCAGTTGCTGGGCAATGTTTTCTGCAACGAGGTATGCATCCAATTCCGGGCGTTTGATTTCGTTGATGAGAATCTTGACTTCCTTGTTCGTAATCTTCTTTAACTCCTCTTCCAGCTGCGAGATTTCCTTGCCGCTTCTGCCAATGACAATACCGGGACGCGAAGTGTTGATGGTGATGACAGCACGCTTCGGGGTTCGTTCAATCAGGATCCGCGAAATCCCAGCCTTCTTCAGTCGATTCCTGATGTAGTCGCGGATTGTCACATCTTCGCTCAGTTTGCCTGCGAACGACTTGTCATCGTACCAGTTGGAGTCCCACGACCTGATCACGCCGAGACGCAGGCCGATCGGATTAACTTTCTGTCCCAAATCTCCTCCTTACAGGATAAATCGGTTACGCAGCAGCTTCTGCTGTTTTCTTCTTGGTAGATTTCGCCGCCTTTGGTGCTTTCGGCTCCGTCTTGGCAGCTGGCTTCGATGTCGACGTCGACTTCTTGATATCCTCTTTCGCCTCGACCACAATCGTCACATGGTTGGATCTTTTCCTGATCCGGAAGGCGCGTCCCATCGGTGCCGCGCTTATCCGCTTCTGCACCATGCCACCATCCACCATCGCCACCTTCACGATTATCTCATTCGGTTCGAGGCGCCCGCCTTCGTCCTTATTCTGTAGATTCGATACAGCCGAACGCAGCACCTTTTCTGCAACCTTCGACGCATGCTTCGGCGAGAAGTGCAGAATGTGAAGAGCCTGATCAACCGACTTGCCCCTGATGAGATCAATCACCAACCTCATCTTCCTCGGTGATGTCCCGATATATCTATTGATTGCGCGTGCTTCCATGCTCTCTTTCCGAAGTAACTTAGACTGCTTTGGTCGTTTCTTCCTTCTTGATTCCAGGATGAACACGGAAGGTACGTGTCGGTGCAAACTCACCGAGTTTGTGCCCAACCATTCCTTCGTGAATATACACTGGAACAAACTTGTTGCCATTGTGAACGGCGAACGTATGTCCAACGAAGTCCGGCGTGACGGTGGAAGCCCGTGACCACGTCTTGATCACTTTCTTCTGGTTCGTCTTGTTCAACGCTGTCACCTGCTCCTGCAGACGGACACTGACGAACGGACCTTTCTTGAGTGAACGACTCATGCTCTGTATCCCTTTGGTGTGTCGCTTACTTTCTGCGTTTTACGATATACTTGCTGGACGGATTCTTTCTCCAGCGTGTCTTCTTTCCCTTGGTGTGCCAGCCCCATGGAGAAACCGGATGCGGGTTTCCTTGTGGTGACTTCCCTTCGCCACCGCCGTGCGGATGATCTACCGGATTCTGCACGACACCGCGCGACTGGGGACGAATCCCGAGCCACCGCGAGCGGCCGGCCTTTCCAAGGATGATGTTCTCGTGGTCCGCGTTCCCCACGCCGCCGATGGTGGCACTGCATTCCACCGGCACGTTCCGGATCTCGCCCGATGGCAAACGGAGCTGCGCGAATTTCCCTTCCTTCGCCATCAGTTGGACGGATGCACCTGCACTGCGAGCGAGCTGTGCTCCTTTGCCGGGACGCATCTCAATGTTGTGGACGAAAGTTCCCGGAGGAATCTGGGCAAGGGGCATCGCGTTACCAACCTTGATTTCCGCATCCGCCCCTGACCGCAAGACGTCGCCAACCTTTATCCCCTCCGCTGCGATGATGTAACGTTTCTCGCCATCCATATATTGGAGAAGCGCGATGCGGGCATTCCGGTTTGGGTCGTACTCGATGGCAACCACCTTCGCGTCCATCCCGAGCTTGTTTCGCTTGAAGTCAATGACCCGGTAGAATCTCTTATGTCCACCCCCGCGGTGCCGCGAAGTGATACGGCCCGTGTTGTTCCGGCCACCTGTTCTTTTCAGCGGCTCGATGAGATTTTTTTCCGGTCTGGTCTTCGTAATCTCATCGAAGCTCGCGACCGACATCCAGCGTGTGCCGGGAGTTTTTGGTTTGAGTTTTCTAATTGCCATGTGTTCCTCTTCTCGTCTTGACCGGTTACACGTTCTGGAAGAACTCGATCTTGTCGCCTTCCTTCAGACGGACAACGGCTTTCTTCCATTCCGGCGTGCGGCCTGCAAAACGTCCCTTACGCGTCAACTGGGACTTCGTCTTTCCCTTGTGCCTGCTGGTGCGCACGCTCAGCACGGTCACATTAAATTTCTTCTCCACTGCCTTTGCGATCATGATCTTGTTCGCGTCACGATCAACCTCAAATGCATAGTGCCCCTTTTCCTGGAGGGCAGTCATCTTTTCGGTGACGAGTGGACGTTTCAGTATTCCTGTCATACCCTTCTCGCTGGGTTAATTCTTGAACGTATTCTGGAGCACTTCCACAGCGCTCTTCTGGATTAGCACCACCTGGTTGTTGACGAGATCATACGTGGATGCCTTATCCGCCTCGAGCACAAACAGACGCGGGAGGTTCCGACCTGACCGCACCACGTTCTGGTCGCTCTTGGAAGTCAACAACAGAGTCTTTGCCGCGTCCAGCTCAAGCGCCTTGAGAATGGTTGCCATCGCTTTGGTCCTGGGTGCCTCAAAGGAAAAGTCCTCGACTACTTTGATTTGCCCCTCCTTGGCCTTGAGGGACAACGCTGACTTGCGTGCAAGCCTGTGAAGTTGCGCCGGAAGTTTGGATGAATAGTCACGGGGCTTCGGCCCAAAGATAGAACCACCACCGATCATAACTGGTGATCGCGACGAGCCCTGTCGTGCCTGCCCGGTGTGCTTCTGTTTGAACGGCTTCTTGCCTCCGCCACGAACCTCTTCACGAGTTTTCACCTTTGATGTCCCCTGACGCTGATTGTCAAGGTACACCCGAACCGCGCGGTAGATTGCGTGTTCACTGGGCTCCACTTCGAAGATGTGAGGAGATAGCTTCACCTTCTCGCCGCTCTTCGTTCCGTCCTTCCTATATACTTCCAGTTCCATGGTCACTCTTTTTTCAGTTTTACGCTGCGCTGTTCTTGTGGATCTCGAGATAGCCGTTTATCGCTCCAGGGACAGATCCCTTCACAAGGAGCAGATTCGAATCTGCGATAACACCGACGACCTTCAAATTCTTCACGGTCACCTGTTCGCCGCCCATTCTCCCCGCCATGCGCATGCCTTTGAAGACCCGCGAAGGGTAAGACGAAGAGCCAATTGACCCCGGAGCGCGCTCGCGGTCGCTTTGACCGTGAGTACGAAAGCCACCGCCAAAGTGATGTCGCTTCACGACCCCTTGAAAGCCACGTCCCTTCGAGGTCCCGATAATCGATACGGTGTCACCTTTGGAAAACACCTTGTCGACCTTGATTTCCTGCCCCGGCTGAAACTCGGAGACGCCGTTGCCTCGGAACTCCCGTATGATGCGGGTCGGTTTCACGTTGGCTTTCGCAAAGTGACCTTTCACCGGCTTGTTTACGGTGCGTTCACTCTTGCGGTCGAAACCGAGCTGGACCGCTTCGTAGCCATCACGCTCGGCCGTTTTGATTTGGGTGACAAAGCACGGCCCTGCTTCGATTACGGTGCATGGAATCACGTGACCGCTCTCATCAAAGA
Organism: Bacteroidota bacterium; assembly: GCA_035687895.1. GTDB lineage: Bacteria > Bacteroidota > Ignavibacteria > UBA10030 > UBA6906 > JAERML01. The sequence continues at coordinate 23,127 of DASRUE010000054.1, read as the reverse complement.
TGCTGGTCATCCCGATTTTCTTGCCCAAAAGTCCTGTCATGACTTCTTCCATTAAGAAAACATCACCTAAAGCACCCGTCGAAAGACGGGCACATTGTCGCATCATGCCTCACCGAAGGCGTGACCGATGCCGTCAATCTCCCCGACTGGCAAAGGCCAACGGCGAAGACACCACATGTTGTCAGATCGAAGAGTTAGACTTTGATCTCGACGTCGACGCCCGCGGGTAAATCAAGCTTCATCAGGGAGTCGACGGTCTTATTCGTCGAGTTGAGAATATCGATCAGGCGCTTGTGAGCGCGCGTCTCGAATTGCTCTCTCGACTTCTTGTCAACGTGAGGTGAACGAAGCACAGTATAGACCGTACGCTTCGTGGGTAACGGGATCGGGCCAGAGACCACAGCGCCTGTTGACTTCACAGTCTTGATGATTTTCTCCGCAGACTTGTCGATCAGGTTGTGATCGTACGATTTCAGCTTTATGCGAATCTTTTGGCCTGCCACTGTACTGGATACTCCGCTTACTCAAGAAACAGAAAAAGAGAGCAGCGCCGGGCTGCTCCCCATGAATTACTACTCAAGAATCTTCGTGACGACCCCCGCACCTACCGTATGGCCGCCTTCGCGAATAGCGAACCGAAGCCCTTCCTCCATCGCAATGGTTGTGATCAACTCAATGTTCATACCATCGACGTTGTCGCCCGGCATGATCATCTCTGTACCGCCCGGGAGGGTTGCAACACCGGTAACGTCCGTCGTCCTGAAATAGAACTGAGGGCGATACCCGGTGAAAAACGGTGTATGACGTCCACCTTCTTCTTTCTTCAGCACGTACACCTGGGCTGTAAACTTCTTATGCGGAGTGATGGAACCGGGCTTGGCAATCACCATGCCTCGCTCGAGTTGGTTCTTGTCGACACCGCGGAGCAGCAGGCCCGCATTGTCCCCGGCCTGCACGTCATCGAGTTCCTTGCGAAACATCTCTGCGCCGGTGATGACAGTCTTCATGTGTGCGCCCAGACCGATAACCTCAACTTCATCGCCGACCTTTGCCTTACCACGTTCTACGCGACCCGTGCCCACCGTGCCACGACCTGTGATCGAGAAGACGTCTTCAACAGGCATCAAGAATGGCTTGTCAACTTCACGCTGCGGGACCGGTATATAGCTATCGACAGCGTCCATCAGTTCCATGATGCATTTGAACGCGGGGTCATCTGTCTTACTCTCCGGCTTGATTGCAGCTTCCATTGCCTTCAGCGCGGATCCGCGAATAATGGGAATCTCATCACCCGGGAACTCATACTTCTTGAGAAGGTCGCGGAGCTCGAGTTCCACGAGGTCGAGCAACTCGGGGTCGTCTACAGCGTCCACTTTGTTCATGAACACGACAATCTTGGGCACTCCGACCTGACGTGCAAGCAAAATATGCTCGCGCGTTTGCGGCATTGGACCGTCGGTGGCAGCAACCACAAGGATCGCACCATCCATCTGGGCGGCACCAGTGATCATGTTCTTCACATAGTCCGCGTGGCCGGGGCAGTCGACGTGTGCGTAGTGACGCTTCGTGGTTGAATACTCCACGTGAGCAGTTGCAATCGTGATACCGCGTTCCCGTTCCTCCGGAGCATTATCGATACTGTCGAAGGTGCGAACCTGAGAAAGACCCTTCTTGGCCAATACCATCGTAATGGCTGCGGTCAAAGTAGTCTTTCCATGATCAACGTGACCTATGGTGCCCACGTTGAGATGCGGTTTGTCACGCGTGAATTTCTCTTTTGCCATTTTTTGGGTCTCCTCTATGTAGAAGGGGATTGTGTATAGTCACTGTTCTGCTGCCGGTGCCTGGCAGGACGAGTTATGCGGTTACTGACTCCCTGCCTTTGACCTTTTCAATAATCTGTTCGGCCACGCTCTTCGGTGTTTCGTCGTAATGGGATAGCTCCATAGAGTAGATCGCACGACCCTGCGTCATGGAACGCAAGGTGGTCGAATACCCGAACATCTCTGAAAGAGGCACAGCGGCACGGATTACCTGGGCGTCCTTACGGGGGGTCATCCCTTCGATCTTACCTCGACGTGAGTTCAGGTCTCCGATTACATCACCCATATACTCTTCTGGCGTCACGACCTCGACTTCCATGACAGGCTCGAGCAACACGGGGTGAGCCTTGCGAGCGGCCTCCTTGAAAGCCATAGATCCTGCAATCTTGAACGCCATTTCAGATGAGTCAACATCGTGATACGAACCGTCAAATAGTTTGATCTTTACGTCCTCTACGGGGTATCCAGCGAGCACGCCGTTCTTCATGGCCTCAACGATGCCCTGCTCGACCGGTTTGATAAACTCTTTGGGAATCACACCCCCAACGATCGCGTTCTCGAATTCAAAGCCTTTTCCGATTTCGTTTGGTTCGATTTCAATCCACACGTGACCGAACTGGCCGCGACCGCCGGATTGTCGAACGAATTTCCCTTCGGCCTGGACCTTCTTACGGATGGTCTCTTTGTACGCAACCTGAGGCTTTCCGATGTTCGCCTCGACGCGAAACTCGCGTTTCATGCGATCAACGATAATCTCGAGATGCAATTCGCCCATGCCGCTGATGATAGTTTGACCGGTCTCCTCGTTAGTAGAGATTCGGAGCGTCGGATCTTCCTCAGCGAGTTTCGCCATTGCCTCTCCCATCTTCTCCTGGTCGGCCTTGGTCTTGGGTTCAATTGCCACATGGATGACGGGATCCGGAAATGTCATTTTCTCAAGAATGATCGGGTCGGACTCATCGCAGAGTGTATCGCCGGTCCTTGTGAACTTCAATCCAACTGCAGCAACAATGTCACCCGCGTAGGCCTCATCCACATCCTCGCGGGTATTTGCGTGCATGCGGAGAATCCTGCTAATCCGCTCCTTTTTCTCTGAGATGGAATTGTAGACGTAAGAGCCGGCCTTGAGTGTTCCAGAGTACACACGGAAGTACGTCAGCTTTCCTACGAACGGATCCGTCATAATCTTGAATGCGAGCGCCGTGAACTTCTCTTTGTCGCTTACCTTCCGGATGATTTTGTCCGTCATATTCACATGGTGACCCACCAGACTGGCTTCATTCAGGTCAAGGGGTGACGGGAGGTAATCAATAACAGCATCCAGCAACGACTGGACACCCTTGTTCTTGAAAGATGACCCGCACAACACCGGGACGATACTGACCTTAAGGGCAGCGCGACGGAGCACAGTCATGATCTCTTTCGGGGTGATCTCTTTCCCCTCGAGGTACTTTTCCAGAAGAGAATCATCCTCGTCTGAGACAGCTTCGAGCATCTTGGTTCGATATTCCTGCGCCTTGGCTTGCATGTCGTGCGGAATCTCGATATCCTCCCACTCGCTGCCGAGGGTCGATTCCTTATACATGCGCGCCTTCATGGTGACAAGATCAATGATGCCCGCAAAGATGTCCCCTTCGCCGACCGGCAACTGAATCGGTACGGCATTTGCACCAAGCCGATCCTTCATCATCTTCACCGCACCAAGAAAGTCAGCTCCCACCCGATCCATCTTATTTACGAATGCGATACGAGGAACCCCATACTTGTCCATCTGACGCCATACCGTCTCAGACTGGGGTTCGACTCCACCTACCGAGCAAAAGAGTGCAATTGCACCGTCTAGCACGCGCAGCGAACGCTCAACCTCCACGGTGAAATCGACGTGACCTGGGGTATCAATGATATTGATCTGGTGATCATTCCAAAAGCACGTTGTCGCGGCCGATGTGATCGTAATGCCGCGCTCCTTCTCTTGTTCCATCCAGTCCATAGTTGCCGCGCCGTCATGGACTTCACCCATTCTGTGCAACACACCAGTGTAAAACAAAATGCGCTCGGTCGTCGTCGTCTTACCGGCGTCGATATGTGCACTGATTCCTATGTTGCGTGTACGATCTAGCGGGTACTGTCTTGGCATACTTCGCTTACTCTACCCCTTCTACCACTTGAAATGTGCGAACGCTTTGTTCGCCTCTGCCATTTTGTGTGTATCTTCTTTTTTCTTGATCGCGTTACCCTCGCCATTCGATGCAGCAATAAACTCGGCGGCAAGCTTCTGGGACATGGACTTGTCCTTCCTGTCGTTGGCATACCCGATCAACCACCGGATCGCCAAAGCTACGCTTCTGCTGGAACGCACTTCCGTGGGGACCTGATACGTGGCACCACCAACCCGGCGAGCCTTCACCTCCAACACCGGACGAGCATTGCTCAGCGCCTTCTTGAACACATCGATGCCGTTCGCCTTGGTGCGCTCTTCAATGATTGAGAAAGCATCATACATCAGCCTGCGAGCAAGATGTTTTTTCCCATCCTTCATTACGCAGTTAATGAAGGCCGAGACCAAAGGATCGCTGTACTTTGGGTCAGGTTTTGCAACTCTCGAACCAGCTCTTTTCTTTCTCACAACCGTCTACGTTTTGTTTTTGATTACTTTGCCCGTTTTGCCCCATACTTGGAACGGCCCTGCTTCCGATCAGCTACTCCGGCTGTATCAAGCGTGCCGCGAATGATATGGTATCTCACTCCTGGAAGGTCTTTCACCCTACCCCCCCGGATCATTACAATGGAGTGCTCCTGGAGATTATGCCCTTCACCCGGTATATAGGCTGTCACTTCGATACCGTTGGTCAACCTGACACGAGCAACCTTGCGAAGCGCCGAATTCGGCTTCTTGGGTGTTGTGGTATAGACACGAGTACACACACCACGCTTCTGCGGACTGCCGTCCATGGCGGGAGCTTTGCTTTTCCAGGTGACTTTTCTCCGGCTCTTGCGAACGAGTTGGTTAATGGTTGGCAAAAATTACTCCATCACTAATACAGTGAGTGAAAGTTGCTGAGAAAGTTTAACAAGTTACAAAATAAACGTTCAATTGTCAAGGATACGCAATCCCGGGTGAGGTTCTTCCATGCCCAATACAAGATCCGGTCCTAGTCAGAGACAATCTTTTCTTTTGTCTTCACCTTCTTTGGAATCGCGACCTCCGATACCGCCTCCGCTTCGGTCGTTACTCCGTCCTTCGTGGTTACAATGATGTCCCGGAAGCCCTTGATCCCAGTTCCAGCTGGAATCAAATGTCCCATGATGACGTTTTCCTTGAGCCCGAGAAGATAGTCAACCTTTCCTTCGATCGCTGCATCCGTCAGCACCTTGGTAGTTTCCTGGAATGATGCAGCAGAGATGAAACTGTCAGTAGAAAGTGAAGCGGAAGTGATCCCGAGGAGAACTGGTTCAGATGTCGCGGGCTCCGCATCGCGGTACTCCGCTACCTTCTTGGCTTTCTTTCGGATTTCGCCATTGATCTCGCGTACTTTCTTCTTGGAAACAATCTGACCGTTCTTATACTTTGAGTCTCCCTTGTTGATGATCACCACCTTGTCACGCAAACTTTCGTTCCCTGCTTCGAACTTCAGTTTGTCAATGTAGTCACCTTCAAGGAACTTTGTGTCACTTGAGTCCACGACTCGGACCTTCTGCATCATCTGGCGGACGATAATCTCGATATGCTTATCATTGATCTTCACACCCTGGATGCGGTACACTTCCTGGATCTCGTTCACAAGATATTCCTGCACGGCACCGACACCTTTGATACGGAGAATATCGTGTGGGTCAATTGCTCCATCCGAGAGACGCTCTCCGGCGCGGACAACATCGTTTTCCTGCACTAACACATGCTTGCCTTGTGGGATCGGGTACTTGCGAATGTCTTTTCCGTCATGACTCTTCACAATCACCTCGCGCGAGCCGCGCTTGATAGCACCGAAGCTGACAGTACCGTCGATTTCCGCAACGATCGCAGGGTCATTCGGGCTACGGGCTTCAAAAAGTTCCGTCACCCGTGGCAAACCACCAGTGATGTCGCGGTTCTTGCCAATGTCTCTCGGAATCTTGACGAGAATTGTACCGGCGCCAATTTGCTGTCCATTGTCGACGACAAGATGGGCTCTTGTCGGAATGATATACCCGGCGATCTTCTGTCCCTTGCTACTAGTAATGAGGAGCGTTGGGCTGAGCGTACGGTCACGCGAATCGATGACGACCTTCTGGATATGACCTGTCTGTTCGTCCGGCTCCTCCCGGTATGTGACGTTGTCCTTAAGGTCCTGGTACTTCACAATGCCAGGATGTTCGGAGATGATGACCGAGTTGTACGGATCCCATTCATAAATGAGCTCGCCTTTGGACACCTTCGCCCCGTCCTTGACAAGGAGGGTTGCCCCGTAGGGGACATCGTATTTCGCAAGGAGTCGGTGATCCTGATCGAGAACATTGACGATGCCGCTGCGCCCTGCCACGATGATCTTGGATCCATCATCATCAGGAACCTCGATCGACTTAATGCCTTCGTACTCCAGCTTCCCATCGAACTTGGAGGGAACCTGCGACTGAGACGCGATGAGGCTCGCCGTACCACCAGTGTGGAATGTTCGTAGTGTGAGCTGCGTACCCGGCTCACCAATGGACTGGGCTGCGATGATGCCGACGGTTTCTCCGGGCTGGATAATCCTCCCGGTGGTCAGGTTGCGTCCATAGCACAGGGCACAGATGCCTCGTTTCGCCTCGCATGTAAGCACAGAGCGAATCTCTACCGTTTCAATCGACGTCTCTGCGATGCGGTTTGCCGTTTCCTCATCTATCAACTCACCAGCCGCAACTATCACGTCGCCACTCATCGGGTCAATCACATCATGCACTGCCACACGCCCAAGAATGCGCTCGGAGAGAGGCTCCTTGACATCTTCGCCCTCCTTGAGCGCGCCCGTCACAACGCCTCGGATGGTGCCGCAGTCCTCCATCGAAATGATGGCATCCTGGGCGACATCTACGAGCCGACGGGTCAAGTATCCCGCATCGGCAGTCTTCAGCGCTGTATCGGCAAGACCCTTGCGCGCACCGTGGGTGGAGATGAAGTACTCAAGAATCGAGAGACCTTCACGGAAGTTGGCAATGATCGGGTTTTCAATGAGCTCGCCGGTAGCTCCGGAAAGACTCTTTTGGGGCTTAGCCATGAGACCACGCATGCCGGCAAGCTGTCTGACCTGCTCTTTCGAACCTCGTGCGCCGGAGTCAACCATCATATAGAGTGAGTTAAACCCAGCCTTGCCATGTTGCAGGGATTCAAAGAGCTTCTCTGCTACACGCGTCGTCGCGCGGGTCCAGATATCGATCACCTTGTTATATCGTTCTCCGTTGGTGATGAAGCCACGGGTGTACTGGCTGTAAACTTCATCCACATTCTTTTGTGCACGGTTGATGATCTCTTCCTTTTCCTTCGGGATTGTCACATCATCGAGGCTCACGGATAAACCACCGGCAGTTGCATAGCGGAACCCGGTTTCCTTAAGTGCATCCAGAAATTCGGCGGTTTTCAGGTTACCTACTTTTCGGAATGAGTTGGCAATAATTTGCACAAGTCTCTTCTTGTTCAGCAGCTCATTGATGAACCCGATCTCCTTTGGGACGATCTGATTGAAGAGGACACGCCCCGACGTCGTTTCGACCATTTTGCCGCCGATCCGGACTTTGATCCGGGCGTGGAGCCCGACCTTGCCATAGTTGTGCGCTATGATCACTTCCTCCGGTGACGAGAACAGGAGACCTTCTCCAACATCACCTGCCTTCGACTTGGTCAAATAGTAGCAGCCGAGCACTTGATCCTGCGTTGGTGTCACTATCGGGGCACCACTTGCAGGTGAAAGGATGTTATGACTTGAGAGCATCAGGATGCGCGCCTCAAGCTGAGCGTCAAACGACAGCGGCACGTGAACCGCCATTTGGTCGCCATCAAAGTCCGCATTGAATGCGGTGCAGACCATGGGGTGAATCCGGATCGCCTTTCCCTCCACCAGCACAGGTTGGAACGCCTGGATCCCAAGGCGGTGAAGCGTCGGTGCACGATTGAGCAACACCGGATGCCCATCGATAATATTCTCAAGGATCTCCCACACGTCCGAGCCCTTCTTGTCGACCATCTTCTTCGCACTCTTCACCGTTTTCACAATTCCGCGCTCGATTAGCTTGCGAATGATAAATGGTTTGAAGAGCTCGACCGCCATGTCCTTCGGAAGACCGCACTCGTGCAGCTTCAACTCCGGACCAACGACGATCACGGAACGGCCCGAGTAGTCAACGCGTTTGCCCAAAAGGTTCTGACGAAACCGTCCCTGTTTCCCCTTCAACATATCGGATAATGATTTCAGAGCCCGGTTGTTGTCACTCCGAACGGCGTTCACCCGACGCGAATTATCAAAGAGGGAATCCACCGCCTCCTGCAACATTCGTTTCTCGTTCCGCAAGATCACATCCGGCGCCTTGATGTCAATCAATCTCTTGAGACGATTGTTGCGAATGATAACGCGACGATACAGGTCGTTCAGGTCCGACGTTGCGAAGCGTCCACCCTCCAAAGGAACGAGAGGCCGAAGCTCGGGCGGAATCACAGGAATGATGTCGAGCACCATCCACTCGGGCCGGTTCAACGGTCCACCTTCACGTTCGCGGAATGCTTCCACAACCCGGAGACGCTTCAGTGCTTCCTGTTTCTTCTGGGCTGATGTTTCTTCCAAAATTTGCGCACGCAACTCGGCAGCGAGCACAGCAACATCCACTTGCTTCAGGAGATCCTTGATGGCCTCGCCGCCGATTTTGGAAACGAATCTCCTTTTATCGGTTGGCTCAAGATCATCATTGTTCTCGGGAAGGGTGGCAAGAATCTCATAATACTGCTCTTCTGAAATGAGATCCTTTCTCTGTAATCCGGTCGTCCCAGGATTGATGACGACGTATGACTCATAGTAGATGATCTTTTCGAGGTCTTTCGAGGTCAACCCTAGAATGTAGCCGATCTTTGATGGAAGAGAACGAAAATACCAGATGTGAACGATCGGCACGGCAAGGGCGATGTGACCCATCCGTTCGCGGCGAACACTCTTCTGAGTAACTTCCACGCCGCAACGGTCGCAGATGATCCCCCGATACCGGATGCGTTTGTATTTCCCGCAATGGCATTCCCAATCCCTCACTGGCCCGAAGATCTTCTCACAGAAAAGACCGTCCTTCTCCGGTCGGAAGGATCGGTAGTTGATCGTTTCCGGCTTCGTCACTTCTCCGTGCGATCGCTGCAAGATCATATCGGACGAGGCGAGGCTGATGGTGATCTTTGTGAAGTTCTTCTTGGCTTCCCTGTCCTGATGCATAAATGCCATTGTCTTCCTCCAACCAAAAATGTCCTGTGTAAGTCCCGCTGTGGCGGGTCGAACCGATTCACCGGCAGGCATGCACGATGAACCTTCACCCTCCCATCCTCGGAAGGGGTAATCTTGATGTCAGTCGAGTTTCACGTTGAGACCGAGTCCCATCAATTCACGGATAAGCACGTTGAACGATTCCGGGATGTTCGACTCGGGAAGATTCTCTCCCTTGACAACTGCTTCGTATACCTTTGCGCGCCCCGCAACATCGTCACTCTTTACAGTCAACATCTCCTGAAGGACGTGCGCCGCGCCGTAGCCTTCCAGCGCCCATACTTCCATCTCACCGAAACGTTGACCGCCGAACTGGGCTTTGCCACCCAAGGGCTGTTGCGTGATCAAGGAATACGGACCAATCGACCGTGCATGGATCTTGTCATCGACGAGGTGCGAGAGCTTGAGCATATATATGTACCCGACGGTCACTTCCTGGTCGAACTTCTCGCCGGTACGGCCATCATACAACACTGACCTCGAGCTCTCGTTCAATCCAGCCTTCTTCAACTCCGCTTTTACGTCCTCCCACGTCGCCCCATCGAAAATTGGGGAAGCATACGTGACGCCAAGCGCCTTTGCTGCCCAGCCAAGAGCGGTTTCGTAAAGCTGGCCGAGGTTCATTCGGGAAGGTACGCCGAGAGGATTGAGCACGATGTCCACCGGCGTTCCATCGGGCAGGAAAGGCATATCCGCAGCCGGCACGATACGAGACACCACACCCTTATTGCCGTGGCGCCCGGCCATCTTGTCGCCAACCGAGAGCTTTCGCTTCTTGGCCACATACACCTTTGCCAGCTGAACCACGCCGGGTGGGAGCTCATCGCCGAGCTGAATTTTGTTCTTCTCGTGACGGAATTCTTCCTCGATCCCGCTGAGGCGGTCGAAGTAGTTTGTAAAGATCTTGTTGATTATGGTGTTCTTTTTCTTGTCCTCCACCCACTCGACGGAGTAATCAAGTTTCTCAATCTCCTCGTAGGTCTGGAAGGTGTCCACCTTGAATTGCGTCCCGCTCCGGAAGACCACATTGCCGTCGGTATCGCGCACACCTACAGATTTTTCGTCTGCAAGAACTATATCGAGCTTCTTTGCCAACCGCTCGCGCAGCTCAGCGACCATCTTTCGCCGCTGACGATCTAATGCGTCCGTTCGCCGCTTGTCTTCCTTCTTGGACTCTGCATCCTTCTTCTTCCGGCTGAATAGCTTCGTCGATATTACGACTCCCTTCATTCCCGGCGGGGCCTTCAGAGACGCGTCCTTCACATCGCCCGCTTTTTCCCCAAAGATCGCCTTCAGAAGCTTTTCCTCCGGGGTTGGATCAGATTCACCCTTCGGTGTAATCTTGCCGATCAGGATATCACCCTCGACAACCTCGGCCCCGATACGGACGATACCGTTTTCATCAAGGTCCTTGGTAGCATCTTCGCTCACGTTCGGTATTTCACGAGTAAGCTCTTCCTCACCGCGCTTTGTATCGCGGACCTGAAGTTCGAACTCCTCGATATGGATTGAGGTGAAGACATCCTGTGAGACGATGCGCTCGCTGATGATGATAGCGTCTTCAAAGTTGTATCCATGCCAGGGCATGAACGCCACAAGCACGTTCCGGCCAAGGGCAAGTTCTCCACCTTGCGTTGCTGATCCATCGGCGAGCACGTCTCCCTTGCGAATCTTGTCACCCGGCTTGACGATTGCCTTCTGGTTAATACACGTATCCTGGTTGGTGCGGAAGAACTTTGTCAGTTTGTATTCCACACGCCGCTTGTCATCGAAAGAGATGAGGGCTTCCGTACTGTTTTCGTCAATATCATACAGGACGACAATCCGATCGGCATCTACATAATCGACACTGCCGTTTCGCTCGGCAACGATGACTGTGCGCGAATCATGAGCGATCTTCTCCTCAAGGCCTGTCCCCACCACCGGTGCCTCAGGCACGAGAAGAGGAACGGACTGACGCTGCATGTTCGATCCCATGAGGGCGCGGTTCGCATCGTCGTGCTCAAGGAAAGGAATCAACCCTGCTGCCGCACTTACGATCTGGTTCGGGGCAACATCCATGTACTGAACCTCGTCGGGTTTGACCACCGGGAAGTCACCCTGAAACCGTGCCTTCACACGATCACCCTGGAAGTTGCCACGGCCGTCAATGGGAGCGTTGGCCTGGGCAATAGTGTAGGTATCCTCCTGCTCTGCGTTGAGGAATTCAATCTCTTCCGAGACGCGTCCATTTTTCACCTTGCGGTACGGAGTCTCTATGAACCCGAATTCGTTCACGCGGGCATGGATACAAAGAGATGAAATCAAACCGATGTTCGGACCTTCCGGCGTCTCGATCGGGCAAAGGCGACCGTAATGGGTGTAGTGTACGTCGCGGACTTCGAACCCCGCTCGTTCACGGGTTAAACCACCAGGACCGAGTGCAGACATGCGGCGCTTGTTCGTCAGTTCAGCCAGTGGGTTTGTCTGATCCATAAACTGCGAGAGCGGGTTCGTTCCGAAGAATGCGTTTATGACACTGCTTATCGTTCGCGCATTCACAAGGTCCTGCGGTGTCATGTTCTCATTATCGCGAATGTTCATCCTTTCACGGATGGTACGCGCCATACGGGCAAGCCCAATGTTGAACTGTTGGGCGATCTGCTCACCGACGGTCCTCACACGACGGTTGCCAAGATGATCGATGTCATCAACTGCCCGTTTCCCCTGTTGGAGCTCGATAAGGTAGTTGATGATGGCAACGATATCCTGCTTTGTCAGGGTGGTGGTGCTGACCGGGACACTCAGGTTCAGCTTGCTGTTGATGCGGTAGCGACCGACATCGCCGAGATCATACCTCTTTTCGTTGAAGAAGAGACGGTCGATGAGGGTCTTTGCAGTATCCAGGTCCGGCGCATCACCCGACCGAAGCTGACGGTAAATGGCACCGAGAGCGTCCTCTTCGGAGCGTGAAGCGTCCTTTGAAATCGTATTGGCGATGACGGAAGTTTCGTTGCCTGTGGGGCGGAGGAAACGGATCTTCTTGACACCTGTCTTCTTGATCCGCTTAATATGTTCTTCGTTCAGCGTTGCATCCTTGCTGATGAAGATCTCGCCAGTCTTCTTGTCCACCACATCACTGCAAATGACCCGACCTTCATAGTCCTTCAAGTCGACCTTATTGACATCGACCTCCTCAACAAGATTGAAGAGCTCCAGGATCTCATCATCGGAAGAATATCCCAACGCGCGCAACAGGGTCGTAACCGGGAATTTCTTTTTCCTGTCAATGTACGCGTACATGATGTTGTTGATGTCAGTCGTGAACTCAACCCATGACCCACGGAATGGAATGATGCGTGCCGAAAAAATGGGCGTTCCGTTGGGGTGAATCGATTCACTGAAGAAAACGCCCGGCGACCGGTGCAACTGGCTCACCACCACACGCTCGGCGCCGTTGATGATGAACGTTCCCCGGTGCGTCATTGTCGGAAGGTTGCCGAGATAAACATCCTGTTCGATCGTGTTGACATATGCCTTGCCGTCTTCTGACTTCTGCGACAGGCGAAGCTTCGCTTTCAACGGAACGGCATACGTCAGCCCGCGTTCCTCGCACTCAGGCACACTGTACTTTTCCTTCTCAACGTAATACTCAACGAACTCGAGGAGGAAGTTCTCGCGCGCATCAGTGATGGGAAAGTTCATTTTGAACACAGCTTGAAGGCCTCGGTTTTTCCTCCGCGACGGGCTGGTATCGCGCTGGAGAAAGCTGTCCCATGACTCGAGTTGGATATTCAACAGATCCGGCGCGTCAATAATCTCGGGGATGCGACCGAAAGTGATACGACCATTGGATTGGTTCTTCAAGAGCCCCACTCCTTACAATAAATAATGAAAATGCGTCCACCCCAATCTCTCGGAAGAGATGGCCTCTCAACTCATGCTGCTACTTCCACTGCAAACGAGGAATAATGATAACGGGAATCAATCCTGCCCCTCACCCCCAGTCATACTAAACAATAAAACAGCCAGCCGATAACGGGAATTCTAATAGAATACCCCGTTATCGGCTGGTCTTACAGGGATGGAACGAAAGGGTCCACAATTTTCCGATGTCAGTGGATTGAAAAAGTTTTGGAATCAAATCGTCGTCTCGTCATGAGCAACGACGGCTGCCGAAATTACTTCAGTTCTACTTTCGCTCCGGCTTCTTCCAATTCCTTCTTCAACTTCTCTGCATCGTCCTTCGACACGCCCTCTTTGACAGGCTTCGGGGCGCCGTCCACGAGATCCTTTGCCTCTTTCAAGCCGAGGCCAGTTGCTGCGCGGACGACCTTGATGACGTTGATTTTCTGTGCTCCGGTTTCCTTCAGCAACACCGTAAACTCGGTCTTCTCTTCCGTTGCAGGAGCCGCTCCACCCGCCGCCGGCATCATACCGCCCATCATCACCGGTGCTGCGGCAGTAACGCCAAATTTGTCTTCCAGTGCCTTCTTCAACTCGACCGCCTCGAGGAGCGTGAGTTTTTCAATCTTCTCTACAATTTCAACTACTGCCGACATGATGTTTCTCCTTATGTATATAAACAATTCTTGGTTCCCGGTTCTTTCAAGAAACCGGCGATCAGGCTGCCTTCTTTTTTTCGATTTCTCCGATGACGCTGACAAGATCCCGAAGTACGGCATTGATTACCGTTGGCACACCTGTAAGTGGTGACTGGATGCTGCCAAGAATACTTGCCATCATTTCCTTGCGCGATGGGAGCTTTGCCAATTCAGCGAGCCGCGCACCATCGTATACCTCCTTGTCGAGCACGCAGACCTTCAACGAGAGTTTGCTATGCTTCTCACTGAATTTCTGGATGATTTTTGCAGGCACAACGGGATCATTGAACGCAAACGCAACACCGGTTGGCCCGACGAGCTTGTCGTACACCTTATCATACCCGGTGACGCTTTCCAGCGCCTTTCGGATCAACGTGTTCTTCACGACCCTGTAGTCCACGCCTGACTTCCGGAACTCCCGACGCAATTCAGTCGCCTGTTCTACGGTCAGACCTCCAAAGTCAGTAAAAAACATCCCCTGCGCCCGGCCGACAACCTCAGTGACCTCAGCAACGATCTGTTCTTTTTCTGAGCGTTTCATTGTTCCTCCCTACTTGCGTAGGTATTAGTGTCGTGCTTAGAGAGAAGCCCTGGTCACTTGCGGTATGATTCTCTCCGCGGAGTGCCAGGCAATAAGCAAAACGATGTTAAGTGTGAGTGCGTAATTTCTGTTTAATGCGCTGCAACCTGGTTGCGGTCGATCTTGACGCCCGGTCCCATAGTGCTGGAAAGGGAGATACTCTTGATATACGTCCCCTTTGCCGACGCTGGCTTCAGTCGTATGACCGTGTTCAGGAATGCATGGATATTATCTGCGAGCTGCTTCCCCTCAAAATTTGCCTTGCCCACTGTCGCATGGAGGATGCCGGCCTTGTCGACGCGGAATTCAATCTTGCCGGCTTTAACTTCCTTGACTGCCTTGGCTACATCCGCCGTGACTGTTCCACTTTTGGGGTTGGGCATCAACCCTCGCGGACCGAGCACCTTCCCGAGCTTTCCAACTTCGCCCATCACATCCGGCGTCGCGATAATGACGTCGATGTCCGCCCAACCACCTTGAATTTTCTGAATGTAATCGGCAAGACCAGCATGGTCCGCACCGGCAGCTTTCGCTTCCTCGTCCTTTGGTGGCTTCGCGAGGACAAGAACCCGAACCTCCCGACCGATGCCATGGGGAAGGGAAACCGTCCCTCGGACCGCCTGATCGGCTTTCTTGGGGTCAACCCCAAGACGGACCGAAATGTCAACAGCCTCAACAAATTTCGCCGTTGCCCCCTGTTTCACGATTGAGACTGCATCATCTATTGTATATTGCTTCGCCGGGTCGACCTTACCTGCTACTGACTTGAACCTCTTGCTGCTCTTCATTGGTGTGTTCCTTACTTGTAGTGGTACGATCGTCGGGCGAACCGCGCCGGACTCCCACGCGTTGATTGAACCAGTTATTCTTCTACCGTGATGCCCATGCTGCGAGCGGTTCCGGCAATCATACTCATTGCTGCTTCCACATCTGCCGCATTCAGGTCGGGCATTTTCATTTCAGCTATTTCCCGAACCTGCTTCTTCGTCACCTTCCCCACCTTGTTGCGGTTCGATTCAGCTGAGCCCTTTTCAACTTTTGCCGCCTTGGCCAATAAGATCGCGGCCGGAGGAGTTTTGGTAATGAAAGTAAACGACTTGTCTGAAAAGACCGTTATGACTACAGGGATCACAAGGCCCATCTGTGCCTGGGTCCGAGCGTTGAACTGTTTGCAGAACTCCATTATGTTGACACCCTTCTGACCGAGCGCTGGACCAACTGGAGGAGCGGGATTTGCCTGGCCCGCCGGAATCTGCAGCTTCACGAAACCAACGACTTTCTTCATCGTTATCTTCTTTCAGCTAAACTGGGAACGCTGTGAATGACTATTTTTCTGCCTCTACCTGACTGAAATCCAACTCAACGGGAGTCTTCCGTCCGAAGATTGAGACCATAACCTTCAACTTCATTTTTTCTTCATTGATTTCCTGGACGAACCCGTTGAAGTTGTTGAATGGCCCGTCCGTTACCTTTACGGCATCGCCGGTTTTGAAAGGGACCTCTACAACTTCGACGTCTTTTCGGGCCTCGATCTTGCCGATGAGCCTCCGGACTTCGGCGGTTTGCAGCGGAGCCGGGGCGTTCTTCGGTCCTACAAAGCTTATGACAGACGGTGTATTCAGAATAATGTGCGTCGTCTCCTTATCGAGAATAGCCTCCACGAGAATGTAGCCGGGGAAAAACGTTCGTGTCTTGCTCTTCTTCTTTCCATCCTTTACTTCAAACACCTTCTCAGACGGAACGATGACGGATCCGACACGATCGGTGAGTCCGGCCTGCGCAATCTCGTTCTCGATGTATGCTTTTACTTTGTTCTCATGGCCCGAGTAAGTCCGGACAACGTACCATTTTTTTTCCACCACACTCACCTTACAGGGATTCTAATATTCTTGTCAGCGTTTCGCTGACGACAGTGTCGACTACAAACACGAACGCCGACACAATCAGACAGACCACAAGCACAACCACTGTCGAATCACGCAGATCATCCTTCTTGGGCCATGTGACTTTGTTCATTTCTTTCACTACATCCGTGAAGAACGCTATAATCTTCTCTTTCATAAAATCGGGTCGTTAGTTAATATCGTTCGATTGAACTACTCAACATCCACAGAATTCCTTGCACGTGAGGAGGGACTTGAACCCCCAACCTGCGGTTTTGGAGACCGCTGCTCTAGCCAATTGAGCTACTCACGTATTCAGTCTCCCGTACCGCCTTGGAGCGGGAGAAGCTACTCCAGCCAATTGAGCTACTAGGGTATACGAGAGATTGTGGAGATGGAATGCCCTTCCCCTGACGCCGCTTGCCTACCGTGTTTCCTTGTGAGTCGTGTGCTTGGCACAGAACCGGCAAAACTTCTTGTACTCCACCCGCCCGGTCTGCTTCTTCTTGTTCTTTGTGGTCGAATAGTTTCTACGTTTGCAGTCGGTGCACTCTAACGTAATAATGTCTCTCACGGCAATACTCCAGGTATCGAACAATGAATACTTTTCACTCGAGCTTGCGACCGGGATTGAACCGGTGACCTCTTCCTTACCAAGGAAGTGCTCTACCAACTGAGCTACGCAAGCATCGCCGCAAATGCTCGCTCTCTGTGACCTCTTACCAGCAACTTCTTTTGCTTCGAGCGGGAGACGGGACTCGAACCCGCGACCAACAGCTTGGAAGGCTGTGACTCTACCAACTGAGTTACTCCCGCAGCGAGTTCCCTTGCCGTGGGCAGGGGAGGATTCGAACCTCCGAAGGCCTGAGCCGACAGATTTACAGTCTGTTGCGTTTGACCGCTTCGCTACCTGCCCGATGCCTCAAGTCCCCGACCCGGCCCTAACGAGAGCTGGCGATGGGGCTCGAACCCGCAACCTGCTGATTACAAATCAGCTGCTCTACCAATTGAGCTACGCCAGCAACAAAATACACCTTCTTTGACGCAAGCTTCCGCAATCATGGGAGAGAACGTGCCTGCGAGGGGCAAAACTTGAGAGCTTAGTCCATAAATATAACAATTTAATCCAAAGAGTCAATCAGTTTTTGACCACAATTGGGAGAATTCAGCTTAACTGGGTAAGAGCAAATCGGGGATCAACGGGTTTGTGAATCCAAAACTTGCAGCCAACGCCTCGCTTCTTCAGAAGCCGGATTATAGCTGATTGCAAGCTGGAAAGCCTGGTGTGCCTCGGCTAAACGACCCACACCGTGAAAATACCTCCCCCGTGAAAGATAAGAACTCGTATAAAGATTGGTTACAACGTCCTCCAACCTCCCTGCTCGGAGGGAAGACCTGAGTGAATAATCAACAACAGGGGGTTCATGGAATACTGAATCCCGAAACAGTCGAAATGCGAGACCCTCAGGGACCCGTTGCAGTCCGCGAGTAAATTCCGGCTCAATTTCGGGGGTAACATAAACCGGCCGGTCGGGAAGTGAACAATGAATGAAACTGGCGATCATCTCTTCAAACCTCGCTTGAATAATCGAGGGGTTGTATTTCTGATCGTGCTCGAATTTATATAATTCCCTGGTAAAGGCCTCCACCTGAACCTGAGACTCTTGAATGAGCCAGGGGAACCGGCTCTCCAATTCCGTCAGATACCATGATCGTCGAAGCAGTTCCTTATCCACAACCACCACATCCGGCCGGACTCTCTTGACCAATTGATAGTAGTACGATGCCGAAACCCAGTAGTCCCATTGGTATGAAAACACAAGCGCATTGGGTTGAAGCGAAGCGAACATGTTCCGTGTGTAGTCTTCTACAATGTAATTCTCGCTCTCGTTGATCTTCTCATAGTATGAGGCCAGCGGTGCCAACGAGATTATCACTGTACTGGCGTACACTGCTCCAGCCTTCACTTGGGAAGAGTCCGCCACGAGGGACACGAGAAACAATAACCCACAACCAGCCCAAATTGCAACAATGAGATACGACAGAAGGAAATATGAATCGATGTCGTGGATGTCGTAGTTGATCGAATAAAGCAGACATGTAAAAAAAAGCAGAAGTGTCGCCAGTGCCAGCATCCTGTGTGCCCGCCATAGCACCACAATGCCGACCAACGCAGCAATCAAGCCAACGTACGCGAACTCTTCCGGCAAGCCATCCCGGAAATACTTGAACTGTCGACCTGCGGAATCCGTGAAGAACGTGATCCACACTCGATACTGCTTACCGCTGAGATGCCAGAAGAACTTTTCCAGCGTTACGGTATCCCCCCAGTTCATCGCAGGTGCCCGCACCGCTCTGATAGGAAGATAGAGATACACAGAAAGCCCCAGGAGAAACGGCATCCCCATACTCCCTATCCGTTTCCAGGCGGACCCGCCATAACCTTGCATCGCAAAGTAGAATAACAAGAACCCTGGTGCGAGCAACATTGTTGTCATGTGGTTTGCAAAGGCCAACCCGAGTGCAAAAGCAAAAAGGAGCCACCACGCATTTCGTCTCTCTTCATTCGCCTTCAAGAACAGGAGTGTAACGACGGAAAGAAACAAGACATGAAGCGAGTAAACTTCTATCGACACAGCCTGCGACCAATATGTTTCTGAGAAAGCAAGAAGGAGTGTCGCACAGGTACTGGCCACAACAGTAGCCGCACGCCTTCTCTCCTCGCCCTTGAAATTGATCACGCGTGTCGCCCGACCGACGATGTTGAGGATATGGTGAACGACATGGAAAAAGAAGAATACCCCAACCGCACAAAGAAACGCCGCCATAATATTGAGCCGAACAATTTCCTCCGTTGCGATCGGGAGATGGGAAAAGACCCACCCGATTAGCGTAAACAACGGGTAGCCGCTTGGATGTGCAACACCTAGCGTGTAAGCCACAGCGGCCAACTCACCGCTATCAATAAAACCGACTGTTGGTGCTAATGTCTTCGAGTACACGCCAAACGCCACCAGTGACACAAAAAGAGCGGTCCAGCGCGGTGACAAGAATATCGTTCGCAGCAATTGCATTGTGATCAGAGGGATCGTACGTGTTGTGTATTCGAAATGAACATCGTGCGGACTTCTTTCATCATTCCTGCGACATCGATTTTGAGCGTCTCGCCCCCTCGACGGTCGAGAAATCCGGCAAGGAGCTCGAGTTTCTCACCATCCGGGAGAATTGTAGAGCGGTCCTCAAGAGTGATTCGGTGGAGTGTTTCAAGTCGTCGGTATAATTGGTATGCCTCGATCAGCCGATCGCTGTCGGCAACCGAGAGAAAAATCTCGCGCCCCTTACGGATTACTTCACAGGTTGGCAATCCCTTGAGCTCGGGATGCTCGGCAGCAAACCTCAACTGGATGATTTGCGCGAGGAATTCAATGTCTACCATCCCCCCTGCCCCGAGTTTGAAGTCAAAGTATTCAGTTGATTGCGTGAGGCTCCTCGTTTCAGTCTTCCTCCGCATCGCAACTATTGTTTCCACCCAATTCTCAGGGAGTGGGGAATGATAGACAAACGCATCCACGGATCGAGCCACGTGATCGGCAATGGACTGGTCACCGGAAACGAACCGGAGTCGTGTGAGCGACTGTCGTTCCCACAGCGATGAGCGGCTTTTAAGATAGGTGGCGTAAGCCAAGGAATCAACCACCAACGGCGCATTCTTTCCCTCCGGACGGAGACGGGCGTCAACGTCGTAGAGCTTTCCCTCACTTGACAGCGCCGACAACCGCTGCATTGTGGAAGAAGCCAGTTTCTCAAGCCGGGCGCTCTCTTGCGGCGACCGCGAGTCCGCGACAAAAATGATGTCGAGATCAGCATCGAAGGTAATTTCTTTTGTGCCGTACTTTCCCAAGGCAAATATGGCCAGAGGAGGACTCTTCATCCGCTTCGTTGATGACTCCGAAGCCAGCACACTCGTCACAACGGCATCGGCCAGCGTTGAAAGCTCCGACGTGAGTTCCGAAAATGCAATCACGCCGAGGACGTACCGAATCCCCGCTCGCATCTCCTCGCGTCTCTTGATTGTCGATAGCTGTTCTCTGGGGTCTTGCAACCCGGCAAACCCCTCATTCAACATCTGGCTGGATCCGGCTATCTCTTCGAACAGCAATTGGTCAGCTGCCAGACCTTTCGCAAAGCGCGGACTCGTGGCGCAGACGCTCACTACGAGCCTTCTGAAACCGTCTTCCTCCAGTTGCCTGTAAAATTGGTCGGGAAATTTCTGCGCTCCAACAAGAAGGACCAGATTGGCAAGCGTCATATTCGGGTTCGGTGTTTCTCCGATATCACGGAACAGGTCCCCTGCAATCGCGCGAATAGACTCTCGCGAACGGAGATCCAGTTCTCTCGTCTCGGAGAGTGAACTCCCTGACAACATGTACATCAGGTTCTTCGATGCCTGGTGAATATCCTGAAAGCCATAGCGGCGAAGTGCTTCCCCTATCCTCTCCTGTGAAGACCCGCCATCAATGACCGTGAGGATATCGGGATGCTCTTCCGTCGCGTCAACAGAGAGAACATCCTGAAAAATGCGTTTTACATTGCTGCGGTGCTCGCCGACAACCTGCCGCAGCTCGCCGCTCGAGGAAAAGCCCATACGTCTCGCAAGCGTATGCAGCATCGCTTCATCCTTTGGCATGGAGTGAGTTTGTGTATTGAGCATGGTTTGTAATCGATGCTCCAGCGTCCGGAAGAATGTGTATGCAGTGGCAAGGTCTTCTGATTCACGCTTGCTGAGAAACTGTTCCGCGGAAAGGAGTTCAAGAGTGTGCAGTGTGTTTGCCCCGCGTATCGTCTGGTTCTTTCCGCCGTTGACCAGTTGAAGACTCTGGACGATGAACTCGACATCCCGGATTCCTCCTGACCAGAGCTTGACATTCTCCTCATCCCCAATTGCCGCTTCGATTCTTGCCTTAATCCGCGCAATTGACTCGGATGGGTTGCGGAAGAAAGTCCGCGGGTACACGAACGGCTCGAGCTGCCCCAGAAACTCCCCGCCGAATTCCTCATCCCCCGCAACCGGCCTTGCCTTGATGAGCATTTGACGTTCCCACAGTTCGCCCCGTGATTCATAATAGAGAAGATAACTCTTCAGTGATCGTGCAAGAGGTCCCGCACCGCTCTCAGGACGAAGCCGGGTATCAACTCTATAAAAATGCCCTTCCGTTGTGGACTGAGAAAGATTCTGTACCATCCGTTCGACAAACTTGTTGAAATACTGATGGAACGAAACGCCATCGCGTTCGCCCTCATCCTTGTACACAAAAAGAACATCAATATCCGAACTGTAGTTGAGTTCTCGGCCACCAAGTTTCCCAAGACCTATCACAGCGTAGGGAGTCTCAGGCGGTGGCCCGAATTTCTCGTTTACCTGTTGGGCTGCCACACGACAAGATGACTTCACCATTGAGTCGGCGAGATCTGAGAGCTCTTCAGTGACAACCCGCAGGTCTGCGTTGCCCAGAATATCACGCACACCGATCCTGAGGATCTCTCGCCGATAGAGACGCTTCAAGGCATCCAGCCTCCGATCGGGCTGGACGAACATCTTGAATGTCCGTTCCACTTCATCCAGAAGGAGCCGTTGTGCTTGCTTTCGAAGAAGAACATCGGATGCGGTGAGCCAGCGAAACAACTCGGGGTCACGGACCAGAATATCCGCGAAGTACTGTGAGAAGCCAAAGGTCGTCACCAGAACATCCATCAGCGGAGGATATTTGACAAGATCGCCGAACAAGGAGGCCTTGCTCATCGTCGCTTCGGTGAACCGGAGAAGATTGGTGATCGCCATGTCCGGATCGGGCGAACCGCTGAGCCGCGATTCCAAAGCTGCGGCAAAGTCCTCAACGGGGGACTGCATTCCCGACACAACAACAAGATCATACAGAGACTTCAGATTACGTTCAGCGCGGACTGGGTCGGCGAAAATACTAAGCGGATTGTCTTGAACGGCCATGAGGATATTGATAGTACACCTCATTGTACAAAAAAGGTCGGACTTCTCCAATCACGCAAGGTGCTTCTGGATCAGAAGGTACTTCACACATCCCATAAGTAGCTTTGGAACAAAGCGCTTGTCCTTCACTAATTCGCTTCCAGTTCGAATGCCCTCTCTTGTATTGCTTTTGCCTCAATGCATGGCTATATTTTGCACAATTCGTCAATCAATCATTCCTTGGATATCATGATCAAACTCATCGCTCTCTACCGCAAACCCACTGATACGGCGGAGTTCGACAGGCATTACGACACCGTCCACACACCTCTCGTCCGACAGTATCCTGGCCTGCGGAGGCTCGAGATCACCCGCATTACCGGAGCGCCCATTGGCGAGTCGAAGTTCCATCTGATGTGTGAAATGTACTGGGATTCCAAAGATGCTATGGATACCGCGCTCGCGACTAAGGAAGGAAAGGCTGTTGCACGCGACTTGATGAGCTTTGCAGCAGACGTGGTCACTGTTTTTCATGGCGACGTCCAGTCCTGAGCGATCCAAGTACAACATCCAAACAAACGCTTCGCGAAATCCAGGATCCTGACAATTCTATAGACTCCACAAACTCTACAGACTAGTACGCTCATGTCGAAATATACCGGCAAGTCTGCTAAAGAACTCGCTTTCAAGAACATCCTCTATTCGAAATCCGACTGGAAGGCCTGTATCACGATCAACCGGCCGGAGGTATACAATTGTCTGAATCTCGAAACGCTACGCGAGCTCTCCGCCGCGTTCGAGGATGC
>DASRUE010000053.1:0-6074 GCA_035687895.1 Bacteroidota bacterium | reverse complement strand
AGCAGAAACGGAAATGATAACGTCACGACTAAGCGGAGCAAACCACAACCCGCCGCCGGCATCGGAGTGCCATCCTCCCGGTGAACTCTCGTCGACCCAGACACGCCCGACGTCACCGAGGATGTGCATTCCCACCTCTGTCGGCACGAGGATTTTCATACGGAAGAGTGAAATCCGGAGGTCGGCACTCGCCAGCACCAACGCATCACCCGCAAAGCGCTGGAGGAAATATCCACCTAACGAACCGCCACCACCAAGGAACGCGGCTTCATAGAAAGGAAAGCTGCCATACAACTTCTCTCCCATTACCCGCACGGCAAATACCATGTCCGTCAGAAGCGTTCCGCCCGTGTATGTGCGGACGTCCGCGGCAAGCTTTTGAAATGGACGACCCTGGTGAAACGGATCGGGATAATTCCACGCATCCAGCGTCAGACGAACCCCCCCGGTTGGAAAGAGGAGATGATTGCGTGTGTCCAATCCGGCCTGGACACCAAATCCCAGTAAGGACTTGTCGTTCCCGAGACTATCGAGGTTTTGCGTGTTGATGAACCTGCCCGACTTCTGTCGAAGATCGAAATGCTTGTAGGAAGCGGCAACCCCAATCGAGACGTTCTCGTGAAGACGATAGTGGATAGCAGGCTGGATAAGGTACTCCCGGGAGTTGACGCGGTAGTAATTGTTGTCCTCCTTTTCCTCATCCCGGAAGCTGGCGTTGCCGTACCCGTAGAAGTTCCTCACCTGCAGCTCCGACGCGTGCGCATCAATTCTCACGTCCACATGATCAAGCAAGGTTGGAAGATCTGCCTTGTAGACAAACTTGAATGCCCCGGTCTTGAGTGTTCCTCCGCCGAGCAATTGCATCCTGTAGATGTACGGGAGTCTCCGGAACCCGAACTCGTAGAGGATTGGTCCCGCCCCGATGAGCACACCGTCCTCCGGCGTGAGACCGAGAAGGACGCCGAGTGCCCAATCATGGCCGTAGTCGCGGTCAGGTTGGTACTTCAGTATTTCATCCTCATCCTGGGCAAGGACGCGAGCGCCGATCCCCTGAGCGAGTATAAGTACCAGCAGCCATGCTGTGATGATTCGGTGCATCGGTATCCTATTGACTGAGGAGAGTCCCTGACGCGTCGAGCCAGAATTCTTTCCTACTACCACCCATCTCGAGCCAATCGCCGGACCTTGCATTGAAGAACGCGACGCGGAGCCTGCCACCCTCGAACCGGAGTTGCACGAATCCCGGCACCGACTCCCCTTCTTTCTTCGGGTCGGTATCGGCCGATGTGAATTCCTGGGGTGGAATGGGAAGCTTAACGCGGGAAGGCTTGGACGCCGCGCCGGAAACGATGTGCACCTTCGGCCAGCCGTTGACCTGTGTATCACGGTCCGGATAGTTCAGGAGCTGCAGGCTGTGATCGTGTCCGGCAAGCGAGACCTGAATGCGCACGCCGCTGGCATGGACGACCGCACGAAGTGAGTCGAGATACTGTTGGTATTTCTCGGTGCAGAGGTCTCCCGGGTCGAGCATGTTCTTGATATACCCCATCGCATTGGAGTCTTTATCGCACTGGGTAAGATACTCCACTGTATTTGTCTCGTCGTTCCAGACCGTGAAGCCCCCGTGCTCACCCACGGTGTAGATGGGATGGTGCGCACAGAGGATGCGCCAGAGGATTCCCGGACGGCGCTTGCTTGCCGCAAGGAGTCTCGAGAGACTGTCGAGTGCGGGGCGCCATGTGGCAGGGTCTGTCCGCAACGGCAGCGCCGAATCGAAGAAGATGAACTGCGCGCTGTCGGAGGCTCCGGGTGTGAGCGGATAGGTCGTCTGCGCCGGCATACGATAGTAGTACGTCCACTCCGGTAACGCCGCGGCTCGTTGGTTCCCTTTTTCGGTAAGACCGATGGGACCATCCTCAAAGCTGATCAGTCCGAACAAGAGTGAAGCTTCCAGTAGATTCCGTGCATAGTAGTCGTGGTTCCCGGCAATGGCATGAACATTGGCTCTGCCCAGGTCGGTCATGGGCACATTGAACCTTCCGAGCACGTCTTTGACTTTTCCCGACACATCCGACACGGGGCCGTTCAATCCGATGTTGTAGAAGTTGTCGCCAAGAAAGATCATCGCATCAAACTTCCCCCCGTCGTGCCTGCCGGTGTGCATGTCTGTCACGTAGCTGGCGCAAGCGCGCAACGCGCTCCCCGTCTCGCCGGCATCACCCAGCACCAGTACTGTCAGCGGGCGAACTTCCGCACTATCCGATACTCCACGCGATGAAGGTTCGTTGGCACATCCGGAAAGAAACAACAATGTAAAGAAAGTGAGTATATGAATCTGTTGCCATCGGCAAGTGTGGGTACCATTCATGCTTGTCTTACTCCTGATGAGATTTCCGTTTGTCTACTGATGTCCCGGGTCCGCTTGTAAATCGATTCTCGCCTGCGCTGTCATGGAAGTATGTCTTCAAGTCCGCCTGGGAGATAAACGGGATGATCCCCCACAACATTCCGTGAACGACGGATTCATCGACCAGTTCATCGTCCCCCTTTCCTCCCACGACGCGAACCGTGATGCTCGCATCCACATCTCCCGTTATCACGGCTCTGTCATCACCACCGTGTAGATAGAGTCGGAGTTCCCTGGTGTCACATCTGTCAAACACGCGGTGGTACACCGGTGTACCCTTTGGTTCGCCCGTCTCTCTTGGACGCCGGTATGCTGTTACATCTACGCGTTCCTCTGGCAGCCTTCTGATCTCGACCAATTCCTGTTTGTCACTGAAGTGGATATCGACAAACCCCGCAAGCTGAGAATAGAAAGTCTCCGAGGCCGCGGCCAATTGGTTTCTCCGTGACTTGAGCGCAGCAGCAAGCCATGTTCCGTTCTTTTCGTAGTATGAGGGGGGCAGGCGCCTGACAGCCCGATCAATCACCTCGTCCGTCAGACGACCGATGACGAAGGCGGTAACACTGTCCCATGCGGGCTTGTTCAAGTCAGCAAGCAGCCTGCGGTCGAGGAACCTGCCGGAGAATGTCAAGCTGTAGAGGTTGTTGAAGTTCTCGTAGAAGCTTTCGAATTGCGTAACGCCCATTGCCGCGATCCAGGGGAAAAGCCCGTCAAACCGCGCGAATGCCTGGTCACGATCACGAGGGATAGGATAGTATACGTCGCGTCCATTTTCAGTGAGCCGCGCCCACCGCCACTGGTCGATATGCCTGTCCCAGTCCCCCACCAACACGTCTAACAATCGTGCTGTCAGGAAGGCTCGCGAATTCACCCTGCTCTCACTATCCTTTTCCAGCGCCTCAAAAAGCTTCAACGTCTTGACAATTTTCTCCGCTCCGGCAAACGGCACCTCGTCTTCATCACCGGCGGACGGATGCTCTTCAATCATCCCCAGAATCCCCGCGAATGTTGCACGAAATTCTCCCAGCCGATCGTTGTCCGGAAGGAGGACGAGTGCCGGGTGTGCGTGAAGCACGCCGAGCGCGTTGGCAAGTTCATCAACAACAACGGCAGACGCCGGATGGGCTGAACTGATTTGGTCCTGGAACACATCCGCCGCAAATGTAACCTGGAGCTCCGCCGGCAGCACTTTTTTTGGGTCTTTGTTCACCGAGCGGAATGCGTAGAGCCTGCCGTCGTTGCCCTTCAACCGGAGCGATTTGGTTTGAAATCCACCCCCCTCCTCGATGGGTGTGAGACCACCGGCGAATGTTGCGAGATCAAGAACGGGAACGCGAATGGGGGTCGTCCAGAGGTCACGGTAGTGCTTGCCGAAGAACACGTTGTGAAGCCAGCCAGCCTCGTATTCAGGGCCGGGAATGACGAGGGCTGAGTCCGGCAATGGGATCGCCTCAGGCACAACTGTGGTCTTGCCAATACTTCCTTGAACGGGTTGGTCGAGGGAAAACGATATGATGCTGCAGCTCGTGAGCCCTGCGGCAACGGAAAGAACAAGAATGTAGAAGAGACAGTGCCGCATACGTTCCGAAGGAATGCTGCCGGTGTTTGGTTGGTCGGATAAGAAAAGAACGCAGGTCAATATACGAATTTGGCGGGCTTATCTGCAAGCAGTCTGAACAACGGCCAGCGCCGCGTCTGCGGACTCGCTGCTCCGATGTTCTGACCTCGCGGGACGGAAAGAATGGAACATGCCGGACAGAGCTTCCGCCATTACCTTATCCCTTTTTCGATTTCTCCTCAAGAGGACTCTTGATCCACACGCACGCCTCTTCCATCGTCCTGAAAATACCAAGCACGTACGGAGCGCCGTCTGCAAACACCTCGAACATCCTTGCAAGGCCAAATCCGAGATCGCCTGCGACGACGATTGCTGTTTTCCAGCTGGTGCCACGCAGATGAGCGGATCGCTTGCTCAACGAAGCGGCCAGGCGCAGATCCTCCACCGTCCGGTCGCTCGCCACCCCCTCCCGTAGATCCCATATTGTATTAAGATTCATATGGAAGTAGGGCTGTGTGAGTAGCTTCGCAATCGCGTCCCGGTACTCCTGCAGATCCCCCTGACCGGTGATTTGGAAGATCACGGCATCAGCGTCTGGGTCGAAGGATAGGTCGATCATTCTTTTGTTTCAAGGTCTCGAATGGAGAAGAAGTAGGAGTCTGATTGGCTGATGTAGAGAGTGAAGCACTCACGATTGAAGGAGGAACAAGATGTCACCCTTTCCGCATTTTCCAGGGGCAGCGCCCAACCGAAAATTCGTGAATGGAAACCCAAATAGCAATACCTCGATGTGAGAACTTTTGGTGGAGAGATTGGAACGACGTCACAACTGCAGCTCAGCTGTGTGTTTGACTGGTGTGTCGACCCACCAACCTTCTCACATGAACGAAACAGCCCTTTCGCGTGTTACACATAATAGCAGTAGTAAAGACTTGCGCTTACCATGACATCGTTTCAACACATACCTCTTCGTTGTGAAGCCCCCCATTGGGCGGGTTTCTGCCTCCGCTGCATCTGTCGTTGCTGTTGCTGAACGCGTCGTTCATCAACAGCGCCCTTCATTCTTGCTCCAACTCATGTTCGGTCTTTTGACTCGTTTCTTCGTTCTTTGATTGCTTCAATGAGTAGTGTGACTGAGAAACCCTCCTTCAAGGAGAGCCGGCTTCTTGCCCATATTGGCAACACCCCGCTGCTGAAACTGGAGCGCGTTGGCAATAAGCACCCGCATGTTGAGATGTATGCCAAAGCGGAATGGTACAACCCGGGAGGATCCGTGAAGGACCGCGCCGCTTTGAACATAATCCTTGAGGGTGAACGTTCAGGGAAACTGACCCGGGATAAAATCCTTATCGATGCAACCAGCGGTAACACAGGAATTGCCTACGCAATGATAGGGGCGGTGTTAGGGTATCGCGTCCATCTAGCGGTTCCCGAAAACGCGAGTGTTGAGCGCAAACGCATACTTTCAGCCTATGGAGCCGACATCAGCTATACCGGCCCGCTTGAGGGTACGGACGGCGCGCAACGTTACGTCCAAGCGAAGGTGGAACAGAATCCGGACCTGTATTTCCACGCTGACCAGTATAACAACCCGGCGAACTGGCACGCACACTACACAACAACAGCCGTCGAGATCCTCGAGCAGACGCGTGGATGTGTGACGCATTTCATCAGCGGACTTGGAACCACCGGAACATTTGTCGGGACAGCACGGCGTCTCAAGGAGCTCAAGGCGGCCATCACATGCATTGCCGTTCAACCTGATATGCCGCTGCACGGGCTTGAAGGTTTGAAGCATCTTGCCTCAGCGCGCGTACCCGGCATTTATGATGCGGCGCTTGCCGATGAACACATCATGGTGTCAACGGACGATGCCTACGCAATGATGAGGCGCCTTGCGCGCGACGAGGGGCTTCTCGTTGGTGCCTCGTCTGCCGCTGCGATGGTTGCCGTGCTAAAGGTAGCGGAGACTGTGCGTGAAGGTGTGATCGTCACGGTGTTCGCCGACAGCGGCGAACGGTACCTGCATAATCCACTCTGGGAGCAGTGAAATGCTGTGCCTGAGCCATACGGCACTCCACAAAATAAAGGTCCACGCGATGGGCACAT
>DASRUE010000052.1:0-12652 GCA_035687895.1 Bacteroidota bacterium | reverse complement strand
TACACACTTGAGTTTAACGAGATGTGGGGAAGCAACACTGATGTGCCGAACGCCGGGAACTCACGCTTCGGTGTTCGCAAAACGGACAACACCCCTCACCGCTTTGTCATCGGCGGAAGAAGCGTGGAAAGCTATTTCAGTCCAAGTGACCGGACAACATCAAAGATTGTTTCCGTCATCAACGGCGCGGCGCATTCCGTTGCCTTTGCCCTGCTCACGCTGACACGCACGGACATCGCCAACGCGATCCTGGCCAGGAAGAACCTGGGGCTGGATGTCCGCGGCCTGATGGACAACAACACCGACCAGGGGTCACAGTACAACTTCCTCCTCTCGCAGGGGGTCGACCTTCACCTCAAAACCGGTTCCGGCCTGCTGCATCACAAATACGGGATTGTCGATGCGGAGTACCCGTACTGGAATGCGGTCACCATAACGGGGTCACACAACTGGTCCAGTTCCGCCGAGAATGCCAACAACGAAAACACGCTGATCATCCGGGACGGGAACATCACGAACCAGTTCTTGCAGGAGTTTGCTGCGCGGTACTACCAATTCGGTGGTACGGATACAATCTTGGTAGGTGTGGATGAAACTGACGGGAATGAGCCACGGGAGTTCTCATTGTCACAGAACTATCCGAACCCGTTCAACCCGACAACGCATTTAGGATTTCGAATTTCGGAATTCGGAGTGGTAAGCCTCCGGGTGTACGACGTGCTGGGGAGAGAGATTGCGACACTTGTGAATGAACCGAAAGCACCGGGCGTATATACGGCAAGCTGGGACGGCACGAACAGCTTCGGGGACAGAGTGGGGAGCGGCGTCTACTTCTACCGGCTTCAGGCAACGCCGGCAAACGGCAGTCAGTCGTTCGTCAGCGTCAGGAAGATGGTTCTGCTGAAGTGAAAACTGATGATCCGCGCCGTCATATTTGACTTCGGCAACGTTCTCAGCACGTTCGATGTGGGAATTGTCTTGCGGGCGCTTGCACCCTATAGCCGGAAGCCTCTGGAGGGTCTCGAGACAGCGATGTTCGCGTCCACAGATCTCTTCACCCGGTTTGAAGCCGGGCTCGTGGAGCCGGATGAGTTTTTTCTCGGAATGGTGAAGGCAGGAGAACTGACCATGTCCAAGAAGGAATTCAAGCGCGCTTTCACACAGAAGTTTACTCCGGTCTCCGGCACGGCGGAGATTATCCGACGACTGAAGCCGGACTACAAATTGGGACTTCTTTCCAATACGAATATCTGGGACTATGAGGAACACATTACCAGGCAGGATGTCCTTCCCCTTTTTGATAGTATCACGCTCTCTTTTGAAGTCCATGCTCTCAAGCCGGACAAAGTAATCTACGAAGATGCGCTTCGCAAGCTTGGCGTTTCTCCGGAGGAAGCGGTCTATATCGACGATACTCATGAATATGTTGCGGCTGCGGAGGAACTGGGAATGAAAGGGATCCATTACCGCTCAGATGCCAGGCTCCGTGACGCGCTTGGCGAAATGCAGATACTTCCCAACAAGCGAGATGGACATCCGTGAAGGCACGACCACGAACCCGGCGAAACACAAAGCCTGCCGGAACGCAGGAAGTGCTGCCGTTGTTTTGCGACTTCTCCTGTACCCATGCATCATTCGCGCCGGTCGACGCTGTTGGTGCCTGCCGGAAAGAGCAGGCAGTGTACTGCTCGCTGCTGCGACGGTTCAATTACAAGAACGCCCGCTGTCTTGTCCGGTCTGAGGCCTAAGACCTCCGAATCGGAATTGACTACAGGAACAGATTTATATAAATTGTAATCAACCGCTGCGCAGCGGTTCTGTCCTTTCCCATATCATTACAACGTCGAGGTGTCCGTGAGAAACGTCTATCGCGTTCTATGGCAGGTTCTTCCTCTCACTCTTTTCATCGTCTCTTCTGCCTTCACGCAGAATGGCGTTTCGCGGATTGATACACTAAATGCGCGGCACGGTGGCCCGGGGGGAAGCTACGGGTTCTACTTCGCAAGTTGCTGGGGGTATGTGGCACCTGATGGCCATGAGTATGCACTTCTTGGTGCGCATTCCGGCACGTCGATCATCGATCTCGATGTAGTTCCGATCAGAGAAGTTGCCTACATTCCGGGGGTCAACTCGGAATGGAAAGAAATCAAGACCTGGGGACACTGCGCGTATGTTGTGAGTGAGGGGAACCAAGGTGTGCAGATCATCAACCTGAGCCAACTTCCCGACACCGCTTGGCTTCTCCGCTCGATCACGAGCATCGGCGGGAAGAATGTCACCCGCAACCACACCGTCACTGTTGCCGACGGATACCTCTACTTGAACGGTTCGGCGAACGCCACGCCCGGCGGCACCATCATCTTGAGCCTTGCCGATCCCGAGAACCCGACATATGTCGGCTCTTATGCCCCTGTATATTTCCACGATACCTATGTCCGCAACGACACCCTGTACGGCGCTGCGTTAAGCGGGGGAATTTACATTGCCTCGCTTGCCAACAAGGCTGCACCACAGACAATCACTCAGGTGACATACACCGGCTCCGGAACGCATAACGTCTGGGCTACGAAAAATGCACGATATATGCTAACCAGCGATGAGGTTGGCACCACCGCGAAAAATATGAAGGTATGGGACCTTCAGAATCTTCCCACTGTAACGCAACAAGTGCCGTTCACGTTTTCTCCTACCACCGTCATCCATAATGTGCACGTCCGCGGCGATTATGTTTATGTCGCCCACTATAAGTCCGGCGTGTTTGTTGGTGATGTACACAACCCTCTCGCTATTGCCAGCGCAGGGACCTTTAATACGTACACCGGAGGAGGGACAAGCGCCTCGTATGCTGGTGCATGGGGGGTGTATCCGTATTTTCCCTCCGGAAAGTGGATTGCATCGGACACGCAAACGGGGCTTCATGTCTTCACGTTCACGGGTCTCGCTCCGCGCACACGTTCGCCACTTCTCTTGCCACTCGACGGCGATTCACTCGACTTCGGATCGCCGGAGATGTTTCAGTGGCGATCAGCCGCTGTACAGGCAGATGATCCTCATTACTACCAGGTTCATATCTGGGGACCCGGTGTTGATACGCTCCTGAGAGCCCGGGATTCATCACTCGCGGTAACATCTCTTTCTGGATTGCAGATTGGTCAATCATATCATTGGCACGTTTGGATCCGGGATGAATTCACGAGTGTCTCCAGCCAGGACACCTCCCAATTTGTCTGCACCGGACCGATCTCCGATGTAACGACCGACCTTGGTACTCCGGCCGAGTTCCAGCTCGTGCAGAACTATCCAAATCCCTTCAACCCGAACACGGTCATCCGGTACCAGCTTCCAACATCGAGCCGGGTAGTGCTCAAAGTGTACAACCTCATCGGTAAGGAAGTGGCCACGCTTGTTGATGACACAAAGCCCGCCGGTTCACATGATGTTCAGTTTGATGCGCAGAGTCTTTCAAGCGGCGTGTACTTTTACACACTGAGGGCTGGAGGCCTGCAGGCGACGCGTAAAATGGTGTTAATGAAGTAGCAAGCAGAGTGCTTCTGAAATCGTTCGTTGTCATTCAGTTCGCGCTGGCAACCAACCAGTTGTAGGGCGCACAGATCAGCATGAACGTGTCGTCGTTCGGACAGTTGATACCGATCCCGATGATCCAGCGGCGGGTACTACTTCTGTTGGACGGGTGACGGAAAAAAAAGACGGTCATGGTTCGATAGATCAACTGCGGTAAGGAGTAATATGCGAAAGAGCGTTTTGGTGTGTGTTATACTCATAACCTTTGCTGCAAGTGCAAGGACCCAACCACAGTTGGATACCCTGCGGCACATTCACCCCCGTCCCGGAACAGGACTTTCGGCCATCTGGGGATACACAGCGCCGGACGGTCGCGAGTACGCGCTTGTTGGTATTACAGGCAATGCCTCGGTCTCAGGGGGTACTTCTATTGTTGATATCACGGAAGATGCGAACCCCCGCGTTGTGACACATATCGTTGGCCCGAACAACACATGGCGCGAGTTGAAGACATACCGGCAATACGCGTATGTTGTCACTGAAGCGTCGAGCGCCACGGGAGTCCAGATCATTGATCTTTCTCTCTTGCCTGATACCGCCAAGTTGGTGAGGACGTTTGGATATTCCAGTGGCACGAGAAACATCAACCGGTCGCACACCATCACCATCACAGATGGCTACATGTATCTCAACGGTTGTGCAGGCTGGTCCCCGGGTGGCATATTGATTTTTGATCTTCGGGCAGATCCGACCAACCCGCAATTCGTGAGCGAGTATCAGCCACAGTACATTCACGACAGTTATGTATTGCGAGATACGATTTATGCGTCTGCAATTAACGGCGGTGGCGGTCTGATCATTGCCGATGCGAGGAACAAAACAGGTGTGCAGACAATAGGGCGAATTGCATACACGGGTTCCGGCACTCATAACGCATGGGTGACGAAAGACCGGCGCTATGCCTTGACGGCCGATGAAATCGGGACTACGCAAAAGAACCTGAAAGTCTGGGACATCAGCAATCTCCCGACTATTCCGACAACGACCAGTGCCACCTTTACCGTTGACCCCACCTCGACAATTCACAATGTTCACGTTCGGGGCGACTATGCGTACTGCGCGTGGTATAATGGCTACGGTCTTCAGATTGTTGACATCAGCACCCCGACTTCGCCCAGTCTCGCCGCAGGATATCGTACATCAGGGGGCAGTCTCGCATGGGAGACCTATCCATACTTTCCATCAGGCAAGCTCATCATTGGCGATGGTTCCACCGGGCTTTGGATCTTCAGGTTCAGCGAACTTGCACCCCGGTGGCCCGTTCAACTGCTTGAGCCGGCGAATAATGACACTGTCTTCTCCAGTGCACCGATGACATTCCGTTGGACGAAATCCGCAGACCTCAACAGAGATCCCCACTACTACGAAGTCCGACTGAGAGGTCCGGACGTCGATACAACATGGCGATCCGAGGATAGCGTGACGGTGTTCGACGATCTTGGGCTTCTGCAGTCCGGTGGGAGTTATTGGTGGTCGGTGACGTCACGAGACGAATGGAATACCACCGTCAGTCCGGACTCATTTCTCATAGTACGCGGAGTCACAACTGACGTAGTGGAAAACAATGTGCCGCGTACGTTCAGTCTTTCCCAGAATTATCCCAATCCTTTCAATCCCACCACCGTGGTTCGATATGAACTCCCGGCTCAGGCAGCGGTCTCGTTGAAGGTCTTCAATGTGTTGGGACAGGAGGTTGCCGAACTCGTGAATACGACACAATCCGCAGGCCGCTATCAAGTGGCCGTTGACGGATCAACACTTGCAAGTGGCCTCTACTTCTACACGTTGAAGGCGGGAGAGTTCTTCTCAACGATGAAGATGGTGCTGACCAAGTAAAGATCGGTTTTTTTGCGTTGCGATTGGCAGGCGGTGAGTGTGACCGCCTGCGCCTGTTTGAAGCGGTGGTTGCATTTCTCCATGTGGTTTGTTATGTTCGACGTGAAAGCCGATCCGACGTTCGGTGTCGGACAAGGGGACGGTCCACAACACTGCCTGACGTGCAGGATTCCTTCCGATAGATGGTGACGGGTTGTGGAAAGGCGACACATTCAGCCCCATATCTGCACACATCTCCTGCAGACGGTTTTCCTGAGATGTCACTACAATCGCTGCCACCACCATCGCTGCACGGGCGTTCTCGATCAATGCGTTCCTATAGCGTGGAAGACATACGGCGGTGTTTTTCATCGTCCACAGACTTCAACGAGATTTTCGACGCATTCCAGGCGGCGATCTCCCAGCAGATCAAAGACGTGGAGCCGTACCGCCTGCTGTTCTGGAACCACTCGCTCTCTCCGGACGAAGTCCGTCTCTTTGGTGAAAAACTCGCCGCTGAGTTTCCCGACCTCGCTTACGATATCTACCTCTGGCTTGCCAGCGTTTTTGAGGTGACGTATTCCTCGGCGGACAATTTTGAGCTTGCCATCTACTATTATCAAAGGGCTGCCAGTGTGCGGCCATCGGAACCCGATCCGTATCTGGATGCTTGTGATTGTTACGATCCAGACCTCAATATTCCTCCGTTGGCAAGTCTGATCGAGTTTGTAAAGCACGGCATTGAACATGCCGCCAATCCTTCCAGTCTGTACAAGCGCCTGGCGCATCTCTGCGAGCTTGCAGGAGACGTGGAACAAAGTGAGTACTACCGCCGCAAATCGGAAGAACCACCACGGCAGGACACCCCGCCGTCCGCATGAAAGAACTTAAGGGCTACTTTCTTATCATTGTGGCGGCCGTTTTCTGGGGCATTTCGGCCACGATCGCGAAGTTTCTCCTGAACCAAAGCCTCAACACCATCCTCATCGTCCAGACGCGAGTGACGTTTTCCTTTTTCTTGCTGCTGGGAGGGTATCTCTTCTTCCGGCGCGATCTGTTGCGCGTCCATGTGTGGGACCTCTATCGTTTTGCGTTGCTAGGGATTTGCGGTGTGGGAGGCGCAAACTTCACCTACTACTTCACGATCAAAGAGAGCACCGTTGCCACTGCCATCCTCCTTCAATATACCTCGCCACTCCTCGTGCTCGGGTATGTGGCACTTTCTCGGGAGGAGGCTTTGACGCCGGTGAAGTTCGGAGCCGCCGTGATTTCACTACTCGGATGTTTCTTCGCAGTCGGCGCATACGATCTCAATACACTGAAGCTCACGCCGATCGGATTTGTGAGTGGGATTGGCTCGATTGTTGCCTTCGCGTTCATGACCGTCTACATCCGCCACCTGGTGATGAAGTACAGTGTCTGGACGGTGACGATCTACACGTTCGGGTTTGCGTCGTTGTTCTGGCTTGTGGTGAATCCCCCGTGGGAGATTGCTGCCGCCGCGGTATCCGGTGAGACCTGGGGAGCGCTGTTTGTTCTTGCAATCATCTCCGTGTTGATCCCTCACACGGCGTTTTTCAGCGGACTTCAGTATGTGGTTCCCACCCGGGCTATGATCATCAGCACGCTCGAACCGATTGTGGCAATTGCCTCGGCCGCGCTCTTCCTTGGCGAGTATCTGAATCCTCTACAGGTGGTTGGTGCGGTTCTTGTCCTGGCCGCTATTGCTGTCTTGCAACTCAAGCGTGAACAACCCGGGACTATGTCGCCGGTGGAGAGGGCCGATGCCGCGTAGCCCACGGAGGATGGAGAAGATCAAGGCGGTCCTCGCACACCGGCAGCCCGATCTCACGCTGGTGATGGAGAATATCCACGATCCTCATAATGTGAGTGCTGTGCTGCGATCGTGCGATGCGGTCGGCGTGACGAGAGTGGAGTTGCTGTACACGGTTGAGAAGTTTCCCCGCATCGGCAGGAAAAGTTCGTCAAGCGCCAACAAATGGCTTGAGAGAAGGAGGCACACGTCGGTGGACGAATGTTACGCAACGCTGCGCGCGGAAGGTTTCACCGTTTTGGCAACCCACCTTGGTACCTCGTCGGTGTCTTTGTATTCGCTCGATCTTACACAAAAAGTGGCGCTTGTCTTCGGCAACGAACACCGTGGGGTGTCGGAGGAAGCCGCCGCCAAAGCGGATACCAATTTCCAGATTCCCATGGTGGGGATGATCCAGAGTCTTAACGTTTCCGTGGCGTGTGCGGTCAGCTTGTATGAAGTACTGAGGCAACGGCTGGCCGCCGGCCACATGGATCGGCCAAAGCTCCCCGTGCATGTTCTGAAGGAAATGTACAACGACTGGATTGAACGGTGAGATGACGTACCTCACCCATCTCGAATGCAGTGTATGCCGCGCCGTCCACGATCACAGCGCGGTGCAAACGGTTTGCACCAAGTGCGGCAGGACTCTGCGTGCGCGTTATGATCTGCAAGCTGCACGGAAACGGTTGTCACGTGAGGTTCTCCTGCAGCGAGACTTCGCGCTCTGGCGGTTCCGCGAATTGTTGCCGGTTCTTTTGCCATCGAATGAAATTTCCCTCGGGGAGGGCGGCACCCCGGTTCTACCATTGGTCCGGATTTGTCGGCTGACGGAAGTACGCGATCTCAGGATAAAAGATGAATCATTCAACGCCACCGGCTCATTCAAGGCGCGGGGACTCTGCGTTGCAGTTGCGAAAGCCCGTGAACTTGGCATTCAGGAAGCATGTATGCCGACTGCCGGGAATGCCGGGTCAGCACTTGCAGCGTATGGCGCTGCTGCGGGGATAAGATCGCATATTTACATGCCGGAGGATACGCCACGGGTGAACATCGATGAGTGTCGCATCTACGGAGCCGACGTCCACCTCGTTCCGGGGGTGATTAGCGATGCCGCGGCCAGGATGAATGCGGAGCGCGGAACGAGCGGATGGTTTGATATGTCCACGCTGAAAGAGCCCTACCGGCTGGAAGGGAAGAAGACGCTGGGGTTCGAGATCGCCGAGCAGTACGATTGGAAACTTCCCGATGTGATTGTTTATCCCACCGGCGGTGGCACAGGTTTGATTGGCATGTGGAAGGCGTTTGCGGAACTTGAAACCCTCGGCTGGATTGATGGTGCGCGACCGCGCATGGTGGCTGTGCAGACCAGCGGATGCGCCCCCGTGGTGAAAGCGTTCAACGAGCATTCTTCATCGTGTGAGTTCTGGAACAATGCTGCAACGATTGCGTCCGGTTTACGTGTACCAAAGGCATTTGCAGATCACCTGATTCTCGAGGCACTCTACGAAAGTAAGGGGTGCGCGGTTACCGTGAGCGATGCAGAGATTGTCGCGACCATAAAGAGGATTGCACGCATCGAAGGCCTCCTCCTCTGTCCTGAAGGAGCTGCCACCATCGCAGCGCTTGCGCAACTCCGTGAAATGGCATTGCTGAATAGTGCTTCGTCTGTTCTCTGTTTCAATACTGGTTCCGGCCTTAAGTACAGCGAGGTGCTCAGGCAGGCCAGCACTGAAGTCTCTTGAGTATCAGAGCTGCTGGTGGTTTCCAGCCACATCACGCTTCTTGCCAATCCGATGTCTTCTTGTTCATGCGTCTTGCTTCCACCGCGCATGTTGAGTATATTGTTGATATTGTTCGGGTAACATTTTGGCGCCGACTCCGTAGACTGAAATGTTGCCCGACATGATGAAGACATTTTGAGACAGAAATGATACAGCAAGAACCGCAGAGCGTCAGCTTCCTTCAACAGAACCTTCTTCTCATCAGCATCGTTGTACTCGCCATCTTTGGGTACCTGGTTTTGATAATCAGAAAGCGGTGGAAAAAGAACTTCCTGCATGAGAAACCCACAAAGGGTGGTGATTGATCCTTTGGTGAATGGGATGAACCAAACGGCGGCTGCGAGGCTGCCGTTTGTGTTTCTACCGTGTCTGAGTCCTTGAAAATTGGGGCACTTTTGGGTACCATTCATCGTTCTCTGTAGTGAATCCGAACGTTCAAGAACCAGAATAATCGAATCCATGTATGCCCGAATAATCAGCCTGATGCTCGCTTGCTGCTTCCTCGCGTTTGCATCGGCCTCTCCGCAAACCAAGGTTCTCCAAAGCTCTGTAACAACGACCAAGCATCATACCCAAGTTACCCTGATCGCCAACGCTGTGTCGATTCATCCGGGCGTCCCGTTTACTGTCGGTGTTCTCATGAAGATGGAGAAGGGCTGGCACACGTATTGGAAAAACTCCGGGGAAGCAGGTTTGCCCACGCAAATTGATTGGGATCTCCCCAATGGATTTGTCGCAGGAGAGATCGCATGGCCACTGCCGCACAAGTACAATGAAAATGGTGAGGTGATCACCTACGGCTACCAGGATGAGAACATGTTGCTTGTCACCATTACCCCGCCGGAGGATCTGAAGCCGGGTTCTTCGGTCACTCTTGCAGCAGACATCAATTGGCTCGAATGCGAACGCATCTGCATACCAGGGAGCGGCGCAGTAAAGCTCACGCTTCCAGTTTCTTCAGGCACATCCTCTCCGGCCAATGGGGCACTCTTCGCACGTTACACCCGGCAAATACCGCAACCCATCACTCGAGAGTCTCCCATTTTTGTTGCCTCGATGACAAGGGACGGGATCGTTGAAATAAAGGTGAGACCCCTTGGCGGCGCCGCGCTTGTTGTTAATGACGAACTGCCGGATTTTTATCCCGAGGCTATCGAAGCCTTGTCGTTTGGTCGTACGAAGATACATGCGGCACCCCAGGAAGCAACAATCCAAATGCCAGTCCAATCGTTTGAGAAACTCACCAGACCCTTCATCTTGAAAGGGGTTCTTGTGTACCAGACTTCGGCCGGTCAACGACAGTCTGGAGTGCTTGAAATCGCCCTCTCCACTGAGTTCTGTTCCACTCTCCCCTTGGTAGGAGAGGAGACACCGCGAACCGCATTGCTGGATCAACCGTTTGTCTCCGTGCAAGCGCCGGGTGGGGGGGAGCCTTTGTATCTGTACATACTCTTTGCGATCATCGGCGGGTTGCTGTTGAACATCATGCCATGTGTCCTTCCGGTCATTGCGCTCAAAATCTTCGGGCTGGTCAAAATGGCGGGAGACCATCCACGGGAGGTAAGGAAAATGGGATGGTTCTTCTCCCTGGGGATTCTTGCGTCGTTCCTTCTCCTTGCGTTGCTCGTCATCCTGCTTCAGGCCGCCGGTGAACAGGTGGGATGGGGTTTCCAATTCCAGGAACCGTTGTTCGTGATTGCGATGAGTACCGTGGTATTCGCTTTCGGGCTTAACCTTTTTGGTGTGTACGAGATTCAGCTTCCCGGCGGGGCGGTTGCCGGTGTGGGGAATCTTCTCGCCGCGCGGGAAAAGGGGGGCAAAGGATACGCGTCATCGTTTTCGGAGGGAGTTTTTGCCACGGTTCTTGCAACGCCATGCACTGCTCCGCTCCTTGGAACCGCGCTCGGGTTTGCTTTCTCCCAGCAGGCGTGGGTCATTCTTCTCATATTCACCAGCGTTGCTCTCGGTATGTCATTGCCGTACCTCGTGTTGACGGAAAAGCCCGCCTGGTTGAAGTTTCTCCCGAAGCCCGGTCAGTGGATGGTGACGGTCAAACAGTTCATGGGCTTCCTGATGATGGCGACGCTCCTGTGGCTTCTCTATGTCCTCGGCAAGCAACTGGGGATGGAAGC
Organism: Bacteroidota bacterium; assembly: GCA_035687895.1. Classification (GTDB taxonomy): domain Bacteria; phylum Bacteroidota; class Ignavibacteria; order UBA10030; family UBA6906; genus JAERML01. The sequence goes on along the minus strand of DASRUE010000052.1, from coordinate 1,526 downwards.
AGTGATCTGGACGGGGGCGTTTCTTCTCGCCGTTGGCATCGCCTGCTGGCTTCTCGGCTGCTTTGCAACCCTGACCGCCTCGCGCGCGCAGTCAATCACTACATGGGCTATTGCACTGGTTGTTGTGGCGCTTGGATACTGGGGGTTTCTGGAGACCATCCTTGATGTCCGCTCCGTCATCGCCGGCATCCCGACTGCGGCGCATGGTTCGTCGACGACAGATCCGGAAGGAATCCAGTGGCAGCCGTTCACTCTTGCAGGACTTGAATTGCACCTTCAAGAAAACAAGACGGTGTTCGTCGATTTCACCGCGGATTGGTGCCTCACATGCAAAGTAAATGAAAAGACAGTTCTGACGGACAAAGACGTGGTCGAGAAGTTTCGGACACACGCGCTTGTTGCCATCAAAGCAGATTGGACGAACCGCAATCCCGACATCACGCGTCTGCTGGCCAAGTTCGGCAGGTCTGGTGTTCCCCTCTATGTGATTTTCCCGGCCGGGAAACCGACCGAGCCAATCATCCTTCCAGAGGTGATCACCAGCGGCATTGTCGTGGACGCCATCAACCGGGCAACTGGTTCTGCCGCTGTGCGCTAACCCTGTTCTTTGTTCGTGCATTTCTTGTGATGGTTTCGTGACGCTCTGACGGGCGGGGTTGTGTATCTTATGACAACCGGTCGTTGCACCATTCACGTGAGACCGCGACTTAACGCGTCACTGAGGAAAGCATGAATCCTATCTTCCGCTATTTCCACTGGTTGCAAAAAGGAAACCCCACCGGACTTGTTGATAAGTTTCCCGAGATTGACGAGAACGGGCAGACCTCCGTGAAGGGCATCTACGTAATTGGCGATCTCACCGGTATTCCGCTTCTTAAACTTGCTGCCGAGAGCGGCAAGAAGATCATCGACCTCTTCGACGCTGACCCCAAATTTGTTGAACAACGGAAATCCATGAAGGACGGAGTGTACGACATCGTCATTATCGGTGGCGGCATCTCCGGTGTGTCCGCAGGAATTGAAGCCCTGAAGCGGGGCTACCGGTTCATCATCCTCGAGTCCGCACAGAAATTCTCCACGGTCGTAAACTTCCCCAAAGGCAAACCGATCTACTCCGAACCCGCCACAGTGATGCAAGAAGCAACGCTGAAGATTCAGGACGGGACCAAAGAGAGCTTGTTGGATGATCTTCACGAGACGATCTCGGCACTCGACATACCAGTGAGTGAAGGAGAAATGGTGGAAGTCATCAGGAAGAAGGGGGATGTCCTGGAGGTCGTCTCGAAGAAAGGGACATACAAAGCGCTGCGTGTCATCCTGGCCATCGGCAAATCTGGCAATGCGCGGATGCTCAACGTTCCAGGGGAGAATCTCCCCAAGGTATTCAACAGACTGTTCGACCCGAAGGATCATCACGACGAGGAACTCCTGGTAGTGGGTGGCGGCGACTCCGCCCTTGAAACAGCCAACGCACTTGCAAACGCAGGTAACCATGTGACTCTTTCGTACCGCAAGCCGGAGTTTGC
>DASRUE010000051.1:0-5598 GCA_035687895.1 Bacteroidota bacterium | reverse complement strand
CGAAAACATCGAGGGGCATACCCGTGATCTTTTCCACCAACTTGGCCTCTGTGATCATCCCGAGGTCGCTGTAAATCATCGTGTCACCAGGCGTCGCGACTAATCTGCTGGCGTAAATTGTATCGAGCGCGGCTTCTGGTGTCTTGGCCACATCGTACAACTTCAGGAACGGTGCGAGACCGCTCGTATGAGTCAACAGATGGCGAATGGTGATGGCCGCCTTCGGGCCAGCCGCAAATTGGGGGAGGTATTTTCCCACCGGGTCATCGAGACTGAGCCTCCGCTGGTCCACAAGCTTCATCACGGCAGAGGTCGTTGCGATTACCTTCGTCAGCGAGGCAAGATCGAACATGCTCCGAGGGCTGATCTCGCGAGAATGCCGATCGTAGGTGTGCGTCCCGAACGACTTGTTATAGACAATCAGATTGTCTTTCACAATGGCTACTTGTGCAGCAGGAAATGCCGAGTCGCGGATCGCTGCCGTGATCAGTTCGTCTATGGCAGCAAGCCTTGATTCCTCAAATCCAGCGACTGCGGGTTCCTCAATGCGGAGACTTGACTGATTCAGCTCCAACCCGGAGCCAAAGGAGAATCTCTCGGATATAGTGACCGGGAGTTTGCCACGAACCGGAATCTCCCCGAAGAGCGCCTCCACCGTCGCATCTACCAGCACCTCTGCATCAGCGTACGCAGACACAAGTGCCTGTGCGGTGGGGAACGCTCCGAGGATGTACGGATTTCCAAACGAAACGACCACCATCGGTTTTCTTAGCGCCTGAAGCTTCTGGAGAAAGCCGTCCATGTTGGAAGGGAGTCCTATTTTCCCCGACGAGGTCCGGACCTTGACGTACAGGGGCAAGACCACCATATCTGCTCTGCCAACGGCTGCAAGTACGGAATCAAAATCGAGTTGGTTTGTAGAAGGACCAACCCGGAATGCCTGAAGAGAGGCATATCGATTGCGAAACTGGGAATGGAAATACGCCCCGACAGGCTCCATCGGCCATGGATTGGAAGACCGGTTGATAACGGCGAGATTGTCCTCCGTATCGTTAATGACAACGGAAACGATCTTCCTCCGGTCGTCCTGTTTGATCGGTAGGGCTGCATTATCATTGGAAAGAACTGTGATGGCGTCGCGGGCAACCGTGCGGGCGAGCTTCTGATGCTCACGCGATGCAACCTGGTCCGCGATGGACTCGATCTCGACACACCGGTTCTTATGAAGACCTATCTTCTCTTTCACGTCCAGCACTTTCCGGACGGAAGCAGTCAGCCGTTCTTCGGAGATCTCGCCGCTTTTCACCGCTCCAAGAAGCGCGTTGACTGCGATCTGCACATCGGCCGGCATCAACACAATGTCCGCTCCCGCCTGGAATGCCCTCACAACACCCTCCCCGATGGAGAACCCGCGTGTCACACCTTGCATATCCATCGCGTCGGTAACGACAAGCCCGCGGAAACCAAGCTCACCGCGCAGGACATCTGTGACAATCGGCCGCGACAGAGTGGCGGGAATACCGGGGATGGAATCGAGAGCGGGAACGGCAATGTGAGCAATCATCATCGACATAACACCATTGTCGATGGCAGCCCTGAACGGCACCAATTCCATAGTGTCCAACCGCACCCGACTGAGCGCGAGAGTGGGAAGCTCGAGGTGCGAGTCAATGGCAGTGTTGCCGTGACCGGGGAAGTGCTTCGCAGTGGAGATCATTCCACCATCGTTCGTCCCTCTCGTGAAGGCGGCCACCATGGTGGCAACGAGGTCCCGGTCACTACCGAATGAGCGGGTGTTGATGACCGGATTGTCAGGATTGTCGTTGATGTCGGCAACCGGAGCGTAGGTTTGATGTACCCCGAGAGCTCTCCCTTCCTTTGCTATCGCCTGGCCGATTCTGTAGGCGTGCTCCGCATTCCGTGTCGCACCGATGGCCATAGCGTCAGGGAAATACGTTCCCCGTCGCACCCGCATTGCCAACCCACGCTCAAAATCGCCAGAGACAAGGAGCGGAACCTTTGCGAGGCGCTGCATCCTATTGAGCAAGATGGCCTCTTCGTAAACGTCCCCCTGAAAGATGATCAGTCCTCCCAGCTTCTCCTCCAGCACCATTCGCGTGAGCCGCCTGTATTCGTCACTCTCCGTGCTGATGTAGTGGCCGAACCCCCGTGCCATCAGGATCTGGCCTACCTTTTCCTCCAAAGTAAGGGTTGCGAGAACAGAATCGGCCCAGCGCCCTTCGACGCCGAAATCGTGAGAATGGGTGTGTTCACCGCCGGCGGAAAATGGCGAGAGAAAAGCTTGTCTTAACGGAGAGGCACAAGAGAGAACCAACACCAGCGGAGAGAGGAGAAACAAGAGATGAAGGTTCCGTTTCATGATGGCCGGTCAGCCCTTCTTCGACCGCTCGATCGCCATTAATACGGCCCCATGAGCAGGGGAATGCATCGGTGGGCGGACATCCACCTGCGGAAGCATCTTCATGATCTTAAGGTGAAGGGTATTACCGTAGACCGTTTCGTGGTCAATCAGACCACCGCACATCACCAGACCCACCTTGCGGAGAATTCCCATCTTCATCACAATCACGCGGGCCTGATCGGCAAGATGGGACGCCGCTTGCTGGAGAAGTCGCTGCGACACCAGGTCGTGGTCCGACGCTGCTTCCATCACAAGCGGTGCGAGTTTGGAGAGCTCAAATTTATCCTGATAGACAGCAGTAATCAAATCGTCCCGTGTTTGCCAGTTGAGTTTCCGGGCAAACAATTCCTTCAACTTTGTTGACCCTCCCCGCCCGTCGAGCACGAGCGTCACCAGTCGCAACGCCTCCCGCCCGATGTAGTACCCACTTCCTTCATCTCCCAGGATACGACCCCAACCACCAACAGTGATGACCTCCCGGCGTTCCGTCTTTCCCGTCACGATCGATCCTGTTCCGGCGATAATGACGACCCCGGGGCCACCCCCGAATGCCCCCTCCAACGCGGCGCGAGAATCAGTCTCAACGGTAATCGGAAGCGCCTTCGACGTCTCGTCTTCGAACAACCTGGCAAGCGAGTCCTTGATTTTTTTTCGGTTCGTTTCTTTGCCCGCGCCTGCAAGAGCAAGCACGATGGACTGAAGCTCATTCGGTTGACAACGGAGATCGTCGCAGCACTTGGTGATAAGTTGATGGAGATTCTTGGCAGCAGCTTCAAAGCCTACGACGTTCGGGTTGGAAGCTCCCACTTCGCGACGGGCAAGGATGTTTCCGGAGAGATCGGCAATGAGGCCGGCGGTTTTCGTCCCTCCTCCATCCACACCTAACACAAGCGGTTTGCGGCTCATGGGAAATTGAGGTTTGTGCGGCCCTGAAACGGGGGATCCTACACGTTGGAGCGCGGCAGCTGTACTGGAAGCTGCTGAATTTTCAATAATTTATCGAATTATGGTGTGAGAAGCAAGGTAAGGTAAGGAGAGAAAGAACTGGAGGATGCCTAACGATAGACGTTCCCTTCGGCGGCGCGAACAGTATTCTTCATCAACATTGCGATGGTCATCTTGCCGACACCACCTGGAACCGGAGTGATTGCCTTCGCAACCTTTACGGCCGACGCAAAGTGAACGTCGCCAACGATGCGCGATCCATTCTTTGCCGTAGGGTCCTGGATACGATTGATCCCAACGTCGATCACGACACACCCCGGCTTGAGCATATCGCCGGTAATCGCTTCCGGCTTCCCGATCGCAGCGATGACAATGTCCGCCTGTCGGGTGAACGAGGCGATGTCGCGCGTCCCGGTATGGGCAATCGTCACGACCGCGTTCGCTCCCTTTTGCTTCTGCATGAGGATGTTCATAATTGGTTTCCCGACAATGTTGCTGCGCCCTACCACAACGACATGCTTGCCGGAGGGGTCATTGCCGCTACGCACGAGCAGTTCCTGGACGCCCGCCGGCGTGCAGGGTCGCAGACAATCCTGTCCGATGACGAGCTTCCCGACGTTGATGGGATGAAATCCATCCACATCCTTCCGGTAGTCGATCGCCTCGATGATTGTGTTCTCCTTGATGTGCGGCGGGAGGGGAAGCTGGACGAGGATACCGTGGATGGCGGCGTCGGTGTTGAACCGGGCAATAATGTGGAGCAATTCCTCCTGCGTGACCGACGATCCGAGCCTCTCGGTTACAGAATGGAAGCCCATCTCATCACACGCCTTTCCTTTCGAACGGACGTATACCTGGGAAGCTGGATCCTCCCCCACCAGAATAAACGCCAGCCCGGGCGTGATGCCGCGCTCCCGCTTCAATCGGTCGGTCTGTTGCCTCACTTCATCTTTGATCTGATCGGCAATCACCTTGCCGTCAATAATCGTTGCAGACATAGTCTCGAAAGAATTCTACCACCAAGGCACAAAGACGCCAAGGGCCTAAAGTATGAGCCGCTTAATTCCCTTCTTGATGAGAGGGACGTTGAAGTTTATCAGCAACCCGAGTCGTCTTCCAGTCAGTTTCAGGTAGGACAAAACCTGCGCTTCGAAAACGGGATTCATAACATCCACGGCTTTCAATTCCACAATGACGCTATCGTTGACGAGCATATCAATTCGCAAGCCTCCGTCAAGGCGCACGTCGCCATACACAATGGGGACGGCAACTTCGCTTTCCACGCGCAGACAACGGACACGAAGCTCATGGAGGAGGCAGGTATGGTATACGGATTCCAACAGTCCGGGCCCCAGTGCTTTATGAACCTTAAACGCTCCATCGACAACAGCTGTTGCTGTCAGTTCTACCTCATGGGCAATGGCCTGTTCACCATATCTCCCACCTTTTGTGCCTTTGTGTCTTCGTGGTAGATTTTATCCGAACGACGGAAACACCACGCTTTCCATCTTCAACGCACGGCCTGTCTCCATGTCGGCCTGCACATAGACGCCGCACAGCCGAACATCGTGCGACGCCACTTCGTACTTGTGAGGGGTTTGCAGCATGATCCGCTTGAGGGCCTGCTCTTTCTTCATTCCCAATACCGAATCATACGGTCCTGTCATCCCGACATCGGACTGAAACGCTGTGCCACGCGGGAGAATTCTTCCATCAGCTGTTGGTGTATGTGTGTGCGTGCCGATCACCGCGGTGACTTTCCCATCAAGGTGCCAGCCCATCGCCATTTTCTCGGCAGTGGCATCGGCATGGAAATCGACAAAAATCACCTTGGTTTCCTCATGCATCTTTGCCACCGCCCAATCCGCCGTCTTGAACGGATCGTCAATCGGCTGCATGTAGACGCGGCCCTGAATGTTCAGAACACCCACTTTTCCTTTCTCACCCAGATCAACAACAATGAATCCGTTGCCCCCGTTCTCACGGGGATAATTGAGCGGACGGAGGATCCGGCGATCACCGCCGAGTACCTTTCTACTATCCCACCGGTCCCACACATGGTTGCCTGTGGTGATGACGTGAGCACCAAGCTCGAAGAGCTTCTTTGCATGATCCTCTGCAATGCCTTTTCCCTCCGTAGTGTTTTCTCCATTGATGATGAGAAGGTCCACTGCGTATTTCTTCACGTAGTTGGGGACAAGCGTAACGGCAAGATCGAGGCCCGGTTGTCC